>CAZERY010000154.1:0-8369 GCA_964514915.1 uncultured Hymenobacter sp.
GATAGAATACAAAAAAAGTTAAAACTCTTAAAGTCAAACACTAACAAGTCTAATCATTATTAATTACCTAAAACCCACGTATCCTTGCTGCCGCCGCCTTGCGACGAGTTGACGATCAATGAGCCTTCGCGCAGGGCTACCCGCGTGAGGCCGCCCGGCACAATGTCGATGCCGCTGGGCCCGCACAGCGCAAATGGCCGCAGGTCGATGCGGCGCGGCTGGAGCTTGCCATCAATGTAGCACGGGGTGGAGGAGAGGCTGATAATCGGCTGGGCGATAAAGCTGCGCGGGTCGCCCAGGATGGCCTGGCGAAAATCGTCCATTTCCTGCTCGCTGGCGGCGCTGCCGATGAGCATGCCGTAGCCGCCCGACTCGTTGGTGCGCTTGATGACCATGCGGTCCATCTGGCTGAATACCAGCTCGCGGTGCTCGGCGTTTTCGAGCTGGTAGGTAGGCACGTTCTTGAGAATTGGCTCCTCGTTGAGGTAGTAGCGAATCATCTCGGGCACGTAGCAATACACCGCTTTGTCGTCGGCCACGCCGTTGCCCATGGCATTTACGATGGCCACGTTGCCCTTGCGGTAGGCCCAGTAGAGGCCCGGCACGCCGAGCGCACTATCGGGCCGGAAGGCCAGTGGGTCGAGAAACTCGTCATCGACGCGGCGGTAAATCACGTCTACTTTCTCTAGGCCGCGCGTGGTTTTCATGTACACAAAGTGGTTATGCACGATCAAATCGCGGCCTTCGACCAGCTGAATGCCCATGAGCCGGGCGAGGGTGCTGTGCTCAAAATACGCCGAGTTGTAGATGCCCGGCGAAAGCAGCACCACCGTCGGGTCGCTGGCCTGGCGGTCGGCCAGCGCCAGCAGGTTGCGGTACAGCAGCTCGGGGTAGTCCTTCACCGGCCGCACGTTGCTCTTGGGCAGCAAG
Source organism: uncultured Hymenobacter sp. (assembly GCA_964514915.1). GTDB lineage: Bacteria > Bacteroidota > Bacteroidia > Cytophagales > Hymenobacteraceae > Hymenobacter. Next base: position 931 of record CAZERY010000154.1, read on the forward strand.
TCGGGAAAAATACGCGACGTAATGCTCCGGTTTTCCAGCATGTACGACACCCCGGAAGGCGTGCGCAGGTTGTCTTCGAGCACGTAAAACTCGCCGTCGTGGTCGCGAATGAGGTCGACGCCGGCCACGTGTGTGTACACATCGTGCGGTACCGGCACATTCACCATCTCGCGCACAAACTGCGGGCACGAGTACACCAAAGCGGCCGGCACTACGCCATCCTTAATGATAAACTGCTGGTGATAAATATCCTTCAAAAAAATATTTAAGGCCTTGAGGCGCTGCTTGATACCCGCCTCAATGCGCAGCCACTCGTCGTTGCTGATAATGCGCGGAATAATATCAAACGGGAATATCTTCTCGATGCCCTCGCCACTGTTATACACCGTGAACGTGATGCCCTGGCTCATGAACAGCTTCTTGGCTAGCTCATCCTTGCGGGTCATTTCCAGGCCCGGCAGGTTTTCGATAGCGGCGGCAAACTGCTGGTACGCCGGCCGCACGCCTTCCGCCCGAAACATTTCGTCCCACACGTGCGGCTGCTCCAGATAAGAGGCTAGTAGCGTATTGGCAGACATAAGATCAGCGCAGGGTTAGGTTGAAGGGGGCGGCCGAAGATTCGTATCCCTTCGGGAATACTTGGGGTTAAATAAACAACCGAATTTCTCAAACCAGGGGCACCTATTTGCTTTGGGGCCTTAAAACGCAAAGGGGTAGTAAGGGAAGTGAGCCTACTGGCTAGTCACCGCGGCTGGCTTCAACTTCACCGCCGGCTGTGCGTTAACAGCCGGACTACCAGCCTGAACTACCCGTGAAGCTTTTTACCTGCACGCACTGCGGCCAAGTGCTGTACTTTGAAAATAGCCGGTGCGAAAAATGCCACTATCCCCTGGGCTTTGAGTCTACGCAGCGGCAGCTGCTGCCCTTACTAGCCCAGCCCGGCGGCCTCACCTTTCGCATTTATGGCAACCAGGTCGGTACTACCTACACGTACTGCACCAACCACGAGTACGAAGTGTGCAACTGGCTGGTGCCCAGCGAGAGTATCACGCCGTTTTGCGTAGCCTGCGCCCTCAACCGCACCATCCCCGACCTGAGCCACCCCGGTTACCTTAGCCGCTGGCGCAGCCTCGAAGCAGCCAAGCACCGCCTGGTGTACAGCCTGCTGTGCCTGCACCTGCCCGTGGTAAGCAAAACGGTGTATCCGGAAGTGGGTTTGCAGTTTGACTTCAAGGCTGATGAAGGCACCGAGGCCAGCCAAAAAGTACTGACCGGCCATGATAAGGGACTCATCACTATCAATATAGCCGAAGCCGACGACATCGAGCGCGAGCAGGCCAAGCAGTCGATGCACGAAGTGTACCGCACGCTGCTGGGCCACTTTCGCCACGAGGTAGGGCACTACTACTGGGACCGCCTGATCGACCATTCGCCCAACCTGGAGGCGTTTCGGCGAGTGTTTGGGGATGAGCGGGCCGACTACGGCGAGGCGCTCAACAAGCACTACGCCCAAGGCCCGCCGCCCGGCTGGCAGCAGGACTACATCAGTGCCTACGCCACCAGCCACCCCTGGGAAGACTGGGCCGAAACCTGGGCCCACTACCTCCATATTCTCGATACCCTGCAAACCGCGTACGCTTTCGGCGTGCGCCTCAATCCGCTCGACGCCGGCCCCGACCAAGGCTTGCACGCCGCCATCGAAGACCCGTACCAGCAGGCCGACTTTCGGCAGATCATGGCCATGTGGCTGCCCCTGACGTTTGCCCTGAACAGCCTCAATCGTAGCATGGGGCAGCCCGACCCTTACCCATTCATTATCAACCCGGCGGTGGTCGATAAGCTAGCGTTTATTCACCGGGTGGCGGGTGGCCGGGCGGGGCTGGCCTCAGGCCAGCAGCTCGGCCAGGAGGCCCTCCTTGAGCGCGCAAGCCGAAGCCGTGATGCGAGTTAAGTCGTAGGTTTTCAGCACGAAGTAGATAACCGCGCTAGCTACCACCAGCATGTCGGCCCGCATCGGAAACATGCCGGGCAGCGCTACTCGGGCGTCGTGGTCGAGGCTCAGGAGCTGAGCAAAATGCCGCCGGAAATCTTCGAGGGCGATGGGCGTGGACAGCGGCAACTCCGTTTCGCGCCGCACGCGGCCCACCGACAAGTCGCCCAGTGTATCGAAGCTGCCCGAGCTGCCCACCAGCCCCACCAGCGGGCCAAATTCGGCCATGGCCGCCGTGAGCGGGGCGAGGGTTTCGGCCAAAAACTCTAGCTCGGCTTGCAGGGCAGGCTGCGGAAAAATGCCCGCGGGATCAACAAAGAACTTGTCGAGCAGCCGCTGAGCGCCGATTTCGAAGCTGTGCTTCCAGAAAATAGTGTCAGCATTGGCAATAATAAACTCGATGGAGCCGCCGCCAATATCCATGAGTAAGTGCCGCTCGGCCCCCAGCGGCACCGCCTGCCGAATACCTTTGGCGATGAGCTCGGCCTCACGCTCGCCGCCGATCACCTCGACCTGAATGCCGGTGTGCTCCAGAATGTCGCGCACCAATTCGGGGCCGTTGCGCGACACCCGCATGGCGCTGGTAGCGGTGGCGCGCACTTCCGTCACCTGGTGCAGCTCCATTTCCTCCTTAAAGCCGCGGAGCGTTTGCAGGGCGCGGGCGTAGGGCGCGGGCGCGATTTCGCCCCGGCTAATGCCACCTTCCCCCAGGCGCACGCCCACTTTCGTGCGCATCAGCTCGTGCGGCGGCTGGCCGGGCCGGTCTTCCACAATGAGTAGGTGGAAGGTATTAGTGCCCATATCGATAAGGGCTAGCCGGCGGTGTAGTACGGGTGCGTGCATAGTGGTGCTTGGTGCTTAGGGTAGTGCTCAGTGCTCAGTGCTTGGGGAGGTGTGTGGGTACGAGTTAAGTGTTTATTGTTTAGTGCATACCTAGCTGGCTAGCCAGAACAACCCAAGCACCAAGTACTATGCACCAAGCACCAACTTAAGTAGCAAACCGGCAGAACGTGCCCAGCGGCAGTTTGCGCTGGCTGGCATCGTGCAAGTAGATCTCGCCTAGCTCGCGCACCGCCTTTGGGCCGGGAAAAATAGCCTGCGTCAGGTTGTCGAGGATGAGCGCTGAGAAACCCAGCGAGTAGAGGTTCACCACGAAGAAATGGTCGGCCGGGTCGAGCAGCTGCTGGCTGAGCTTGAGCAGCTCGTTTAGCTCATCTTCGAGCTGCCACTTCTCGCCGTTGGGGCCGCGGCCGTAGGCGGGCGGGTCGAGGATGAGGCCCTGGTACTTGCTGCCGCGCTTCACCTCGCGGCGCACGTATTTCATGGCGTCTTCCACGAGCCAGCGCACGCCGTCGAGCTGGCTGGCTTCCATGTTGTCGCGCGCCCAGAAGTTGACCTGCTTCACCGAGTCGAGGTGGGTGACGTCGGCGCCGGCCGCGCGGGCCGCCAGGGTCGCCGCGCCGGTGTAGGCAAAAAGGTTGAGGACCCGTGGCAGCTTGGCTCGGCGCCGGCGGGTTTGGTTATAAATGAATTGCCAGTTGGGATCTTGCTCCGGAAACAACCCCACGTGCTTGAACGACGACAGCCCCAGCCGGAACCGCAGCCGCAGCCCATCGGGCCGCTCATAGCCGATGACCCACTGCTCCGGCATCCCTTTCTGGAGGCTCCACTGGCCTTTTTCGGTGCTGCCCAGCGCCCGGGCAAAGGTGGCATCGGCCCGCTGCCACTCGCTGGTGGGCAGGGCGGCATCCCAGATGGCCTGCGGCTCGGGGCGCGCCAGCACGTACTGGCCAAAGCGTTCGAGCTTTTGAAAATTGCCGCTGTCGAGCAGCTCGTAATCGGGCCAGGGCGAGGTAGTGAGGAAGTCGTACACGGGGCAAAAGTACGGCCCGGGCCGCCCAGCGCTAAGCTAGATCTACGTCTCAGCTCAAAGGCATCGACGGCGTGCGTGGCGTGGGCCGTACACAGCACTACGGCGGGAGGCTGCGCCACCGCCCGCAGCAGCTCGAGGCCGGTGAGCCCGGGCATATCCACATCCAGCAGCACCTCGACGGGCGTCGTGCGCAGCTGCGCGAGTGCTTCGACGGCCCCGTAGCAGCTGCCGGCCCAGGTAGCCAAGCCCGGCAGGCGGTCGAGGTGCGCCCGCAGTACGGTATGGGCCAGGGGCTCGTCGTCGACAATCAGGTACCGGAGGGGAGTAGATATGCAGGCGTAGAAATAGGCGCGGCTACAAGACCAGGTGCAGCGTCGCGGTGTAGTACTTGGTGGTAGCTTCGAGGGCCAGGCGGTGGCGGGCCCCGGGGTAAAACTGGGCCAGCCGGGCCCGCAAAGTAGGCAAGCCCAACCCAGAAGGCGCGGGGCGAAAGTGCGGCGGAAATGCTGTTAGCCGTGCGCAGCGTCAGGGTAGTGGCCGTTTGGGTGAGGTGAATGCGGATGGTATTCTCGCTTTGGGGCCCGCGGCGTGCTTAAAGCAATTCTCGACCAGCGGCAGCAGCAGCAGCGCGGCTATGGGCTGCTTGGGGTGCGCTAGCTCGGTGAGGTACTCGACGTGGGTATTGGCCCGCAGGCTCAGCTTTTCCAGGCCGATGTAGTTGGCCAGGTACTCGGCCTCCGTACCGACGGTTATGCCTTGCTGGCGGGAGCTGTCGAGCTGGTAGCGCATCAGGTCGGCTAGTTGCAGCAGCGCTTCGGGTATCTGGTCGGGTGCGCTCAGGCTCAGGCCGTACAGGTTATTGAGGGTGTTGAAGAGAAAGTGCTGATTGACCTGCGCTTTGAGTAAGCTCAGCTCGGTTTCGACCTGCAAGGCGCGTAGCTTCTGCACCTGGTAATAGCTGCGGAGGCCGCGCACCTCGTAGCGGACCAGCGTGGCCGCCAACAGTACGATAGCTACACTGATAGCGGTCTGGTAAAGAGCTACTAGGAGCGTCGCTGATGGGCCCACGCGCTAGCCCGCTCGCTTTTGTGGCAGCAAGGGTCAGCATACTTCTTTAGAGCTGCTGGGCAACCCATTCTTAGGCGCTTGCATCTGGCCCTGAAAACCCTAGCGTCTTCGATGGCCCGCTGGCCCGGCCCCGCCGCATTTTCTTTCCACTTCTCCCTTCCCCGCTCATGGCCCTCGTAATTACCAACCTTTCCAAGACTTATGCCAACGGCACCCAGGCGCTGCGCGGCGTAACGCTGACTATCCCCACCGGCATGTTTGGGCTGCTGGGCCCCAACGGCGCGGGCAAGTCGAGCCTGATGCGCACCATCGCCACGCTCCAGGATGCCGACGCGGGCAGCATCCACCTCGACGACCTCGACGTGCTGCGCGACAAGGAAGCCGTGCGCCGCGTGCTGGGCTACCTGCCCCAGGAGTTTGGGGTGTACCCCAAGGTGAGCGCCGAGAAGCTGCTCGACCACTTCGCCACCCTCAAGACATTGCCAACGCCCGCGAGCGCAAGGAGCAGGTAGATGCGCTGCTGCACCAAACCAACCTCTACGAGGTGCGCAAAAAGTACGTGAGCGGCTACTCCGGCGGCATGAAGCAGCGCTTCGGCATTGCGCAGGCCCTGCTCGGCAACCCGCGCCTCATCATCGTGGACGAGCCCACGGCGGGCCTCGACCCCGCCGAGCGCAACCGCTTTCACAACCTGCTGAGTGAGATTGGCGAGAACATCATCGTTATTCTTAGCACGCACATTGTCAGCGACGTGAGCGACCTGTGCCAGCGCATGGCCATCATCAACCAGGGCCTGGTGCTGCTCGCCGGCGAGCCCGGATCCGTGATGCAAACCCTGCGCGGCCGCGTCTGGAAAAAGCTCGTCGAAAAAGCCGAGCTCTCCGCCTTGCAGGCCAGCACCCAGGTGATTAGCGCGCGCCTGTTTGCGGGCAAGACGGTCGTGCACGTGCTGGCCGACAGCGCGCCAGACAGCGGCTTTGAGGCCGTAAACCCCGATTTGGAGGACGTCTATTTTTCGGAAATTAAAAATTATGACTTAAAAATTAAACATTGAAGCCCAGGTAACCACCTGTATTTCAAGCGAAATAATTTTTAATTCCTCCTCCCCTCCATGTTCTTCCCTATTTTCTTATTCGAGCTGAAGTACCGGCTGCGGCAGCCGACTACCTGGATTTACGTTGGCGTGCTGCTGCTCATGGGCTACCTGCTCGTGGGCCTGGCGGGCGGGCTGTTTAGCTCGGGCGTGCAAATCGGGCTGGGCGGCGACGGCCAGGCCGATAAAATCAACTCGCCGTTTTCGATTGGTATAATGGTCACGATTATCAGCGTGTTCGGGGTCATCATTGCCTCGTCGCTGCTGGGCAACCCCGTATATCGCGACGTGGAGTACCGCACGCACGAGCTGTTTTACACCACTCCTATTACCAAGTGGGGCTATCTGGGTGGGCGATTTTTAGGTTCGTACGTGGGGGCGGCGCTGGGCGCTACGCTGCCCGGCGTGGAGGCCAACCGCTTTCTGGCCCACGCGCCGGCCAGCACCTACCTCTGGCCCTACCTACTGCTGGTGCTGCCCAACCTGTTTTTTACGGGGGCTATCTTTTTTACCCTGGCCACGCTCACGCGCAACATCCTGAGCACCTACATCGGGGCGGTGCTGCTAATAGTGGGCTATATGATTTCCGGTTCCTACCTGGAAAATCTGAAGAACGAGTACCTGGTTGCGGTGGCGGATGTCTTCGGCCTGAATGCGCAGGTGCTGACCACGCGCTACTGGACCTCGGCCGAGAAAAACACCCTGCTGCTGCCCCTCAGCGGCTATCTCGCGGCCAACCGGGCGGTGTGGCTGGGCGTGGGCGCGCTGCTGCTGGGCTCCGCAGTAGGCCCGGGCCAGCGCCTGCCTGCCCCACTGCTGCTCGTCAAGCAGCGCCTCGTGGCGGACGACAACCAGCTGCGCTTCATCGTGGCCACCAAGCCCGGCCTGGTAGCGGTAGACCCCTACCACGAGCTGGTATACCGCGACCTGACTGATAATAAAAAGGAAGTAAACTGGTTGAGCGCCTGGTGAGCCCCGGCTTAGGGGCGCTCAGCCAGCTTCTAATAACGGGCGCGCTTTCGCCTTGGCTACTAATCATTTTCAGTATTGATACACAAATCAATGTACCGGCCCCAGAACTGCTTGGCAAGCCGTTCTGGGGCCGGTGCACGCGGTATGGCCGGTCAACTTGCGGATTAAAAATCCGCGCTGCTGTACAACGATTCCGAAACTGCGCTGGGGCGGGCGTTGGCCGGTGCCGACACCTGTTAAGCTCGGCAAGCTGCATTCAAAAAACCTGGAAATAGCTGTTAATGGGGCCAGGCTATTTCCCAACAGTGGGCAGTGCGCTCGGCAGAAAAGCCACCAGATCTGCTTACCCAGCGCACAAATCTGGTGTACTTTTGCCGCTCACTGGATTATTGTGAAGGCATTTTTCTCCTACCTGCTCATTTCGCTCGTGCTGCTGCAAACGT
>CAZERY010000155.1:0-8312 GCA_964514915.1 uncultured Hymenobacter sp.
GGGGAACAGGTATAAGCCTTCAATGTTTTGGCTAACAAGCAATAACAACTCTAATTAGCCGGGCTCTTCACCCGCTTTCAGCAGAACGTATTGGCCGAGGAGGCCGATTCGATATTAATACTGAAAACTGAACAAGATCTGAGCGGTCTGCCAGCATCGTTGCGCGAGGCTGCTCAGACCACAGCAGCTACCCGTCAGATGGCGGTGGCAGGCATCATTACTAACACGCGTTCGTCCATTGACCCATTTTTAACTTACTCCGACCAGCGGGCACTGCGCAAAAAGGCTTGGCGCATGTTCACAAACCGCGGCGATAATAGCAATAGCCACGATAACAATGCCATCATCACCCAGATTTTGCAGTTGCGGGCCGAGCGGGCCAAGCTATTGGGCTACCCTACTCATGCCCACCTGCGCCTCGACAATACAATGATGAAATCGCCGGAAAAGGCGATGGCCCTAATGGAAGAGATGTGGGCACCCGCCGTGGCCCGCGTGCACGAGGAAGTAGCAGATATGCTGGCCCTCGCCAAAAAAGAAGGCGCTCCGGCCACCTTCAAAATTGAACCTTGGGATTACCGCTACTACGCCGAGAAGGTGCGCAAGGACCGCTATGACCTTGACCAAAATGAGGTGAAGCAGTATTTACAGCTTGACAAGATGCGTGAGGGCATGTTTTGGGTAGCTGGCGAACTGTTTAATTTCACTTTTATACCTGTGACCGACGTGCCCGTCTATCATCCCGACGTGAAGGTGTGGCAAGTGAACGACAAAACTACCGGCCAGCAAGTTGGCCTATGGTACTTTGACCCTTATGCTCGGCCCGGCAAAAACTCGGGTGCCTGGATGAATGCCTACCGCAAGCAGGAGCGTCTGGATGGCAACGTGACGACCATCGTGTCCAACAACGCCAATTTTATCAAAGGCAAAGAAGGGGAGCCCGTGCTCATTTCCTGGACCGATGCCACTACGTTGTTTCACGAGTTTGGCCACGCCCTGCATGGCCTTTCTTCCAACGTGACGTATCCCTCACTCTCGGGCACCAGCGTAGTGCGCGACTACGTAGAGTTTCCCTCGCAGCTGCTCGAAAACTGGCTACCTACCCCCGAAGTACTCAACCGCTTTGCCCTGCACTACCAAAGCGGCCAGCCGATTCCACAAACCTTAGTCGACCGTATCAATAAAGCTAGTACTTTTAACGAGGGCTTTGCTACAACCGAGTTTCTGGCTAGCGCACTCATTGACATGAAGCTGCACCTAGCTGGCGACAAAGTCATCGACCCCGACAAATTTGAGCGAGAAACCCTGGCTGAGCTGGGCATGCCCCACGAGCTAGTGATGCGCCACCGCACGCCGCAGTTCAGTCACGTTTTTTCTTCTGATGGCTACTCGGCGGGTTACTACTCCTACCTCTGGTCGGTAGTGCTAGCCGCCGATGGCTTCAGTGCCTTTACCGAGGCAGGTGGGCCTTATGACAAGGTAGTGGCAGCTCGCCTGCGCCAACACATCTTCACAGTAGGTAATACCATTGACCCGGCCGTGGGCTATCGTGCCTTTCGGGGCCGCGATCCTAAGATCGAGGCACTCATGAAGCAACGCGGTTTTCCATTGGCTAGCGAGAAAGCAAGTCGTTCCTCTGCCAAAAAGCGTACTGGCAAAACAAAAGCTACCACCTCAGTAAAATAAAAATAGCAGCTACCTGCCAATTTGCCTTACCAAAAGAAAGCCCCAATACTGGGGCTTTCTTTTGGCCATTTAGCGCCTCCGCCAACCTTTCGTGAAGGCTAAATCTAAAAGCAGCAGAAGCTTACGCAGCTCTACCGGAATAGCGTACTTACTCTATCCGGCCCGACGCTAACGATGCGGATGGGCACTTGTAGCTCCTTTTCTAGAAAAGCTAAGTAGTCCTTTAGCGGCTGCGGAAGCTGGGCGGCGTCGGTGATGGCCGTCAGGTCAGTATTCCAGCCGGGGATAGCCTGGTACTCAGGAGTGATCGTTTGGAGCTCGCCCGGATCGGGAAGCTGCGTGGTGCTTTCGCCAGTGGCTGTCCGGTAGTGAGTGCACGCCTGAATTTCGGCGAAGCCGTCAAGGACGTCGGCTTTCATTAGGTGCAACTCAGTGACGCCGTTGAGCATAATAGCGTAGCGCAGGGCCGGCAAGTCTATCCAGCCACAGCGCCGCGGCCGGCCCGTCACGGCCCCAAATTCGCGGCCCGCTTGCCGAAGCTCCTCCCCTACTGCGTCATCTAACTCGGTGGGAAAAGGCCCACTACCCACGCGGGTGCAGTAAGCCTTGGTGATACCGTACACTTTATCGATATGACGCGGTGAAATACCCAGCCCGGTGCAAGCGCCTGCCGAAATGGTGCTCGACGAAGTAACGTAAGGGTAGGTACCAAAGTCGATATCCAAGAGTGAGCCCTGAGCTCCTTCGGCAAGAATACGCTTACCTTGGGCGAGCAAGTTATTAAGCAGATATTCGGTGTCGGTGAGTTGTAAGGTTCGCAAAAACTCTACGGCGGAGAAGAACTCAGCCTCGAACTCTTCAATTTCCAACTCCTTATTATAAGGAGCAGCAATACTGGCGTGGTGAGCTACTGCCTCCTTGTAACGCTCCTGAAAATCGGGCAACAGGATGTTTCCTACGCGCAAGCCAACGCGACCTATTTTATCGGAGTACGTGGGCCCAATACCCTTGAGGGTGCTGCCGATTTTAGTGTTGCCACGAGCCTCTTCGCTGATGCGGTCGAGGGCGCGGTGGCTAGGCAGAATAAGCTGGGCTTTTTTGGAAATGTAGAGGTTGTGGCGCCAATCAACCCCGCGGTCGGTGAGCTTTTGCAGCTCTTCGCGAAACACAACGGGATCAAGCACTACGCCATTGCCCACAACATTGAGGATGTGGGGATGAAAAATCCCACTTGGCACTTGACGCAACACGTGCTTGGTACCGTCGAAGGTGAGGGTGTGGCCGGCGTTGGGGCCGCCCTGGAAGCGGGCTACGGCATCGTAGGTGGGAGCTAGGACGTCAACAATTTTTCCTTTTCCTTCGTCGCCCCACTGGAGGCCTACTAGTACGTCTACGGGCATTTTGGTGATTATTAAGATTCTGTCTTCCAAGTTTACAAAAGATCTTAGTACAAAGCAGGTGTTGCAAACACTTTTTTAGCAACTCCTCAAATCTGACAAGGCACTTTGTAAACCCAGGATTACATACAAAAAAATAGCCGCCTAGGCGGCGGCTGGAATGAACTGTTGGCGGGCGGCAGCCTCGTCGGCGGCTACGGTGAAGATACTGGTGAGTTTGGTGAGGGCCAGCATCTTTTTGGGATGGTCGGCAGGGTTTACTAGTACCATCTCACCCCCACGGCTACGGAACTTGGTCAGTAGAGATACTAAAACACCGATGCCCGTGCTGTTGATGTAGCGAATACCAGAAAGATCAACGGCGCAGTTGGGAACGGCATCGCCCAAATACTCATCTACCGATTGGAGAAGCTGCTGCGTATCGGCGCTACCAATAAGGTCACCGCTGAGGGTGAGGTAGAGCACACCATTGTCTAGCTTGCTGGTAGTGGTCATTGAATAAGCCCTAATCGCCTTTTCATCCTTACTGCAGGAAGCGACTTGATGAAGACGTTTGACAATTTTATTTGGCTGGCTCCGAAGCGGGGCTAGCGGTGGCTTTGGCGCGGCAATCGCCGCAAATGCCGTACAAATTTAGGGAATGATGCAGGATGTGGAAGTTCAACAGGTCGCCCACCATCGTTTGAATGCCATGGATGCGGGGGTCGCAGAACTCAACTACCTTGTGGCACTCCGTACAAATAACGTGGTCGTGCTGGCGATAGCCGTAGCTTTTTTCGTACTGGGCAAGGTTGCGGCCAAACTGGTGCTTGCTTACCAGCCCTTGCTCTACGAGCAAGTCAAGCGTGTTATACACCGTAGCGCGGCTCACTTGCAGATTGCGATTCTTCATGCCCGCGTAGAGCTCCTCTACATCGAAGTGACCTGAGCGGGCATAAATTTCTTCGAGGATGGCGTAGCGCTCGGCCGTTTTGCGGAGGCCCTTATTTTCGAGGTGCGCCGTGAAGATTTTTTTAACTTCTTCGAGCCGGTCGGTATTCAGCGTAGCCTGGCTAGCCGCACTGGGTGTGTGGCGGGCAGCGTAGCCAGTTTCGGTCGAGCCGCCAAGGCTAGCGCCGGGGCCCGTGGTGGGCAGCGGCCCGGATGGGGCGTGGAGGTCGGGTTTCACGATAATTGGTAATAAACAGGATAGTTCTGGCGTTGCTTTACGACAAAGCTACTACCGTTAAAATTCATAGCCTAGCCAGGCTATTCGGCCACAGCCCGGCGTCCTAGCGCAGCCACGGCCAGCCCCATGCAAGCAATAAGGGCCAATGAAACGCGCAAACTAGTAGCCCCGGCCACTAAGCCAATGAGCGGCGGGCCCAGCAAAAAGCCCGAAAAGCCTACTGTAGACACGGCCGCTAGCGCCACCCCGGCCGGCATAGTGCGCGAGCGCCCCGCGGCACTGTACACCAGCGGCACCACCGACGACACTCCTAGCCCCACCAGCATAAAGCCGATAGAAGCTATTAGTAAGGTGGGGAAAGCCACAGCCAGCGATAAGCCAGCCGTAGTAAGCAGGCCACTCAGTTGTAACGTACGCGCCCGCCCAAAGCGATTGGCAAACGCGTCGGCGACAAAACGACCGCTCGCCATCATGCTCATAAAAGCGGAGAAGCCAAGGCCAACCCAGGCTTTTTCGGCCAGCACAATTTTGCGAAAGTAAACCCCGCTCCAGTCGAACATCGTGCCTTCGGCTAGTAACGAGCAAAAGGCGAGCACGCCAAGGAGCAGCAGGCTTTTATCGGGTAACACGAAAAGGGGCTGGTCGGCTGGGCCGGGGGCGTCGGCGGGCACCAGATAAGGGCCCATGAGGGCTACTCCCAACCAGATGAAGAGCGCCATGCCAGTGAAATGCTGAAGCGGCGGAACACCCCAGCCAATCATGCCAATGCCCAAGGCGGCTCCTACAAAGCCGGCCAAGCTCCAGATGCCGTGAAAAGTAGCTAAAATCGACCGGCCGTAGAGCGCCTCCACTCCCACGCCTTGGGTATTGACGCTAATATTGGCCATGTTACTCCCAAAGCCGAAAAGCACCAGGCCCGCCATGAGCTGCGTAGTGGTCTGAGCCAGCCCCAGCAAAGGCAGCACCCCCGAATACAGGAGCACGGCAATCACCGTAATGTTGCGGCTACCATAGCGAGCTACCAGCCAGCCCGTGAGCGGCAGCGAGGCAACCAGCCCTACCGGCACCGCGAGCAGAACGCCCCCCAGCGCAGTTTCGGAAAGGTGCAGACGCTGCTGAATGGTAGGAATACGCGAGGCCCACGTCGAAAAACACAGCCCTTGCAATAGAAAAGAAGCGCTGACAGCCAGCCGGTGAATGTGGCGGGGCCGCAGCGCCGCGGCAGAAACTAACATAAGCAAACCAAGGCTAGCGGGTAAGCCACCATTTTGCTGAAACAGCGCAGCGGCTAAACCTCAAAGTAAAGGTCGTAATGGTTGGCGCAGCCCGGGTTGAACGCCGCCTGGCACCTGGGGCAAGTATTATTGCAGGCTAAGTACTCAGCGATGCTGAGTACTTGTTGGCAATTGCCACAGAGGATAACGGGAGTTAGCCGCTCACTTTTAGGCCAGACTATGGGCGCGTGGTCAGCTAGCGCTTCGTGGCACTTGATGCAGGCGTAAAACGTATTGCAGCACTTGAACTTGATGGCAATCAGGTCGCGCTCGGAATGGTAATGCGCGCACTGCGTACGAGCATTGACGCCAACGCCGTGGCACTGCGTAGGGGCGGCGGTGGGCTCCATGCTACGAATCAAACCGCTCTACTTGCAGTACGCCATTCACTTTGGCTAGCCGGTGAATAAGCTTGTCCAAATGGTCAGTGTCATTTACAAAAACCAGGATTTGACCTTCAAAGAAGCCATCATTAGCATTGACGGTGATAGAGCGCATATTCACCTTGAGGCTAGTGGAAATGATGCGCGTCACATCATTGACGATACCCATGCGGTCGGAACCTTTGAAGCGAATGCCCGCCAAAAAAGCCAGCTCCAGCTGATCGGTCCACTTGGCGCGCACGATGCGGTTGCCGTAGTTCGACATCAGGTCGACGGCGCGGTGGCAGCTGGTGCGGTGAATGATGAGGCCAGTTTCGGTTTCAAAGCCAAACACATCATCGCCAGGAATGGGATTGCAGCAACGCGCCAGGCTGTGATTGAATTTGTCGGTGCGCTCGCCCACCACGAGCATATCGGCACGCACTCCCCTGATTTTCTGCACTTCGTGATCAAACCGCTTGGGCTCTAGCACCGAGCTGGTACGCACGTCGATATTGGTCGGCTTGAAGAGTGTATCCCGAATCTCGCGGCCGTCGAGCTGACCTACAGCTAGCCGATAGTAGAACTCAAGCGGACTGGGAGCATTGAAATACGTGAGCAGCCGCTGAAAATTCTCGGGGGTATTATCGACCCCAATCAGCTCCAAGCGCTTTTCCAGGATAAACTTGCCATCGTCGGCTTTCGAGCGCTTGTCATCACGCAGAAAATCTTTGATGCGCGTTTTTGCCTTACTGGTAATCACGTAGTTGAGCCAATTGGCAGTAGGCCGCTGCTTCTGCGAAGTCAGAATTTCGACTTGGTCGCCGTTGCGCAGCTGGTAGCTAAAAGGCTCCAGCTTCTGGTTGACTTTGGCACCGAGGCAGCGCAAACCAATGTGGGTATGAATATCAAACGCAAAGTCGAGCGCCGTGGCCTTATCGGGCAGGATAACGAGCTTACCCTTAGGCGTGAAGGTGTATACTTCCTTCACAAAGAGGTTTTGCCGAAACTCGTCCATGAACTCCAGTGCGCTGGAATTATTGGTTTCCAGCATTTCACGCACCCGGTTTACCCAGGCTTCGAGCGTGCTTTCGGGCTGGAGGCTGCCGGTATCCTTGTATTTCCAGTGCGCGGCGTAGCCTTTCTCGGCAATGTCGTCCATGCGCCGCGAGCGGATTTGCACCTCTACCCACTGGCCGGGGTGCGACATGACGGTGGTGTGCAGGCTCTCGTAGCCATTGGCTTTGGGCGTGCTCACCCAGTCGCGCAGGCGGTCGGGGTTGGGCTGGTAAAAATCGGTGACAATGGAGTACACCTGCCAGCAGGCAGCTTTTTCCTGCTCGGGCGGCACATCCAGAATAATCCGGATGGCAAACAGGTCGTACACCTCCTCGAAGGTCACATTCTGCTTACGCATCTTCTTGAGAATCGAGTAGATACTCTTCGGTCGGCCCTTTATTTCGTAGCTGAATCCCTGGGCCTTCAGCTCTTCATCAATGGGATGCACGAACTCCTTAATAAAGCGGTTGCGGGCGCTTTGACTCTGCTTCACCTTGCCTCGCAGTTCGGCGTAGACTTCAGTATCGGTGTACTTGAGATGCAGGTCTTCCAGCTCTGTCTTGATGGCGTAGAGGCCCAGGCGGTGGGCTAGCGGCGCGTAGAGGTAGATGGTTTCGCTGGCGATTTTGAGCTGCTTGTGGCGCGGCATCGAGTCGAGCGTGCGCATGTTGTGCAGGCGGTCGGCGAGCTTGATGAGAATCACGCGCACGTCCTCGCTCAGCGTGAGCAGCATCTTGCGAAAGTTCTCGGCCTGCTCGCTCGTGCCCTGCTCAAAAACACCCGAAATCTTGGTGAGGCCATCGACGATGCGCGCCACTTTGGGCCCGAAATCGCGCTCAACATCCGAGATTTCAGTGGGCGTATCCTCCACCACATCGTGCAACAGGGCGGCGACGATGCTCGTGGTGCCCAGCCCAATTTCTTCTACGGCAATCTGCGCCACGGCCAGCGGGTGCAGAATGTAGGGTTCGCCCGACTTGCGACGCATATCTTTGTGCGCTTCCAGGCTTTGATTAAAAGCCTTCTTAATCAGCTTGGTATCGCCGTCGTGCAGGTACGGCTTGGCGGTGCGCAGCAGGCGGCGGTACTGGCGCAGGATCTCCTGGCGTTCGGCGTCGAGGTCTATTACGGGGGACATAATACTACAAATAACAGGCTAGCGGGCGGAAAGGTGACGGCCTAAAAAGTACTGCTGCATAAATTTTGCGCAGTTAAATAATCCTGAGTACCTTTGCGGCCCCGCAGCGAACGGCTGCTCCCGCGGATGTGGCGAAATTGGTAGACGCGCCAGATTTAGGCTCTGGTTCCGTAAGGTGTGTGGGTTCGAGTCCCTCCATCCGCACTTTTCAAGTTGAATAGGCCCCTG
>CAZERY010000156.1:0-8305 GCA_964514915.1 uncultured Hymenobacter sp.
CTCCATTGTAAAATATTCCTATCCGCTACCTAAGTAGGGACGATGTCGAGTGCTAATCCGACTCGTATTGACGAGTTCAAATCTTAATGTTACGTTTCTGCTTACTTACATAAGCATACTTACCATTAGCATACTTACCATTTGTCTTTTCCAATCATTCAAAGAACGTTCGCTGCTTCCAATTGAGGCAACGTAGTGGGCTACGTAAGTGGCCCGGTTATGTTGTTTGCAGCACCCTGTTTTAGTTGGGAGTGCAAAGGTACAAGAAACTTTTTGTTTCGCAAGTTTCAAGCGAAAAAATTCAGCACTTTTATTTTATCTTGTTTGCAATAGCTTCCAATTGAAGCGTTCTGCAAAGGTAAGAGAAAAATTTGACTTTCAAAATTAAAGGGGGAATTTTTCGAGGATTCTCATCTCATTTCTGGCTGTTATATCAGCTCCTATTAAGCTGAAAATTGGCGCTAACTACTTGCGAATCATATTGCTGTTACCAGCTCTTTATACATCCTGTTTTATTTGGGAGTGCAAAGGTAATGATTCTTTCTGAATTTCCAAATTTAAAACCAAAACATTTTGGTTTTCTCGGTGATTCCGATGATCTGTTTTCTGTAACGGGGTGCAAAGGTACGCTAAGCTTTTCAAATTTGCAAGAGAATTTGAAGCTTGCTGCTTTGTTGTTCTTTTGGCTGCCCTCGTCCATTCGATTTGGGAGTGCAAAAGTACTAGGGAAAATAGGCTATTGGTAACGGTACGTTGATTCTTTTCGTAATAATACGATTTGGCTGGCTACGTCTGTACGAACCTTGGTTTGATAGTCAGACCGTTAGTAAGGTTTGCTGGGGAGAGAAAAATTTATAGCTGAGGATCTCCTTGAAAGAAACGAGTAAGGTCGGGTTGGTAATGACGGGGGCGGCGGGCTTCATATTGGTAGAAAAGCTGGCCTAGCTGGGCTAGGAAAGGCTCGCCAATGGTGTCGTATTCGTAGTTGGCGTCGTTGATAATACCGTCTTGGTTGACGTAGAGGACGGCACTGAGCATAAATTCGGACTGGTGGAGCGAATCGGCGAAGTAGGTAACGTCGGCTAGGTAGCCGTGCGACATACCCACAATGTTGAAGATGCGGAGGCCGGGCTGGAGCCGGGCATCGGGACGACGACCATAATAGAGGTACTTTTTGTAGGCGTCGAAGTACTTGGGTGCGGCGTAAGGGGTGAAATGACTGGCGTGGGGCGTAAGGTAGAGGTATCGACGAAGGAAGGCGTAGTCGGCGGGCGTGAGATGGGGACGCTGGGTGGCGGGAATGGCTTCAGGAAAGAGAGCGGTTTGGAGTAGAGCAGTGATATCGGGAAGCGGCAGGTTATTGGCAGTGGTGAATTCATAGGGGTGGCGAACAATGCGGCTGCCGACCTTATAAGCGCGGCCGGCGTAGACTCGACCGAGAGGCGGCGCAGGAGTGCGGAGATTAGTCTGGGCGGGCTGCTTATAAATAGTATCTCCGGTAGCAGTGTGGAAGGCGATGGGATTGGTGTGGCGGTTGACAGCGGTGTCGCAGGGGGCGAAGCGCCGGACGATTCGGCTGCCAGGGTAACCAAGTTGCTGGAGGCGATCGTTGAGAGGCTTTTGGCCGAGGAACTCGTAGAGGCGGTTGTAAGCAAGGTTATCGCTGACGAGTAGCATGCGCTTGATATAGTTGCCAACTGTGGCTTGGCGGTCGGAATCAGCGGGAGCGGCGAAAGGCACGGGAGTTTGGCAGCGCCAGGCGGTGCCAGTTGACATCATGGTGCTCCTAGTAATAGGGCTTGGAAGCGTGTGAAGCTTTTCGAGGGATAATAACGCTACCGGAAGTTTAACAAGGCTAGCGGGGTTGAAGTATTGGTGGGGATTGAGGTGGTAGGTATGCTGGGTGAAGTGCGGAACATTTTGAGCGTCGCGATTTATTTGGGTATAAATGAGTTGGAACTGGTAAGTAGCGGGGTGATTGAGAACTTGGGCCAGTGCAGGATTGGTGTGGAGCAGGCTATCGAGTAAGGCAGAATCCGGGTATTGGGCGGTTTGGGCCTGTCCAGTGATTGCGAATAGGCAGACTAACAGGGTTTGAATAAGCTTCATAGACAGGAGCATTTCGGTAGCAACACAACAAAAAAGCCATGATAGTTTGTATCACAGCCTTCCTATTCTAATGTGAGCGCCTGACTCTCGGCTCTTTCTCAAAAGGAGAGGGCAGACGTAGCAAATGAGGATTTTCGGGCATGCATTGGGCTAGGCGTTTTTTAGCGCCTAGCCCAATGCATTTTCCTTAGCTATTTAATGGGCGTACGACGCTTGGCTAAGAGGAGGTTGCTATCGGTTTGGCGCCAGTTGTAGCCGGTGCCGAAGGGAAGCGGGCGGGCGCGGTGCAAGGTGTCGTGGTAGGCAGTGGTGAGTTCAGGCTGATATTGCTTAGCGAAGAGGTTAATGGGGCGCTTGTAAGTGCCGTAATAAGTTAATTGCCAGTCACTTTTTGGGAAATACTTCATAGCGATGCCACTGTCGTCTTGTAAGAGGTAGTTGCTGCGCTCTAACACGAGGTTACGGACTTTCGAGAAGTAGCTTTTATGCATGAGATAAGTGGCCGACTTTACGTAAGTAGTCAGAGGGCCAAGGGCGCGCACATAACGCAAGGGGGCGTCTTTCGTGGCGAGCTTCCAGTCGGAGAGATCAGCGGAGAAGTAATAAATGGTTTTCTCGGTGCCGTCGGCGGTTTGCAGCTTCAACTCGACACCCTGAATGGTTTTGGAGTCTGGGGCACGAGTGGTATCGGTGATGGCGTGAAGCTGGCCCTGGGCATCAAGCTGCATAGGGCTAACTGATTGGAGATGGTTGCCAGTACGGGCGGCGAAGAGCATAATGAGCGGCACGGCCCCATCGAGATTAACGGACTTCAAATCAACGGCCATGTCGTTGGTGCGGAAGAAGCTGAAATTCAATACCGACCAGAGTGACTTCTTAACGGCGGGCAGGATGGCAGGATTTTCCAGGTTTTCGCGGCTGGGAACACTGCCGACGGGCTCCAAGCCAAACATGACGTAGGTACTGGCAGTGGGAAACATCGTGAAGACATTTAGAAAATCGGGGCCACTGAAAGGATAAAATACTGTGGCAGTGGCCCGGCGCACGGAGTCAAGCTCACTGGCAGCCCAATGGTCCATGCGGTCGGTGTGCGTACTACGATACTTGGCCCAACTTTTATCCTGATCTTGCGCAAAGGCTTGCCAAGTGGGTATAGCAGCTAAAGCAGCCAGCGGAGTGTTGGCTTTGGGAGGAATGCCAGCTAAATAGGCAGCTACGTTCTGGACACTAGCAGTGTCGGAGGTAACAGTAGTCGCAGATTTGACAACCGGAGTGACACTGTCGGGGTGCGCTGGGTGAGTAGTGGCAGCAACCTTAGCGGCCGTATCGGCCATTGTTTCAGTTTGGGTAGTGGTTTGTTGGTCAGTGTCAGAATTGGAGCAGGCGGCTAGGAATACAAAAGCCAACAATAGTGGCAACAGAGAAAAGCGCATTAGGGTAAAGCTTTAGCAATAAGCAGGGACACTGACGGATGGAAGCAGAAAAACCGAAGTAGAACTGGCGGTTACCTACCTACTCAACCTCTGCTGGATCAACTTTTTGGGCGACGTAGTAAACAAGCAGGCCACTAGCTACCGTGGCTAGCCCGTAGAGTGATTCAGTGGGTTTGTCCTTGACAATGAAGACGAGTGTCCAGGCACTCAAGGCCAGAAACAGTAACGGCGTAAACGGATACCCCCAGGCACGATAGGGACGCGGTAGCTCGGTTCGTCGCCAGCGCAGTACAAATACTCCCAGCACCGTCAAAAAAGTGAATAGGTTAAGGACGAAGCCTGCGTAAACCAAAACAGCTTTAAAATCAGGCTTCAACACAAAAATCAACGTGATACCAACTTGCAGTAATAAAGCTCGCACTGGAATGCCAGCGGCACTACGAACGGCTAGCCAACGAAGTGCGGGCAGATCCTCCCCCATCGTCTGCACAATGCGGGGCCCGGCAAAAATCATCGCGCTAATAGTAGAAATAAGCAACGCCGCGATAACCGCCCCTGTGAGACGACCTACGACCGGCCCAAATAACCAATTAGCCGCCAAATAGCCAACTTCCACCTGCCCTTTGAGCACGGCTAGGGGCGTAGCACGGAGGAATACGTAATTCAGCCCTACATATAATAGGAGTACGATGGCTGTGCCCGTAAGCAGAATACGGGAAAGATTTTGCTGGGGCTGCTCCATCTCACCCGTGAGGTACACGGCGGCATTCCACCCTGAATAGGCGTAGCTAACATAAACCAGCGACACGGCAAAAACCGGACTCAGGAGCGAGCGCCAGCCAGCAGCATCAGGGGCAAAATGCAAGGGCTGCGGCGAGCCCATAACCAAGCCTGCCGCAATAAACCCAAGTAAGACAAGCACTTTCAACGCAGTTATTACTACCTGGAGGCGGCTACCGGCGCGTATGCTGCGGCCGTGCACCAAGGCTAGCAGCAGCACTACTCCTATGGCTAGCGCAGTCGCCCTAGTATAGGTAGTGTTAGCAAACAATGGTGTGGTGAGGCTGGGCCAAACACTCTGGGCGTACTGGGCCAACGCCAGGGCCGCTAAGGCGGTGGGTGCTGCGAAGCCCACTGTGGCTGACACCCAGCCTGATAAGAAGCCCAAGGCCGGATGGTAAATCTGGCTGAGGTAGTGGTATTCGCCACCCGAGCGTGGCATAGCGGCGGCTAGCTCACCGTAGCTTACGGCCCCGCACAGGGCGATGAGGCCACCTACCAGCCACAACATCAGCAAGGCAAAACCACTTTGGATGCCCAAAATCTGAAAGCCGAGACTCGTAAAAACGCCGGTGCCGACCATGTTAGCGATAACGATGGCGGCACCGGCCCGAAAATTTATTTTGTAAGGTTGAGGCTGCACGCCGACAAATGTCGGGGTTAGCGGGCATTACGCATAAGCCTTGGCTACGCAAGTTTTATTACCGCAACGCTGTATTCATTCTGAAGGAACAGCTTTAGGCTTTTTGTAGAGGGGCACCGTACTACACGGCTCGCCATACATAATACTAGCGGCCACCGACAGCAGGCGCTGCATGATAGCAACGTAGGCAAAGGTGGGCACCGGCTTGTCGCCGCAGCCTTTAACTACCAGCTTGGCATCTTGATAGTCAGCGGGATTAATGCCAGCAATAGCGTCTTCAAACAACGATTGCTCGAGGGCTTCGAGGTCTCCAAAAACGTAGCGATGGGCATGGCCTTGCAGTTTGCTGGCCAGCAGCATGTAAGCCCAGGTAGGCACGATGGCATCGGCCGAGCAAATAATGGCCACATTCTGGCCGTCGTACTGCGCCCAATCATGGACTTTGACAAACTCCCGAAAGTCCTTCTCGCGCAGCATCAAGCCGTGAAAAAGATTATCCTTTATATCGTATACCACCCGGTCGCCGGAGTGAATATATTCCTCTAAGTTGAGGGTAACGAGGCCGGAAGCAGCGACGCGATTTACAAAAAGCGGTTCCATAAGGCACTATCCTAATTGGCCTTTCGGCGTAGTTGTGTAAACTTCTTTTAAGTAAAACGGCTCATAGTAAGCCACATCCTGAAACTCCTGACGGTGGTAAGCAGCAAGTGCCAATTCGCCGATGCTAACGGCCGACGGCTGCACATTGGGTAAAAAGACAGCCCGTGGCTGCTCACTGACCAAAGGCTGAAATTTAGCGGCCCCCGATCCGAAGAATAACACTGAAGATTGGGCCAAATGTTCGGACAGACTATGAGCATCAAGCACCAGATTGTTGGGAGCCAGCAGCTCAGCGCCGTCGGCTTGGTAAAGGGCGGTGTATACTTCCTGCCGCCGAGCATCGAGCATCGGGCAAAAAACCCAGCTGGCAGCAAGGGGCGTATGGCTAGCCACTTGGTGGGCTAAGGCAGGCAAGGTACCAACAGCTAACAGCGGAATATCGAGCGCAAAACACAGGCCTTTAGCAGCGGCGGCCCCAATACGCAGGCCAGTGTAGGATCCAGGACCATCGCTAACGGCCACGGCAGTGAGGTCGGCCAACGCGTAGCCAGTATTAGTAACGAGCTGCTCGATGAGCACTGTAAGGTGCGTAGAATGAGATTTTTCGAGCCGCAGCTCACTTTGACCAAGCAGGCGGCCATCGGCGAGGTAGTGCAGGGCTACGACGCAACTAGGCGACGAAGTTTCGAGCGAAAGCAGAAGTTTGGACATAAGCAGTTGGCAAGTTCCGGCCCAAAGCCAGGTATTTGCAAACTACGCAGGTAAGCTTTTGTGCGCGGCTAGCGGCGCTCCGGGTACCAAATCTTCGTCACGGCACAAAGCAATGACGCGCTATCAGCTAAGTATCGGATGTACTGAACCCAGCTAAATCCGCTGAGCTAACCTGGATATCAAACACTATTTGCCTGCCATATACTCCTAAAAAACAGCATGCTTTACCACTGGCCAGGCAGCCGTGGTAAAGCATGCTGAATTATGTTGAAGCAGGCATTACTGGTTATGCAGCCAGCGGTAAACCCGCAGGATACAACGGCAGAACGGGCGTTTCGGTAGTGCTGGGAGCTAGCATAACCGGCGCGGAAATAGCTAGCTCGTCGGCATGGCGGCGCAGGGCACGCATAAGCAGATATTTGTATTTTTCGGCGTCGGCCAAGGCTTGCTCAATGGCTCGCATAGCATCGGTATAGGCTACCATGGGCTGTAGCTCGCGGCGCGGGCGACGGGCTTCAAAAACGTGACCGGCGAGGTAATCAGCAGGGTTTTTCATGTGGCGGATAATTCAACTGGTTGGCTGAGTAAGTAACACTTACCGCAACGGGTAGATTCCCGCCATTTCAAATCAATACAGCTGACTGTCAGCACATACCAACTTCATTATAAACTCCGAATCACCCTGTATTTTTGGCAAGGTTTTGGTAACACTATCTTTCGAACAGGTCGCCGCGCCGGCCTAGTTACCCCACTTATTTTGGGCTTGGAAATTAAACTTCCTCTTTTGCGCGTTGTCTAATCATCGGTGCTTTCACCTGTTAATAAAGATGCTTCGGCATCTCTTTTATATGCGTCGCAATTTGTTTTTTTCTCTGTTTTTGATTTTCGGTCTGGGCTTGGCAGTGAGCAGCTGTGCACCCGGTGTATACGCTGGTGTTAATGTGGGTAGCCCCTACCCCTATTATGGGGGTGGGTATGGCTACGGCTATGGTGGTGGATATTACGGCCGCCCACTTATCGTTACCCCGCCGCCACGACCTTACTTCCGCGGCGGGGGAGGCTGGCACGGCGGCGATAGTGGCTACCACGGTGGTGGGGGCTATCGTGGCGGCGGAGGCTATCATGGTGGAGGAGGCGGGTTTCGTGGTGGTAGCCGCCGTGGGCGCTAGCCCAGCCATTCATTAGCCACTTGCTTCCGTATACCAGGTGTAGTTTACAGCCGGGTTTCGACCCGGATATTTTCTCTTCTCTTTTCTTCCTAATCAGCGTGTTTCGGCACGAATAAGTCATGCGTTTTCGCCCCATCTTATTTGCTTTTGCGCTGTTGCTAGGTGTACTTAGCGCAGGCACCGCTTCGGCTCAGGTTGTTATTAGCGCCCGTATCGGCCAGCCTTATGGCTACGGCTATGGCAGGGGTTTTTATGGCCGTAATTACTACCCACCTGTAGCGCCGGTAGTGATCGCCCCTCCGATGTACTACGCGCCCGCCCCGGTATACTATGCTCCGCGGCCGATTTATTATGCACCGCGGTCGTTCTATGGCCGGGGCTATGGCTACGGTCGCGGCTCTTATGGCCGTCGTTGGTAAATAGCTATTTAAAAACCTCTCCTTTAAAATCGCAGAAAGCCCCAGCAACATATTTTGCTGGGGCTTTCTGCGATTTGAGAACCGCTGTGCAGAAGCGGTTTTGGGTCAATACTATAGCTCTTCGGAGTTGTGCAGATGCACTCCCTCTCCTCCATTTTCAGCGGCTTGTAGCATAGCCTGGGCTACGGCGGTGCCCGCTACGGGCCGATACTGGCGCCAGCGGCCTTGCAGCAAAGGGTTAGCCAGCGCCAATAAAAACGCTCCAATGCGCTCACCTAGTCTGGGGCGGGCACGCTCACCGAGCAGCAAAGAAGGCCGAAAAATATGGATGGCCCGGAAAGGAATTTGGCGTATGGCAATTTCCATTTCACCTTTCACCTGGCTGTAATAAGTAGTCAGCCAAAAGTAATCCAGTAGTCAGGGGAGCCAATGTCGTGGATG
>CAZERY010000157.1:0-8241 GCA_964514915.1 uncultured Hymenobacter sp.
TCGCGGAAGTGCCGTACGGCTGCGGCTACCGGCCACGCCGCTGCTTCGCCCAGCGGGCAAATAGTATTGCCCTCAATCTGCTTAGCTACGCTCACAATCAGGTCGATGTCGTGCATCGAGCCGTGGCCGTGCTCTAAGCGATGTAATACTTTTTCGAGCCAGCCCGTGCCTTCGCGGCAGGGCGAGCACTGCCCGCAGCTTTCATGGTGATAAAAGCGCGAGAAGTTCCAGGTATTCTTCACGATGCACGTCGTTTCGTCCATCGCGATAAAGCCGCCCGAGCCGAGCATGGTACCCGTTACAAAGCCGCCGTCGCTGAGCGATTCATAAGTCATTAGCCGATTTTCGCCAGCGGCAGTTTTGAGAATCAGCTCTTTGGGAAGAATTGGCACGGAGGATCCACCAGCTACTACGGCTTTCAATTCCCGACCTTTCCAAATACCCCCGCAGTACTCATCGGAGTAAATAAACTCCTCAACTGGCACGCCCAACTCCAGCTCGTAGATACCGGGCTTGTTGAGGTGGCCACAGGCCGAAAAAAGCTTCGTGCCCGTGCTTTTGCCCACCCCAATTTTAGCGTATTCATCACCGCCCATATTCAAAATAGGCACGACGGTCGCAATGCTCTCGACATTGTTGACTACCGTAGGGCGGGCGTACAAACCTTGCACGGCCGGAAACGGCGGCTTATTGCGCGGGTTACCGCGTTTGCCTTCCAACGATTCGAGTAAGGCAGTTTCTTCACCGCAGATATACGCGCCACCGCCCGGGTGCACGTGCAAGTCAAGCGAATAGCCTGAGCCTTGAATGTTTTCGCCCAGGAAACCGGCCGCGTAAGCTTCCGCAATAGCTTTCTCCAGAATGCGTAGCACGTACAACAGCTCGCCACGAATGTAGATGTAGCTGGTGCGGGCGCCTAGCGCGTAGCTGCCCGCAATCATGCCCTCAATGAGCAGATGCGGGAGTTTTGACATCAGGAAGCGGTCCTTGAAGGTGCCGGGCTCCGACTCGTCGGCGTTGCACACCAGGTAGCGCGGCACGCCCTCGGGCTTAGCTAGAAAGCTCCACTTTAGGCCAGTAGGAAAGCCCGCGCCACCGCGCCCGCGCAGGCCCGACTTCTTTACTTCCTCCACCACTTCTTCGGGCGTCATTTTCAGCGCCTTTTCCACGGCGCGGTAGCCGCCGTGCTTGCGGTACACGGCAAAGGTTTCGATACCTTCGACGTTGACGTGTTCGGTTAAGAGCTTGCGTCCCATATCGTTGAGCTAGTAGCTAGTAGCTGGTGGCTGGTAGCTAGTAATTGTTTTGTAATGAAGTCGGCAAGCCGGTCTCTTCCCAAGGTAGGATGGGGCGGTGCACCAAGCCGCGCAGCTCATTGAGCATGGCGTTGACATTTTCCTCGGTGTCGAGCGACTCGTAATATTTCTCCCGTACCTGCACCACCGGGGCGAAGCCGCACGCGGCCAGACACTCTACTTCTTTCAGCGTAAATACTCCATCGGGCGAAGTGCCGCCTACTTCAGCGCCGGTAATGCGCTCTAAGTGAGCCGTTAGCTCATCAGAGCCGCGCAGCATGCAGGGGCCGGTACGGCAAATCTCGATGACGTGCTTACCCACGGGCTTTAGGTTGAACATCGTGTAGAACGTACTTACCTCATATACCTCGATGGGCCGTAACCCCAGGGTCTCAGCCACCAAGTCTTGTACCTCGGGGCTTACCCAGCCACCAAACTCGGCCTGTGCAATGTGCAAAACAGGCAGCAGAGTCGATTTTTTGCGGTCGTCGGGGTAATGCGTGAGCAAGCGCTTGATTTCAGCCTGAGCGGCAGGAGAAAACTTGGGTTTGGCAGGGGCAGTGGTCGGCTCCATATTGGTTACTTTCAACTAGTTGACTAAGCGTCTAGCTCGCCAGCAATTACGTTCATCGACGACAGAATCACAATAGCATCCGAGAGGCTCGTGCCCACCACCATTTCCGAATAGGCTTGGTAATAGATAAAGCAGGGCCTGCGGAAGTGCAGGCGGTAAGGCGTGCGGCCACCATCTGAAATCAGGTAGAAGCCTAGTTCGCCGTTGCCGCCTTCTACCGAGTGGTATACCTCACCCACCGGCGCTTCAATCTCACCCATGATGATTTTGAAGTGGTAAATCAGGGCCTCCATATTCTTGTACACTGCCTGCTTGGGAGGCAGGTAGTAGTGCGGCGCATCAGCGTGGAAGGAGCCATCGGGCAGTTTGTCCAGCGCCTGATTGATAATGCGCAGGCTCTGCCAAATCTCCTCGTTGCGGACAATGAAGCGGTCGTACGTATCGCCATTGGTGCCCACCGGAATGTCAAACTCGAAGTCTTCGTAAGAAGAATAGGGGTTCATCACGCGCACGTCGTAATCGACGCCCGCCGCCCGCAAGTTAGGGCCAGTGAAGCCGTAGTTCAGCGCCTTCTCCGCCGTAATAGGACCCACGTTCACCACGCGATCCATGAAAATGCGGTTGCGGTTGAACATGGCTTCAAACTCCTTCATCACGGCCGGGAAGGTCTTGAGCCAGCTCCGTAACTTCTCAAGGGCTACCGGCGAGAAGTCACGCTCCATGCCGCCCACGCGGCCCATGTTGGTGGTGAGGCGTGAGCCGCAGACCTCTTCGTAGATCTCGTAAATCTTCTCGCGCTCCTGGAATACGTAGAGGAAGCCGGTAAAGGCACCCGTATCCACGCCCAGGATAGAATTGCAAATAAGGTGGTCGGCTATGCGAGCCAACTCCATCATAATCACGCGCATGTACTGCGCCCGCTTGGGTACTTGGACGCCCAGTAGCTTCTCCACCGTCATGTGCCAACCCATGTTGTTGATGGGCGACGAGCAGTAGTTCATGCGGTCGGTGAGCGGCGTAATCTGATAGAACGGCCGCCGCTCGGCGATTTTCTCAAACGCACGGTGGATGTAACCGATAGTCGGTACGCCCGAAATGATGCGCTCGCCATCCATTTGCAGGATGTTCTGGAAAATGCCGTGCGTGGCCGGGTGCGTCGGCCCCAGGTTGAGGGTCGTCAGCTCCTGCGAGAAGTCGTTGAGCGTGGGCACCAACTGGCCGCCTTGCTGCTCGTGAGCTTCCTGGATAATTTTATGGGTGCCTGCTAGGGCGTCGTTTACTGCCATTGTGGGTATGTCATCCGTTATCTGGCGTTCGCGTAGCGAAGGACCTTATCACGCTTGCGCCGTAAAAGTTAGTAAGCCTGAGAAGCGCAGCCGTGATAAGATGCTTCGTTTCTCAGCATGACATAAGTAAAGTTAGCGACCAAAAAACAGGTCGGTTTTGTCTTCGCGGGTGCCGTCTTCGAGCGGATATTCCCGGCGCATCGGATGGTAGTCCATGTCCTCCACGTTGAGGATGCGGCGCAGGTTGGGGTGGCCGGTAAAGATGACGCCGAAAAAGTCGTAGGTCTCCCGCTCCATCCAGTTGGCAGTGGCGTAAAGGTCGGTGAGCGTCGGCACGACGGGGTCGGCCAAGGGAAAGAAAATCTTGATGCGCAGCCGGATATTATGCACCAGGCTGTGCAAGTGGTAAATCATCCCTAGTTCCTGATTCAGATTTTCGGGATAATTAATGCCGCACATGGTGGTCAGAAAATGAAACTTTAGGGTTTCATCCTGCTGCAAGCCAGCTACTATATTGTGAATATGCTCGCGCTTCGTCGTCACGGTGAGCAGGCCGTAAGGCTCGTGCACATCCGTAAACGTGGCCTCGCCAAACAGGCTATGCAGCAAGGTTAGCACCTGCGCATTCTGCTGTGCGGTAGGGTCTTGGGCAGCAGCCGTTTCCTGTGCGGCAGTAGATTCTTCTTTGGTCGGGTCAGCCATTTTTTAGCCGGTAGCTAATAGCTGTTAGCTGTTAGCTTGTCAACTGCTAGTTTCGTAAGGCTAACAGCTGACAGCTAATGGCTAACAGCCTGATTACTTGATATTATAAGAGGCTAGCAGTGCCTGATACTCGGGCGAGTTGCGGCGGCGGATGCTTTCGTTTTTGGCCAGGTCCTGCACGCGCATCAGGCCATCGAGCACTTGCTCGGGGCGGGGTGGGCAGCCCGGAACGTACACGTCGACCGGAATAATGCGGTCGATGCCTTGCAGCACCGAGTAGCTATCGAAGATGCCACCCGAACAGGCGCAGGCACCCATGGCCAGCACCCAGCGGGGCTCGGCCATTTGCTCATATACTTGCTTCACGATGGGCGCCATCTTCTTGGCGATGGTGCCCATCACCATCAACAGGTCGGCCTGACGGGGCGAGAAGCTGGGCCGCTCGGAGCCAAAGCGCGAAATGTCGTAGTGCGCGCCCATCGTAGCCATGAACTCGATGCCGCAGCAGGAAGTGGCAAATGGTAGCGGCCACAGCGAATTGGCGCGGGCAATGCCGACTACCTTTTCCAGCGAAGTAGCAAAAAAGCCAGCCCCCTCAATCCCCTCGGGGGCCGGCACAGATTTAATTTCAGGAACGCGAGTATCAACCATTTTCAGTTAACAATTAGCAGTGATCAATTATCATCTCAATTACCAGTCAGCAAGCTGCGAAATACCCAGAGGGGGCGCAATTACTGATAATGGGTACTTGATGACTGATAATTGCTAGGCAGCCTGGGCAACCTTAGCCGGCTGCTTGGCCAACACCGGCTTTGTCGTGAAAGTTTGGCTAGGCACCGCCTCATTCCAGCGTAGAATTCCTTTCTTGATAACGTAGCCAAAACCAGCCATCAACAGGGTCATGAAGATAATCATTTCCACGAAGCCCGCCGTGCCCAGCTGGCGGAAGTTGACGGCCCAGGGATACATAAAAATGACTTCCACGTCGAAGAGCACGAACAGAATCGCCGTGAGAAAATATTTAACCGAGATGGGGGTGCGGGCATTGCCTACGCTCTCGATGCCGCACTCAAAGGCAGCGTCCTTCACGCGGCTGTGGCGGTTGGGACCCACAAGGTGCGATACGACCATGGCAAAGGCCACGAAGGCCACGGCTAGCCCAAACTGAATGAGGATAGGCAGGTAGTCGCTGGGCTGATAAGCAGTATTAACGGCAAGAAGCATAATAATCAGCTGGTTAACAAACAGGCGCACTGGCGCGGACAGGCAAAGGTACACCGGCGCCGGGTTGGGTAAAAACGAAATGCGACTGGCTAGGAATTAGCGCGGCTTTTCGGTGGGTTGGGGAGCGCTAGGTTCGCCGTTCATGGCGCCGTCGAGGTTGCCCCCGTTAAAGTAATTTTCAGTGAAAATGCGGTAGCGGTCAAAGATGGAGCGCACCGAGCGCACGAGCACATATTCACCCCGGATACCTTCGGGCACCGTCACGCCCGAGGCGTAGCCATTCCAAATGGCATTATCGGTTTTGGTATCGATGAGCGTGACCATGAGCGTGCCGTCGAGCAGCAGCAGCCGGGTGGGATGGTACGTGTGGCGCTGTTCCTGGGGCGTTTCTTCATCCTCGGCCTCGTTGTTTTTTACCCAGCGCGTAATGTCTTCCTGCACAAAGCCCGGAAAGCGCATGTCGCCCTCAAATAAATTGTAGCCAATCATGAGGTCGGGCTTGCGGTGGGCGTAGCGGTAGCCTTGCAGGCGCATGCGCTGCCGCACCGCTTCGCGCAAAGATTCACCGAGCCGGGTGCTATCGGCGGTGAGGCCATTGCTGGTCATGAAGCCGTAGGTACGGTAGTGCCGAAAGCGCCCCCGGTAGCTATAGGCAGACTCGATTCGGGCATCGCGGGAGGCGAGGCAGCTGGAGAGCAGTAGTAGACTTAGCAAGCCGAACAATTGGGAAATAGCGGTTCGTTTCATGGCGGTAAAATAGGAAATAGAAGAATACCCTAAGCTACTTCAAGAAATTTGCTTTTCATCTAATGCTCAGCTTACTAGCTAGTCCGGGCTAGTTGCCACGTCAGGCCCGCTAATGCGCAAAAAATATACCCGGCTGCCCCAGTGACGATCTTAACGGTAGCCCGCCGCTTGCAGCTGAAACAGCTCGGCGTAACGCCCACCCTTGGCTAGCAGCTCTTCGTGCGAGCCGATTTCCTGCGCCCGGCCCTGCTCTACCACCAAGATGCGATCGGCCATGCGCACGGTGCTGAACCGGTGGGAAATGAGGACCGCCGTCTTGCCCTGCGTCAGCTCTTTAAAGCGCTCGAACACCTCGTACTCGGCGCGGGCGTCGAGAGCCGCCGTGGGCTCATCGAGGATGAGCAGCTGGGCTTCGCGCATGTAGGCGCGGCCCAGGGCAATTTTCTGCCACTCGCCCCCGCTCAGGTCCACGCCGCCGCTGAAGCGCCGGCCTATCATCTGGTCGTAGCCCAGGGGCAGCTTGGCAATCACGGTGTCGGCCAGGCTCTGGTGGGCGGCCTGCTCGATGCGGGGTTGGTTTTGGCGCTGCTCGATGCGGCCCACGGCCAGGTTTTGGCCAGCGGGCAGCTGAAAACGCACGAAGTCCTGGAAAATAACCCCGATTTCCTGGCGCAGTTCGGCGGGGTCGTACTCGCGCAGGTCGTGGCCATCGAGCAGGATGCGGCCTTCGGTAGGGTCGTAGAGGCGAGCCAGCAGCTTGACGAGCGTCGTTTTGCCCGCGCCGTTTTCGCCCACCAGCGCTAACTTTTCGCCGACGCGCAAATCAAAGCTGAGGTGGCGCAGCGCCCACTTCTCGGCATTTTTATAGCGAAAGCCAACGTCTTCAAACGTAAAGCCCTGGCGGATAGGCCGCGGAAAGGGCCGCACCACCTGGCTAGCCCCGGGCCGCACAATGCGCGGCGCAATCTGAAAGAAGTCGAAAAAGTCTTGTAAGTACAGAGCTCCATCGGCCACTTGGCTGAAGCGGCTCAAAATGCCTTCGAGCAAGGCCCGCAGCCGGGCAAACGAGCCCGCCAGAAAGGTGAGCTGGCCGATAGAAATGGCCCCGCCCACAGCTTGCTTGATGATGTAGAGGTAGGCGCCGTAGTAGCCCGCCGCCCCGATGGCCGCGAACACCGTGCCCCAGCCCGCCCGGCGCAGCGCGAGGCCTTTGTTTTGGCGGTAAAACTGGTCGGAGAGCGTTTCGAAGCGCGTAATCAAAAACTCCGACAGGCCGAATATCTTCACTTCCTTGGCCGTCTCGTCGCTGGCCCCAGTCTGGCGCAAGTAGTCGAGCTCGCGGCGCTCGGGCGTCCAGGAGTGCGTGAGGGAGTAGCTGCGTTCGTTGAAGTGGCTTTCGCCCAGGAAGGCGGGCACTACGGCGAGCAGTAGCAACCCCAGCAGCCAGGGCTGGAAAGCCACCAAGCCGGCGGCGAGCAGCACGAGGGTCACGGTATCTTGGCCTTGGGCCAGTACCTGGCTCATGAGGACCGAGCGCGACAGCGTTTGGCGGCGCGCCCGCTCCAGCTTGTCATAAAAAGTGCTGTCTTCAAACTGGTCGAGGTCGAGCTCGGCGGCGTGGCGCATCAGGCGCACCGAGCTGGCATTGGCGAATAAGTCGCCGAGCAGCGAGTCGAGCAGCGCTACGGCGCGGCCCAGCGCGTCGGCCAGCAGCACTAGCCCAAACTCCAGCGCTACCAATCCGAACAGGGGTGCCAGCCCCCGGCTAGCTACGGGCAGGCGGTTCAACTGCACCACATCATCAAGAATAAGCCGGCCCACGTAGAGCATGGCGAGCGGCAGGGCCGCTCGCAACAGGCGCAGCCCGATATTGCCCAGCGTGAGCGCCGGCGAAGTCTGCCAGATGAGCCGGAGAAAAGCGGGCAGGTGCCGCAGAGCCGATACGCGCTCGCGCACACTCACGGTGGGCTTGTCGGAGCTGCGCGCCCGCCCCGGATTCTTGGCCGATATGCTAGTAAAAAGTGATGATAACCAATTCATAGGCTAGCGGTATGGCACATTTGGGGCCGGGGTAGGGGAGTAGCCGTTTTGGCAGGCGCTGGGCAATGCGGGACTGTATTAACTAGAGCGGTTTCGGAGTCAGTGTACGGCTGGCTGTTGCGCGGACTTTGTAGTCCGCGTCGGGTAGCAGCCAAGTCGCGGACTACAAAGTCCGCGCAACAGCCGGGCTGCCACTGTACACTGTTTCCGAAACGGCTCTAGGCAGCTGCGTTAATGAGCGCGAATTCCTTATTATTCACTCATTCACGCAGTGAAAAGGTACCTTTGCCACACTTATGCTTGGTTCGTACTCGCGGGGTACTCTACCCTACTATTTTAGTTGTTTGATAGAGAGCTACTTGCTGCACAATCC
>CAZERY010000158.1:0-8241 GCA_964514915.1 uncultured Hymenobacter sp.
TGGAGTCGAACGGCTCGAGCTCGATGGCCACGGTGTGCGCGGGCTCGCTAGCCCTAATGGATGCCGGAGTGAAGGTGCGTGCAGCCGTAGCCGGTATTGCCATGGGCCTCGTGCAGGACAAGGAAACCGGCGAATACGCCGTGCTTTCGGATATTTTGGGTGACGAGGACCACCTCGGTGACATGGACTTCAAGGTAACTGGTACCGAAAAAGGGATCTGCGCTTGCCAGATGGATATCAAGATCCAAGGCTTGAGCAACGAGATCCTGACTGCCGCGCTGCACCAGGCCCGCGAAGGCCGTTTGCACATCCTCCGCGAGATGGCCAAGACCATCGCCGCCCCAGCCGCTGAGCTGAAGGCCCATACCCCGCGCTCGCACAAGATGCTGATTGATAAAGAGTTTATCGGCGCCATAATCGGGCCGGGCGGCAAGGTTATTCAGCAGATCCAAAAGGATACCAACGCCACGGTTATTATTGAAGAAAAGGACGAGAAGGGCCACGTAAGCATTTACGCTGCCAACCAGACCGACATGCAGGGCGCCATCGACCGCATTCGGGCTATCGCGGCGCAGCCGGAAGTTGGGGAAACTTACAAAGGCAAAGTGCGCTCTATTCAGCCCTACGGCGCGTTTGTGGAAATCATGCCTGGTAAGGACGGTTTGCTGCACATTTCGGAGGTAACCCACGAGCGGATTGCTTCGCTCGAAGGCGTGCTGGAAGTAGGGCAGGAGATAGACGTGAAGCTGGTAGACATCGATAAGAAAACCGGCAAGTATCGTCTCTCGCGTAAAGTGCTATTGGAAAAACCGGCGTAGGTTTTTAGGAGTAAGAATTTGGGTAAATGTGAAAAAAGGAGGTTTAACCGTGCGAGCCAGTAGCTAGCCAGGCAAAGTTTCTTTTTTTCACAACCTACTGCATTCCCGCCTTACACAGAAGAACTTTCGATCGTATAGCCATGTTGTTTTCCATTGAATCGACTGAGGTTCGACAGAATAATATGCTTCCTTCTACCTCCTTTAAAACTATTTAATTAGCGCCGTTACCGATGAGACAGTTAAAAATTAGTAAGCAGATAACCAACCGCGAAAGCCAGTCGCTGGATAAGTACCTCCAGGAGATTGGCAAAGTGGATCTGCTAACGCCCGATGAAGAGGTAACGCTGGCCCAACGTATTCGCGATGGAGACCAGAGAGCGCTGGAGAAGTTGACTAAAGCTAACCTGCGCTTCGTGGTTTCGGTAGCTAAGCAGTACCAAAATCAGGGCCTTAGCCTCGGTGACCTTATTAATGAAGGCAACCTGGGCCTTATCAAGGCTGCCAAGCGTTTTGACGAAACCCGCGGCTTTAAATTCATTTCGTACGCCGTGTGGTGGATTCGCCAAAGCATTCTGCAAGCGTTGGCCGAGCAGAGCCGCATCGTGCGCCTGCCGCTTAATCGAGTTGGCTCGCTGAACAAAATCAGTAAGTCTTTCTCGGAGCTGGAACAGAAGTTTGAGCGGGAGCCTTCACCCGAGGAAATTGCCGAGGTTCTGGAGCTAACTACCTCCGAGGTAGTGGATACCCTCAAGATTTCGGGTCGCCACGTGTCGGTAGATGCGCCGTTTGTGCAGGGCGAAGAAAACCGTCTGCTCGATGTACTCGAAAACGAAGACGAAGAAACGCCGGATTCGGGCTTGATGAACGATTCACTTCGCAAGGAGGTACAGCGGGCACTCTCGACCCTAACCAAGCGCGAGGCCGACGTAATTACGCTTTACTTTGGCTTGAACGGAGAAGCGGCGCTGACCCTTGAAGAGATAGGCGAGAAGTTCAATCTCACCCGTGAACGGGTGCGCCAAATCAAAGAAAAAGCGATTCGGCGCCTGCGTCACACCTCGCGTTCAAAGGCGTTGAAGCCCTACCTAGGCTAGTTTTTGCTTAAATTTGCTGGACTTAAAACCCCGACCGTGAGGTTGGGGTTTTTTGTAGCGCAATGCTTTACGCTGGCTGCTAGCTACAGCCGTTGCCAAAACCCTGGTATTTTATTTTACTTACGTTCAACATTCATTAGGCTACTGCCTAGTGTTACTTATGGAACATATTCATTGTTTGATAATTGGCTCGGGGCCAGCTGGCTATACTGCGGCTATTTATGCCGCGCGGGCTGGGTTGAAGCCCATCATGTACATGGGCTTGCAGCCGGGCGGGCAGCTGACCATTACAAACGACGTAGAGAACTTTCCGGGTTACCCCGATGGGGTGATGGGGCCGGAAATGATGGAGGACCTGAAAAAACAGGCCGAACGTTTTGGTACTGATATCCGCTATGGCATTGCTACCAAAGTGAATTTTTCGGGTCGGCCGCATCGGATCACGATTGATGAAACGATTGAGCTGACGGCCGACTCGGTTATCATCGCGACCGGCGCTTCGGCCAAGTGGCTGGGCCTGCCCTCCGAAGCACGTTTGAACGGCTCGGGAGTATCGGCCTGCGCGGTGTGCGACGGCTTTTTCTACCGGGGTAAGGAAGTAGCCATCGTAGGTGCGGGCGACACGGCTGCTGAAGAAGCCAACTACCTGGCCAACTTGTGCTCGAAAGTGTATATGCTGGTGCGTAAGGATGCCATGCGGGCGTCAAAAATTATGCAGCGCCGCGTGTTGGAGAACCCTAAGATTGAAGTGCTGTTTGATACCGGCACCGATGAAATACTGGGTGAGCACGCCGTGGAGGCAGTGCGAGTGAAAAACCTGGTGACCCATGAGACTCGCGAAATACCGATTCATGGTTTCTTTGTGGCCATTGGGCACGAGCCGAATTCCAAGATTTTTCAGGACTACCTACACCACGATGAGCAGGGCTACCTCAAGACCTTGCCCGGCACCTCCAAGACGAACGTTGATGGTGTATTTGCCTGCGGCGACGTGCAGGACTTTACGTATCGGCAGGCCGTAACGGCAGCGGGTACTGGCTGCATGGCTGCCCTGGATGCCGAGCGGTACCTGGCTGGCCTCAACTCCTAGTGTATTTGATGCAGCCAACCGGGCGGGTTTGGCGACCTTTACTTATTACCAACATGCAGCAGTGGTCCGCCTACCGGGTCACTGCTGCCATTTTTGGGCTCCGTTTGATATTTTCCAAGCTTTTCTTCCGCCTACCCGTGCTGCTGCTGCTCTTGGCCTGTGGATTAGGGCTGAGCACGACTGCGCAAGCGCAACACCGCAAAAGCTCGCGATCCAAAGCCCGGGCCAGAGCCAAAGGCACGCCGCGCAGCAAGGACTTTTTTCGCGCCCGCACGCCCACTATGCGCTACGTGCAGCCTGAAACCACTACCATTATCGAGACGGAAGAGATGCCGGACGCTAAATCGGACGCGGCGAAGTCGATCTTCAATCCGGCCCGTAAGCTCAGTATCGTGAGTGAAGACACGACGACGCTCGATGAGGGCGGGCAGGAGATCGTGGAAATGTCGGACGAAGTGCTCATCGACTCGTCGTGGGTGAAGGTAGCGGGCTACTATGCCATCTGGGATACGCACAACATCAACCCTTACCGGGTAGATGGCCGCCGCATTCGCGATACGCTCACCCTGAAGCTGATTGACCCGGCCCGCCAGCATTTTTCGCGCATGCCACTGGGTAAAACGCCCATTACCTCGGGCTTCGTATTTCGATGGGGGCGTTGGCACTTCGGCGTCGATCTGGATTTGAATACGGGTGACTCGGTGCGGGCCGTTTTTGACGGAGTCATTCGCATTAGCAAGTGGGATGGCGGCGGCTACGGCAATTATCTGCTTGTGCGTCACTTTAATGGCCTCGAAACCCTCTATGGGCACTTGAGCAAGCCGCTGGTGCCCGTCGGCACCTTCGTGAAGGCCGGGCAAGTGATCGGGCTAGGTGGCAGCACGGGGCGCAGCACCGGCTCGCACCTGCACTTTGAAGTGCGCTACGAGGGCAACCCCATCAACCCGACGTATGTATACGACTTCCCCGATTATAAACTGCGGGGCGAAACATTTACGATTACCTCGGCGCTTTTCAGCTACTACAACCGGGCCCTGCGGCGCGGGCGGGGCGCGGCCAGTAGCGAGCCCACTGCCGCCCGCCGCGTGGCTACGCACCAGATTCGCTCGGGCGATACGCTATCGGAAATTGCCGACCGCTACGGCGTGCGCGTTAGCACGCTCAAGCGCCTGAACCCCGGCTTGAGTACCAAGCTGCGGCCCGGTAAAAAGCTGCGCGTAAAGTAAACTTGGACAGGCTGGCCCTTGCTGGCTATTTGCTTATGAAACTGGATATTTTAGCGCTGGGTGCTCACCCCGACGATGTGGAAATGTCGTGCTCGGGCACGCTGCTAGCCGCCGTAGCTGCTGGCAAGAAAGTGGGCATTGTAGACTTTACCCGCGGCGAGCTGGGTACCCGCGGCACCCCCGAAATTCGCGCGGCCGAGTCGGCAGCGGCTAGCCGCATTTTGCAGTTGAGTGCCCGCGAAAACCTGGGCTTGCCCGATGGCTTTTTTAAAAATGATCGCGAGCACCAGCTGCCGCTCATTGCGGCCATTCGGCGCTACCAGCCCGAAGTAGTGCTGTGCAACGCCATCAGCGACCGGCACCCCGACCACGGGCGGGGCTCGCAGCTGGCCACCGAGGCGTGCTTCCTGAGCGGCTTGCGCATGATTGAAACGCTGGGCGAAGACGGCCAGCCCCAGGCCGCTTGGCGGCCCAAGAACGTGTACCACTACATTCAGGATCGGCAGATTCCGGCCGATTTTGTGGTGGACATCACGCCGCACTGGGCCGGGAAGTGGGCGAGCATCAACGCCTACGGCACCCAGTTCTTTAACCTGAACGCCGACCCCACGGCGCCGGCTACCTACCTTTCGGGCCAAACCTTCGCGCACTTTATGGAGGCCCGGGCCCGGGAGTTTGGGCACTTGATTGGGGTAGAGTTTGGCGAAGGCTACACAGTGGAGCGGCCGGTGGGCGTGCGCGAGCTCAGCGACCTACTTTAGTCTGCTTGCTAAAATGCGCCATTATCCTGCCCTTGGTACAGGATGACGGCGCGTTTTAGCAAGCAGACTAAAGTAGGTCGCTACAATCCTAGCACCCGGTCGGCATTGCCATAGGCCAGCTTGGCGATATCGGCTGGGGCCATTTGCAGGTTGGCCAAAAACTGGTGGCCGGCTGTGTTGGGGGCGAATGGATAATCGACGGAAAACAAGGTGTTGTCGAGCCCAAACGTGGCGAGCGCGGCCTCCAGCGGCGGGCGCGTGAAGATGCCGCTCGTGGTGATGTAAACCTGGTCGCGCAGTGTCTGGCTGATGCTGCGCGGCAGCTTGGTTTGGCTGGGCGGCATGGTGAGGTCGGCGCGGGCCATCATCACGGGCAGCATTTCGCCCATGTGGCCAATGATGAGCTTGAGGCGCGGGTAGCGCTCCAGCGTGCCGCTCACGATGAGGCGCAGGATGTGAATGGCCGTTTCGGCGTGCCAGCCAAAGCCCGCCATGCTCAAATTTTGGCCCAGCTCATTGGGCAGATTCTCGTAATAAACGGCCCGCACCGGGGCGGGTGGCACGCCGGGATGCAGGTAGAGCGGCACGCCCAGTTCCTGGGCCCGCGCCAGCAGCGGCGCAAACTGCGGGCTGTCGAGAAACTGGCCCTGGATGGTGCCGCTAATCAGGGCGCCCCAAAAGTGGTGCTCGCGCACGGTGCGGGCCAGCTCATCGGCCGCCGCCTCGGGGTTAGCGCTGGGCAGGTGGGCAAAGCCCGCAAAGCGGTCGGGATGCGGGGCGATGAGGGCGGCCAGGCGGTCGTTGTACTCGCGGGCAAAGGCCGGGCCCTCCCCGGGCGAGAGCAGCTCGGCCCCGGGCCCCGAAATGGACAGCACCTGCATGGTAATGCTCACCTCGTCCATCAGGCGCAGGCGCTCGGGGCCAACTTCGGCCAGCTTTTGCTGCTGCTGCGCCACGGGCGAATTGGGGTCGTCATCGGCGGGCTAGCCCGATTGCTGCCGGGCTGCCGGGCTGATGCGCCGAATCATATCGGGGAGTGAAACGTGTTCTTCCAGGGCGATGATGCGCTGCGGGAGGGGGGCGGTTGGCATAAGACGAGGAAATAAAAAACGAGCTCTCCCCAACGCAACTACCCGCCGAAAGTTTGGTCGAGCCTAGCGCGGTTGCGCTCCGTTAGCGCAGACTTTTAGTCTGCCAGTCGTTGGGCCTGCTGCACTAGCGGACTGAAAGTCTGCGCTACAGTTCGACGTACCCAGTCCTTGAAGCCGCGCTAGGCTCAGTCAACCAACTTTTTTGTAGGTGAGGGTGGGCACCATAGGGGGTAGCCTGAGGCCCGCTTTTACCGGGCGCAGCTTCGGGGTGGGCGCACGTACGGGCAGTTGCGCACCCTTCCAAGGCCGTGCACCTGCCCGTAGCTGCCGTTCAGCGACGTTAAACCGCCCTACCTTGCCGCTCCAAAACGGCCCGCTGTCGGGCGCCCAGCCACCCTTTCTGTTCGCTCTGGATATGCCCTTTCCCAAGTACCTCACGCTCCTGCTGCTGGCGGCTGGCCTGCCTGCCATCGCCCAGGGCCGCCACGAATACCTGCTCGACACGGGCTGGAAGTTTACGAAGGGCGATGTGCCCGGCGCCGCTGCTCCGGCCTTCAAGGATGGCAAGTGGCAGTCGGTGCACATTCCGCACGACTGGGCCATCACGGGGCCATTCAGCGCTGACAATGACGTGCAGGTAGTTAAAATTGAGCAAAATAACGAGGCTAAAGCCACGGCTAAGTCGGGCCGTACGGGCGGCCTGCCCTTCGTGGGCACGGGCTGGTACCGGCGCCGGCTAGCTGGGCCCCAGCTCGGGGCCGGCCAGCGGGTAGCGCTGCTCTTCGACGGGGCCATGAGCGACGCCCACGTCTTCGTGAATGGCAAGGAAGTGGGCACCTGGCCCTACGGGTACAACTCGTTTTCTTTCGACATTACCGCCTTCTTGCAGGCTGGCGGCGACAACGTGCTCGCCGTGCGCCTCCAAAACCAGGTCGAGTCCTCGCGCTGGTACCCCGGCGCCGGCCTCTACCGCAACGTGCACCTGGTAGTTACCGACGACGTGCATATTCCCATCTGGGGCACCTACCTCACCACGCCCCGTGTCACGGCAGGGCTGGCCCAGGTCAGCCTTAAAACGAAGGTGGAAGTGCCCGGCGGCGCCTTCCAGCCGCTGCGCCTCGACACCGAAATCCGCGATGCGGCCGGGCAGGTAGTGGCCACCATGAGCACGCCGCTCGCCGCCACCGACGACCTCGAATTTGCCCAAAACCTGGTGGTGCCGCAGCCCAGGCTGTGGTCGCCCGAAACGCCGGTGCTCTACACCGCCTCGTCGAAGCTCTATGCCGGCGACGTGCTCAAGGACACGTATAGCACGCGTTTTGGCATCCGGTCCTTTAAGTTTGAAGCGGGTAAAGGCTTCTCGCTCAATGGCCAGCCGCGCAAGTTTAAGGGCGTGTGCAACCACCACGACCTCGGGCCGCTGGGCGCGGCCGTGAACGTGGCCGCGCTGCGCCGCCAGCTCGTGCTGCTCAAGGATATGGGCTGCGATGCCATCCGCACCTCGCACAACATGCCCGCGCCCGAGCTGGTGAACCTGTGCGATGAGCTGGGCTTTATGCTGATGTGCGAGTCGTTTGACGAGTGGAAATCGCCGAAGGTCAAGAACGGCTACAGCCAATACTTCGACGAGTGGGCCGAGAAGGACCTGACCAACCTCGTGCACCGCGACCGCAACCACCCGTCGGTAATCATGTGGAGCATTGGCAACGAGGTGCCCGACCAGAGCACGCCCGGCGGCAACAAAATTCTCAAGCGCCTGCAAGACCTCGTGCATCGCGAAGATCCCACCCGCCCCGTGACGATGGGCATGGACCGCTTCGACGCCGACATCAATAACAACTTCGCTGCCGTGCTCGACATTCCGGGCTTCAACTACAAGCCCCACCGCTATGCCGAGGCCAATGGCAAGCTGCCGCAAGGCCTGCTGCTGGGCTCCGAAACGGCGTCTACCGTCAGCTCGCGGGGCGTGTATAAGTTTCCGGCCGAGCGGGCCAAGGGCAAGCAATACCCCGACAACCAATCGTCGTCGTACGATTTGGAGGCTTGCAACTGGTCGCAAATCCCGGATGATGAATTTGTGATGCAGGACGACCTGCCCTATGTGGCGGGCGAGTTTGTGTGGACGGGCTTCGACTACCTCGGCGAGCCCACGCCCTACGAC
>CAZERY010000159.1:0-8239 GCA_964514915.1 uncultured Hymenobacter sp.
CATAAGAAAAGGCCTAGTAAAAATCCTGCGAATTTAACTTAAACAGCTTCTTAGCCTTCTTACCAGGTATAAAAACCGAAATGCCCGCTTTTCTTAACAAGAGAAAAGCGGGCATTTTAGTCAAGGTTACCTAATATCGGAACAACGGCCGGCCCGGGTTCCAGATGCCCCACGGAATCATGAGCAGCACCAGCACCAGCGCAATGCTGAAGTAGATAAAAGCTTTCTTGTGCTTGAAGGTATCGCTGGGCGCTTTTTTGAGGGCGATGCGGCCTACTTGCGCCAGAATGGCGGCCAGGATCATTACTACTACGTGCTCCATACCGAAGAAACGGGCCGTGGGGTCTTTCATGGCGCCGGGTTGCTTCATGGCGTTCAGGCCCCAGGGGCTAAGGCCGAAGTAAAGGCCCAGGCCAATAAGGACTTGCAGCCACATAAAACCCGAAAACGCGGCGCTAATGCCATTGTCGCCCTTGGTGAAAGGCCGGCGGCCCGTCCAGCCCGTGTAGGCGCGAAACACGGCCAGCAACCCCGCGCCCAGCACAAACCAACGCAGCCACGAGTGAAGGAGGAGGAGTACTTGATACATAAAAAAACGAAATGCGCCGGCTAGCCCAGCTGGGTGAAAACTGCCGCGAAGCTACGGGCCAGGCTGCGTTTGGCTTAAAACTCGCCGGGCTCGGGCACCGGCGCGGGGGCGCCCCCGCGGGCGGCTTTGGCTCGCTGCTCATCGCGCATGGCGACGGCCAGGGCAATGAAGATGGAGAAAAACGGCAGCACCAGGCCCAGCACAAACCACTTGCCGCGCGAGTGGCCGTGCGAGTAGGCGATGTACATCGTGATGGAGGCGAGCAGGATGTCGAACAGGAGCAGCGCCACGGCCCCGAAGAAAAAGGTAGCGAACATGGTTACTGGGTTTTGCCGCGCTTTACGAGGTAGGCGTACAAAACTTTATCGAAGGGCTCGCGCACGTCGACGGGTACAAAATCAATCTTGAGCTGGCCGCAGCGCAGCGCCAAGTCTTCCTCAAACTGCCGCATGGCCGCGCGGTACTGCTCGCGCACCTGCGCCGGTTGCAGCCGGATTTCCTGGCCCGTTTCCACATCCTCAAAAATGTAGGGCCGGTCCTGAAACGCAAACTCCGACTCGGTGGCCCGGTCGAGCACGTGAAACAGTAGCACCTCGTGGTGCTGGTGGCGCAGGTGCTGCAAGGCCGCCAGCGCCGCTTCCTGCTCGGCCGCCCCGCGCCCCAGCATGTCGCTAAACACGATAACGAGCGAACGCTTCGGAATCTGCTGCGCGATGGTGTGCAGCACGCCCGCCACGTCGGTGTGGGCCGCGGCGCGGCGGCTGGCCGCCGTCGGCGCGGGCCGGGCCAGTAGCTGCTGCAAGGCCAGCAGCAGCGTGTGGCGGTGGGTCGCCGTTGAGCGCACCGGCGTTTGCACTTCCACTTGCTCGCCGAAGGTAACCAGGCCCACCGCATCGCGCTGCCGTTGCAGCAGCGTAGTGAGCGCCGCCGCCGCTAGCACGCTAAACTTCAGCTTGTCGTGGCCCGGCTCGGGGTAATACATGCTCGGGCTCACGTCGAGCAGCAGGTGGGCGCGCAGGTTGGTTTCCTCCTCGTAGCGCTTCACAAACAGCTTATCGGTGCGGGCCAGCACCTTCCAGTCGATGTGGCGGGTGCTCTCGCCGGGATTATAGAGGCGGTGCTCCGAAAACTCGACCGAAAAGCCGTGGTAGGGCGACTGGTGCAGGCCGGTAATAAAACCATCTACCAACTGCCGGGCCAGTAGTTCCAGATTTTCGAAGGACCGGATAGCGGCTAAGTCGAGCGCAGACATAATAAGGAGAGCAGGAATAATACAGTATTATGAATCAAGTAGCTACATCAGTCTAGGGCGGTGTTTAGTAGAAAGACGAGCTTATTTAGTATTTCAGAGTCCAATGAATCAATCTTATGTCCTGATAGACAAACCGGCCACTGATTGGGTTTCGTAGACTCGAAAAGCCTGATTTGATAAGCTCTTCCGGCTTTATCTTTGTTTGAAGCCGATACAAGTTTAGCGCGCTAATCCCTAAAATCCACCTATTTTCCCCCTCTCACTCTGTGGAAGACCGTTATTCAAAAGACCAGGAAGAAATATACTCGCACCGCATGAAGGCGGGCAAGCGCACGTATTTCTTCGACGTAAAAGCTACCCGCGGCCAGGATTATTACCTCACCATCACCGAAAGCAAGCGCCGCCCCGGCGCCGACCCCGATGGCCCGGCCAGCTACGAGAAGCACAAGATTTTTCTCTACAAGGAAGACTTCAACAAGTTTATCGACGCCCTGCACGATGCCGTGGACTTTGTGCGCGACGAACTGCTGACCGAGGAAGAAGTGGCTGAGCTTGACCGCCCGCGCCCCGCCTACGAGGGCGAGCAGCCCCGCCCCGCCGGCTATGGCCCCGACGACCAGCCCGCCCGGCCGGCCTCCGACCTGGGCGATAGCACCTACTAACCACACACCACGACTGCCAGAGGGGGAGATTATAGTAGTAGCCGCGCCGCTGTTCTGATAAAGAGCAGCGGCGCTTTGCGTTGGGGGCCGGCTAGCCGGGGCAAAGCGCCGCCGCCCGCCGTACCTTTGCCGCTGAATTATGCGAACTCATAATTCATAACTCATAATTCAAAATCCAAGATAATGGGCCTCCGCTGCGGTATTGTCGGCCTGCCGAACGTCGGCAAATCCACGCTTTTCAACGCGTTATCCAACGCCAAGGCCGAATCGGCCAACTATCCTTTCTGCACCATCGAGCCCAACGTGGGCGTGATTACCGTGCCCGACGAGCGCCTCCAAATTCTGGAAGCCCTTGTGAACCCCAAGCGCGTGCTGCCCACCATCATCGAGTTTGTTGACATCGCGGGCCTGGTAAAAGGCGCTAGCAAAGGCGAAGGCCTGGGCAACAAATTCCTGGCCAATATCCGGGAGGTGGATGCCATCATCCACGTCGTGCGCTGCTTCGACGACCCCAACATCGTGCACGTGGCCGGCGGCGTCGACCCGGTGTTTGATAAAGATGTGATCGACACCGAGCTGCAACTCAAAGACCTCGAAAGCATCGACAAAAAGCTCGTGAAGTCGGAACGTAGCGCTAAGGCCGGCGATGCCGTAGCCAAAAAGGAAGTGGCTAGCCTCCAGAAGTTTAAGGAAGCCCTCGAAGCTGGCCAGAATGCCCGCGCCGTGTCGGTGAGCGAAGACGACCTCGCCGCCGTGGCCGACTTGCAGTTGCTTACCATCAAGCCCGTGATCTACGTGGCTAACGTGGACGAGGCCAGCATTGCCAGCGACGGCAACGCGCACGTGGCCGCCCTGCGCGCCCACGTGGCCGCCGAAAACGCCCAGGTCGTGATGGTGTCGGCCGCCATCGAGTCGCAGATTGCCGAGATGGAAGACCCCGAGGAAAAGGCCATGTTTCTGGGCGAATACGGCCTCACCGAGTCGGGCCTGAACAAGCTTATCCGCGCCAGCTACGAG
Organism: uncultured Hymenobacter sp.; assembly: GCA_964514915.1. Lineage (GTDB taxonomy): Bacteria > Bacteroidota > Bacteroidia > Cytophagales > Hymenobacteraceae > Hymenobacter. The sequence continues at coordinate 3,521 of CAZERY010000159.1, forward strand.
CTGCTCAATCTCATTACCTACTTCACGGCCGGCGTGCAGGAAGTGCGCGCCTGGACGGTGCACCGCGGCGACAAAGCGCCCGCCGCGGCTGGCGTCATTCACTCCGACTTTGAGAAGGGCTTTATCCGCGCTGAGGTTATAAAGCTTGCTGACTACCAGGAGTATAAAACTGAAGTAAAAATCAAGGAAGCCGGCAAGATGGCCGTCGAAGGCAAAGAGTACGTGGTGCAGGACGGCGACATCATGCATTTCCGCTTCAACGTCTAAACGGTGAGTCTACCGAGTTTTCGGAGAAGCCTAAAAACAGTAAAGCCTGGCGTCAAAAACGCCAGGCTTTACTGTTTTTAAAGCGGATTCAGGACTCAGGTGCTTAAGGCCTATATCCTAAAAACTGTACTCCCAAACCGCTCTAAGCCAAGGGCTATTTAGCTACGACTTTGAAAAGCTGCCCCACGGCTAGCCGGTCGGTGGTTTGCATGCCGTTGAGGATGGCAACTTCCTCGTAGCGGCTGCTGGGCACGCCATTAGCGGCCAGGGCCGAGGCGAGCGTAGTGGCCGTCTTGGCGGTGCGAATGCGGATGCGGTCGGCCTGGCGGCTGAGCTTGCTGGCGTCGGTGAGGCGCTGGAAGCCCTGGGCTACGCTCGCAATTTGCGGTTGGTAGGTGGCAAATGAGGCCGTGGGGGCCAGCCCGATGATGGCGTACACCGTCTTGCCATCCTGCACTAGGTAGGCTTGCACGTGGGCCGGGGTACTCTGCTGGCTGCTGGCGGCCTGGTTGCCCTCCAGTACCACGGCCGGAAAGCCGTTGATGGTTGTCGGCTGGCTAGTCTGGGGCGAGCTGAGGCTGAGCTGCTTGGCTAGCGCCGGGGCGGCGTCGCTGAGCGTGCCGGAGCCAGCGGCCGTGAAGGCAATGATCGCCTTGCCGCTGGGCTCGCTCATTTGAAATTGGTCGGTGGTGTTCTGGGTCTTCCAGCCGGTGGGCACGGGCAGGCGCAGCTTCAGGTCGGGGTGGTAGAAGGCGTTGCCTTCCACGTAGCCCTGGCGCGGGTCGTCGCCGTAGGGCAACCCGTCGATAGAGCGTAGGTAGGCGTCGCGGTTCACGAGCAGCGGGCGGTTGCCCAGGCTCTGCTTGGTTTGGGCCGCGAGGGCTTTCACGCGCTGGTAGCGGTCGGCCGAGTTGGGGTGAGTAGAAAGAAAGGCCGGCGTGCTGCCCCCGCCGCTCGCCTTTTCGGTGCGCTCCAGGGTCAGGAAAAAATCGGCCATCTGGGCCGCGTCGTAGCCAATTTTCGATGAGTACTTCACGCCCAGTACGTCGGCCTCGTTTTCGGCGTCGCGGCCGTATTTCAGCAAGCCAATGCCCACCACGGACGAAAGTGGCTGCGAAACGGCGGCAATTTGGGGCGACACCATCGAGGCCCCGGCTAGTAGAATGCTGGAAATTGTCGAGCGCGTTTGCTGCTTCTTGCCGTGGCGCGCCGTGATGTGGCCCAGCTCGTGGCCCAGCACGCCCGAAAATTGCGCCTCATTATTAAAATACGCCATGATGCCGCGCGTGAAGTACACGTGCCCTTCGGGCGTAGCAAAGGCGTTGATAATCGGCGAGTCGACGATGGTAAAGCCGTAGTCGCCCGGCCGGTCCGAGATGGCGGTCATCTGCTTGCCCTTCGTGGTAATATACTGCTGCAAGGCTGGGTTGTTAAACAAGCCAAACTGCGCGATTACCTGGGGGTCGGGCGTGGCGCCTTGCAGCGGGCGGGTAGTGGGCGCGGTAGGTAGGACCGGAGCGGTGGCGCGGGGCGCTGCGAGGGGAGTAGCACTCAGCAGAGGCAATAGTACGAGCGCAGCACTGGCGCGTAGAAAAGAAAAGGGCATGAAACTTAGTGGCAAGGCCACCCTTGGTGAGGTTTTAATGAGCAGTACAACGCGGCTGATCGGAACGAAGTTTACGCAAGCTACCCTCCAGCATAAAGCCGGCCGGCCCCGAGCAGGCAAGAATGCGGCCAAGCCGCTAGCCGCAACTTCACGGCCGACTTACCCAGGCGCCGTAGATTTGTAGCCCACCGGTTTTTCGTAAACTATGCGCTTTTCTCCTTTTCTCCTTGCTTGCCTGCCGGCCGCCGCGCTGCTGGGGGCGTGTGCCCGCCAGCCCATCACTAGTACCGATAGCAAGTCGGTAGCCGTGAGCAGCAAGCAGCCGAGCCGCTTCGTGGCCAGCCCGCCCGTTATCGATGGCAAAGCCACCGAATGGACCGACTCGCTGCACTACGACGCCAACAGCAAGCTTCAGTACCAAGTGCTCAACGACACCCGCACCGTGTACCTGCGCCTGAAGGCCGCCGACGCGCCCACCCAAGCCAAGCTCGCGTATCTGGGCTTGGTGGTGTGGCTCGATACTACCGGCCGCAACCAGCAGCAGCTGGGCATCCGCTACCCGCTGCCCATCGATTTAAACTCGTTTAAAGCGGCGCCCGATCGGCCAGCCGGCGCCATGGGCCCCTCGGCCGCCGAGCGGCAGGCCGAGCACCTTGGCCGCCTGCGCTCGACCGTGGCCGGCGCCCAGGAGATGGAGCTGCTTAACTACAAAGGCAATAAGGAGCCCACGCTCACCGACGCGCAATCGCAGCTCGGGGTGAAGGCCGCCATGTCGGTTGATGACCAGAACAACCTCATTTACGAGCTGGCCGTGCCCTTGCGCTTGCTCTATCGCCGCCTGCCTGCCCTGGCCGAGGGCCAGGCCGCCGTGGTCGGCGTGACCCTCGCCGGTATGAAACCCAAGATGCCAGCCGGCAGCAATAGTAGCAACTCGAACTACGACGTCACCGGCAACGGGGGTATGGGCGGTATGGGTGGCGGCGGTATGCGCGGCGGCTACGGTGGTGGCATGGGTGGCGGTATGCGCGGCGGCATGGGCGGTGGCGGTATGCGTGGCGGCGGTGGTGGCTACAGCGGCTTTTCCACTATATCGCTCCGCACCAGCGCGCAGCTAGCGGGTAAGTAAGCGGTTATTATCCTAAAGCAGCCCCTGGCTTTCATTAACTAGCGATGAAGCCAGGGGCTACTTTTGCCCAAAAACTATTACCGTAATAAAACCTCTAGCCCGTCATGCTTCGTGGGTTCAGCATGACGGGGATTCGTAAATGCTATGGTTCTAAACAGGACCAGCTATTCTTTCAGCAGCTTATCGACGGTGCGGTTGAAATGAGCTTTCTCTTCCTCGTAATACTGGCCCGTGCCCGGCCCCGCAAAGCCGGTGTGGATGCTGCGCACCGCGCCTTTCTTATCCAGGAAAATGGTGGTGGGGAAAGCCACAAACTTGGCTAGCTGCGGCAGCGACTTGGCCACCGAGTCTTTGTTCGACACGCCGGCCACGGCCAGGTCGTAGCCAATGTGGTAGCGCTCCTTCAACTTGCGCAGGCGCGCCGAGGCTTTGTCATATTCCGGCATCCGCTCGTAGCCCAGGCCGATGACTTCGACGCCACGGGCCTTGTTCTGCTCGTACCACGGCGCCAGGAAGGCGGTTTCGTCCATGCAGTTGGGGCACCACGAACCCAGAATTTGGAGCACCACCACCTTGCCCTGGTACTTGGGATCGGTAGGGGAGATGCTGCTCCCCGCCAGCACGCTCGGAAACTTAAAATTCAACCGCGACTCGCCTTTCTTGAGGTAGGTGAGCGTGTCGGCGTCGGGCAGTTTGGCAGTTGGGTTAGCGTGGGCAGACCATTGCTCGTGGCCACTCTTGCCAGAGAAAAAATTACCCGTAATAAAGTCAACAGTATCACCTACGCCGCTATCGTTGTGAAATTGTCCATCAAAAATAAAAGCATGGCCGCCGTCAAAAGTGCTCAAGTGCATTGTTGAGCCATTTACTTGTCCAGCCAGATAGCGGTAGTCACCAGTAGTAGTTAAGAAGCTGCCCGTGACATCGTTGCCGCTTTGTTTGAAGATGCCGACTGCCGGGTAAGTTGCGCCGGTTTCATCGTTGAATTGAGCTTGCCACGTTCCAGTGAAAGCCGCCTTTTTATCGGCAGTTCCTTGGAATAACGGTTGCACACCCGCCGTCGCCACCAGCGGCACCCGGTATGGCCCTTTCGCATCGTACTTCACCCAGACGCCCTGCAGCTTGTCCTTACCATCAGCGCGCACGACCAGCGCCGCGTCAAACACGTGCAGCTTGATAGTGGCCGAGTCGCCGGCCGCCGAAATCTCGTCGCAGCGCAGGCGTTCCTCGCCATTCAGGCCCTTGTTGATGAGGTAGACGACGGGCTTGCCGCCCTCCTTTTTGACTTCAAACAGGAAAGGCAGCTGTTGGCCCTGGATGGCCAGCTCGCCGCGCCAAAAGCCGGGCGTCAGCAGCGTGGCGGCCGAGGTAGCACCCGTTTCGGCCGTGCCGGAGGTAGAGGAAGAGTTGCAGCCAGCTAGTAGGGTCGCTGCTAGCAAGGCAAAGCCGAGAGATTTCATAAAAGCAAGGTAGAACGGCCAAAACTAGCACCGCCCCCAATTGGTTGTAAAAGGTGACTGCGGCAGGGCTCGCCGCCGTAAAAAGCCGGGGCGATCCTCCACCTAATTCGCGTGTTATTTGGAAGATTTCTAAGTATACCCCTAAATCATCGCAATACTACCAACTTGCTTCGGCTGCCAGTTACTTTTGCGCCTAAGCTAACAACCCACTCTCCCTCCTATGGCGTTTGACCTTGATATGATTCGGGCCGTGTACGCGG
>CAZERY010000160.1:0-8219 GCA_964514915.1 uncultured Hymenobacter sp.
CCTAACCTAAATGGTCTCCATTCTGTTAGTCAACTTCGCTGACTAAGCACTAGTTAACCCAGTTCTGTTGATTGGCAGCTCGCTAGCCCTGAGTCGCCGTTGTACTGAGGCTGTGAAGCCTTGGCTTACGAGTTTTACTTTACCCTGTTATATGCCGGCCCCTACTACGCCACTCCTGACCGAGCGCCTGCTACTGCGCCCCTACGAAGCCGGCGATGCTACGGACTTTTTTACGCTTCTTGACCACAGCCGCACCCGGCTACTCGCCTCATTTCCTGATCGTTTGCAGGCGGCAGCTACGCTAGCCGACGCCCGCAGCCAGCTCGCCACCTTTGCGAGCGACTGGCGCACCGGGCACTTCTACGTGTTTGGAATCTGGCTCCGCCAACTGGGCGCTTACGTAGGCGACATCTGCCTTATGCCCCAGCGGGGCGGCCAGGCCGAAATCGGGTACTACTTAGCCGTTACCGCCGAAGGCCAAGGCTACGCCCGCGAAGCATTGGGCGCAGTAGTGGCCTTTGGGTTTGAGGTGGTACGGGCGCAGCGGCTGCTTATCCGCTGCTTTGCCGACAACGCCCGCGGGCAAGCCGTGGCCCAGGCGCTGGGCTTCACTCCCGAAACGGCCCCGACAGCGCCCAAAAGCTGGCCGTGGCTGCGCTTCAACTTTCGGGAAAAGCCGGCGTTCCACTCTCCTATCCTGTACTTCGTACGCACGGCTTAAGGTAGCGTTCAAACCAAGCTCCTAGCTGGCGCAACGCATTTGCAACGACTACGTTTCAGGTGGGGTTGGCACGATGCCACTAGTTATTCCACCTCTGTTTTATTCTGTTTTATGTCAACGCTCCTCAAGACTATTCCTGTCCTCGCTCTCCTTTGCGCCTCTTCGCTAGCCTACGCCCAGCAGGCCGTCACGCTCGAAGAAGGCCACCTGCCCAAAAAAGATAAGCCCCTGGAAAGCCGCGGCCTGGAAAGCGGCGTGTTTATGCAAGACGGCAAAATGATGACGATGAAGGACGGCATCGCGCAGCCCATGACCGCTCCCATGACCATGAACAACGGCACCAAAGTCATGACCGACGGCAGCGTAACCATGGCCAACGGCAAAGCTATGATGCTGCACAATGGCCAGTACGTGCGCCTGGATGGCAGCGTCACGAACTATGGCTCGATGAAGGACAAGAAACCGAACCGCAAGAGCCTGTAAATCAACCAGAATACCTTGTGCCAGCCTAGCCGACAGCTTTCGAGCTAGTGGCTAGGCTGGCTTTTGTGCTTTATTGCCCTACCCGCACCCGCCGGCCCACGTTGCCCAGCAGCCATTCTTGCCGAAAGTTGAGGTAAACGCCGAAGGAAAAGTCTAGCAGCTGCTTATTGAAATCGTACACCGGCTCAACGCGCACTGTCACGGCCGCCGCGTCGGAGATGCGAAAATCGCGCAGCAGCCGCACCAGCAACAGCCGGCGCTCGGCATCGGTGAAACCGGGCGTGCCGTAGCGCGAGGCTATCGATTGGTAATAATTGCCGCCCAACGGCGCGTAAAACTGGTGCCCCTGCCAGTAGCTCAGCATCAAATCGACATATCGGGTTTCGAGCGCGCCATTGACGTACAACCCATTACCCCGCTGATAAGGCAAGCGGAAGTTGGCGAACGAGTGGTCGTCGAACAGCAAGCCGTAGGCATTGATGCGCACCGCTTGCAAGGTGCGCCCGTGCAACGGCACCCGCGCCACCACGCCGCTAGCATAGTCGAGCAGCGTTTGGATGGGCGCGTGCAGCGTATCAATCTGCCCCCCAAAATGCCGGGCCGTAAACTGCACCGGAATCGACACATCCACCGGGCTACTGGCGTTCGTGAGGCGAAAGCTACTGCTGAGGCCACCCGCGATTTGCTCTTGGTACGCTACGCCCGCATACTCCTGCTTCAGCCAGTCGACCCACACGTCCAAAAATATGCGCTTGGTGTTCAGTCGGTACTGCAAGCCTTCTTCCAACGGCTTTAGCATCACGCGCTCAAAGTCAAGCAGCGGCTCGATGTACTGGTGGCTCAAGTTAGCCTTGATATTGCCAAAAATGAACTGGCTGGCCCCGTGCGTCCAAGTAGCCCGGTAGGTAGGTCGCACCTGTCGCAAAGTAGGGTTGCCAAAGTCTTTCCACAGAAAAACGCCCGCTTCGAGGCGTAAATCTTTAATTGGGTAATAAACGAGCTGCGGATTTAGTTGCGTGCCGAATAGCGTGTAGCCCTCGACAATATCGTTGAAATACTCGTTGTCTTTGAAGAAGGTAAAGGAATTGAACGCTAAGCGTAAATCCCCAGCCTGCGGCGCGGTATGGCTAGCCAGCGTATCGACGTCTTCTGCATCGGCTAGCGTAGCGGATTTTCCGAACTTGGTACGGCCAGGCTCGGGCGACGTAAATGCCCGATTATCGAGCTGCGCCCAGGCCGGGCTAGCCATAACCGACACAGCCCCAATGCTAACTAATATTTTTAGAAAATTCCCCATAAATTTCGGCTTCTACTGGCACAAAAGCCAACCTGGTTGCGTTAGAAATAGCCACCCAAAAGCAGAACGGTAGGCGGCGTTAGCCCCTGGGTGTGCTGCCTTGGAACGGTAACCCAAAACATCGTACTTTTACTTAATTCAAGTTTATTTTCACCCCACTCCCGTAATGGCAGCAGTAACTGAAAAAGCCGAAAAAGCTGAGAAAAACGCCCCCGCCAACCCGGCCGCCGAGAAAGCCAAGGCGCTCCAGCTGACGATGGAGAAGCTCGACAAGGCCTTCGGCAAAGGTACCGTGATGAAACTCTCGGACCAGAAGGTCAACGATATTCCGGCCATCAGCACTGGCTCGCTCTCGCTGGATATTGCCCTCGGCATCGGTGGTTTGCCCCGCGGCCGCGTGGTAGAAATTTACGGCCCCGAATCGAGCGGTAAAACGACCCTGACGATGCACGCCATTGCCGAGGCCCAGAAGGCTGGCGGTACCGCTGCATTTATCGACGCCGAGCACGCCTTCGACCCGGCCTACGCCAAGAAGCTGGGCATCGATATCGATAGCTTGCTGATTGCGCAGCCCGACAACGGCGAGCAAGCTCTCGAAATTGCCGACCAGCTTATCTCATCGGGTGCCATCGACATCATCGTTATCGACTCCGTGGCCGCCCTCGTGCCGAAGAGCGAGCTCGAAGGCGACATGGGCGACTCGAAAGTAGGTCTGCACGCCCGCCTCATGAGCCAGGCCCTGCGCAAGCTCACCGGCACAATCAATAAGACCAACTGTCTGTGCATCTTCATCAACCAGCTGCGTGAGAAAATCGGCGTAATGTTTGGCACTCCCGAAACCACGACTGGCGGTAACGCGCTCAAATTCTACGCTTCGGTGCGCCTCGATATCCGTCGTATCGGCCAAATCAAGGAAGACAAGGACAACGTAACCGGCAACCGCACCAAGGTAAAAGTGGTGAAAAACAAGGTGGCGCCACCCTTCAAAGTGGTTGAGTTTGACATTATTTACGGCCAGGGCATCTCGAAAGTAGGTGAGATCGTGGACCTGGGCGTTGACATGGGCATCATTGCCAAGTCGGGCTCGTGGTTTAGCTATGGCAACAATAAAATCGGCCAAGGCCGCGAGGCCGTGAAGACCTTACTGCTCGATAACCCCGAGCTGGCCGATGAAATTGAAGATAAAATCCGCAACATGGCCAAGGGTGATACCGACGTTATCCCCGTGGATATGAGCGGCCCCGAAGACGGCGACGACACGCTCTAAGCGCCGCGCTAACCGGTTTTTTAAAAAGCCTTTCTGCTAGCCAGCAGGAAGGCTTTTTTTATGCTCGGCCGGGAAGTGCGCAGGCCTCTCTGCTACGTAGTTTTGTACACTGGCATTTTGTTTGTAATTCCGCCTCTGGCTTTACGTTTACCCACTACTTTATGCCCCGCCGCTGGCTGCTTCCCCTGCTTTTTTTGTGCGCCGCCTGGACGCAGCCCATCGGCCTGGCCGAGCCGGTGCGGCTGTGGCCCAACGGCAGCTTTAAGACCGGCGAAACCATTCGCTACAAAGTCCACTACGGCATCATCAACGCGGGCGAGGCTATCGTCGAAACCTCGGGCAACCTTGAGCGCGTGGCTGACCGCCCCTGCTACAAAGCCACCGTGAGCGGGCGCACCATCGGCTCGTTCGACTTGTTTTTGCACGTGCGCGACCAGTGGCGCGCCTACATCGACACGGCCAGCATTCTGCCTTTGCGCTCGACGCGCGACATTGAGGAAAGCAGCTACCGCAAAAAGGAAGTGGTGGATTTTGACCAGGAGCACGACTTGGTTAATGTGCTTCAGACTCATCGCAAAGACCCTATCCGCTACACGTTTAAGGTTCCTAACAATGTTCAGGAGCTGGTGAGCGGCTTTTATTACCTGCGCACTATCAACTACGACCGCATGAAAGTTGGCGAGCTGGTGCACATTGGCAGCTATTTCGACGAGTCTTCTTTCAACCTGGATGTGGTATTCAAAGGCCGCGAAATAGTAGAAACCAAGGCCGGCCTCGTACACGTGCTCAAGCTAGTACCCAAGCTGCCTAATAATCGGCTTTTTCGGGGCGAAGACGCTATCAAGGTGTATCTCTCCGACGACCATAACAAGATCCCGGTGCTGTTTCAGGCTGAAATGTTCGTGGGTTCGGTCAAAGTCGACATGTATAAGTACGATGGCCTCAAGAGCCAGCTCTATATGGCCCGCTAGCCTTGGCCACGTCACACAAACGTAACACGCCCCTCCGAAGCTAGCCGGGTACTTTTGCACTGCGAAAGCCCTTCCCCCTTTCGCCTTTTTGCCGTGGCCACTCCCGCCAATCCCAGGTCTTCGTCAGCGAAAGCTGCTACCTACAAGATTCTCGTAGTGGATGATGATCCCGATATTGTCGAGCTACTCGAGTTCAACCTCAAGAAGGAAGGCTACCTCACTACCTCCGCCAGCGACGGCCGCCAGGCCCTAACCCTCGCCGCCGAATTCAATCCCGACATCATCCTACTCGATGTGATGATGCCGCACCTCGACGGCATTGCCACCTGCCGCCTGCTACGCGAGCAACCCAAGTTTAAGGACACCTACATCCTCTTCCTCACGGCCCGCGCCGAGGAGTTTTCGGAAGTAGCCGCCTTCGAAGCCGGCGCCGACGATTTTTTATCCAAGCCCATTAAGCCCAGGGCGTTGTTAAGCCGCCTAGCTGCCATCGTGCGCCGCGACCAAGACCCGCACGCCGGCGTCGAGGCCATCGACATCAATGGCCTGCGCATCGACCGCACGGCGTTTGCCGTGTACCAGGACGGCCGCAAAATCACGCTCCCCAAGAAGGAATTTGAGCTACTAGCCTTTCTGGCTGCCGCCCCGCACAAAGTATTTAGCCGCGACGAGCTACTGCAAAATATCTGGGGAAACGACGTATTCGTGCTGGCCCGCACTGTGGACGTGCATGTGCGCAAAGTGCGGGAAAAAGTGGGCGACCACCACATCCAGACTATCAAGGGTGTCGGGTATAAATTCAACGCCGACTAGGTTTTCATTTATAGCGGCTTCGTGAACTATAGAGCCTTTTTATACTGCAAATTTTTGATTGCCAGATCACAACTTAGCTAAAAGGGATACACCAGTCACGAAACCGCTATAAATGAATTTCTCTTCCCGCACCATTGCTATTGCCCTTTCGCTGCTGGTGGCAGGAGTACTTACCACGTTTGCCTACTTCGTGCCGACGCTGCCCACAAACCAGGCTTTTTTGGTAGCGGGCATAACGGTTGCTGCCTGCTTTCTGCTGGTGTATTTATCCTTCGAAGGCCTGATATTTCGGGAGATAAATGGCATCTACTCGCGGCTAGAGCACATCAAGCGCAAGGAGTTCAAGAGATTGAGCAACAAGTTTTTATTTCGGCCAGAACCACTGCGCCGCATTGGCGACGAGATCGTGCAGATGGCCGAGCGCCGCCAGCAGGAGCTCGATGAACTTAAGCGCTTGCAGGCGCTGCGCCGCGAGTTTTTGGCCGACGTATCGCACGAGTTGAAAACGCCACTGTTTGCCGCGCAGGGCTTCGTGCACACTATCCTCGACGAGGAAGAAGAGCAGCCCGAAACCGGTATGGACCCGGCCACGCGGCGCAAGTTTTTGCAGCGTGCCGCCGCCAGCCTCGATGCCCTCGATGCCTTGGTACAGGATCTGGTCACCATTTCGCAGCTCGAAAAGGGAGTCATTCGCATGCGCCGCCAGCGTTTCGACCTCGTGGCCCTGGTGCAGGAGTTGTTCGAGCTACTTGAGCAGCAAGCTCAGCGGCGTGGGGCCACCCTCGAATTATTCCCGCCCAAGCTAGCTAGCCAAGACTTGCCCGTGCTAGCTGACCGCAACCGCATCCGCCAGGTACTTATAAATCTGATTGATAACGCTTTAAAGTATGGGCGCGAGCACGACGGCCACGTAGTAGTAGCCCTCACGCCGAGCCGTAGCGGCGTGCGCGTGGCCGTGCGCGACAACGGCGCCGGCATTGCTCCCGAGCACCAAGCGCGCATTTTTGAGCGCTTCTATCGCGTCGATAAAAGTCGTTCGCGAGCCGGCGGCGGCTCGGGCCTGGGGCTAGCCATCAGCAAGCATATTGTGGAGGCGCATAAGTCTACTATTCAGATTAAGAGCGTAATGGGCGAAGGCACTACAATGGAATTCAAGCTCGCGCGGCCCAAGGAAGTGAGCTAGAGCGGGAATTTTGCCCGTCGTACCTTTACGCTTCGCATGAAGCCACCTAAGTTCAAAGACCTTATCCTGTTTGAAAACGACGATTATATCGTCGTCAACAAGCCCCCGTTTCTTTCTACGCTCGACGAGCGCATTGGCGTAGCCGCTAGCCTGCTGCGGCTAGCCCGTGAGTACGCCGATGATGCCCAGGTGGGCCACCGCCTTGACCGCGACACCAGTGGCGCATTGGTGCTCGCTAAAAACCCCGAGGCCTACCGCCACATCTCGATGCAATTTGAAAACCGCGAGGTGCACAAGATTTACCACGCCGTAACCTGGGGGGCGCCACCACTCGAAAAGTTTGTGGTAGAGCGCAATATCGAAACCACCAAGAGTGGCAAGGCCCGGCTAGCCTTTAAGGGCAAGCCTGCCGAAACACGCTTCACGACCCTCGAAACGTATGCCCGCCACGCCCTCGTGCAGTGCGAGCCCGTGACCGGCCGCATGCACCAGATTCGCCTGCATCTGGCTTACGTGCAGACGCCCATTGTAGGTGATCAGCTATACGGTGGCGAAGATTTTTACTTGTCTTCGCTCAAGAAGAAATTCAACCTCAAAGACGGCGAAACCGAGCAGCCTTTCATCAAGCGCTTTGCGCTGCACGCTGTGGAATTGGGGTTTACTGGTCTCGATGGCGAGGCCATTAAGGTGGAAGCTCCCTACCCGAAAGACTTTCGGGTGCTGGTTGAAACCCTGCGGCAGTACCAGTAGCAGCCCAGTACTGCCTAGTGTGGTTTTCGCTACGGCAGGGCTCCAGAAAATCCTGAGATACTGCTGCTCCCGCAGTGAAACTTAGGCTTCCGGTTTGGTATTGTACCAGAAAAACAGTACCTTTGTGTCCGTTTTTCCCCAGCCCCGTCCGGGTTGGGGCTTATTGTCAATTGTTTAGCCGGTAATTTTTTTACCATCCCCATGGACCACCTGAGCTTCAAGACGACCCACGTCAACAAGGCCAACGCCCAGAAAAACTGGGTTATCGTAGACGCCAGCGTAGCCCCGCTGGGCCGCGTGGCCAGCCAGATTGCTAATCTGCTACGCGGTAAGCACAAGCCTTCGTTCACTCCCAACTCCGATTGCGGCGATAACGTCATCGTTATCAATGCCGACAAGCTGCGTGTGACGGGCAAAAAGATGACCGAAAAGCTGTATATCAGCCACTCGGGCTACCCCGGCGGCCAGAAGCAGCGCACTCTGCGCGAGCAGATGAACCGCGATTCGCGCAAAGCCATCGAGCACGCCGTAAAAGGCATGCTGCAAGGCAACCGCCTTGGTGCTGCGCAGTACCGCAACATGTACGTATACGCTGGCACCGAGCATCCGCACGAAGCTCAGCAGCCCCAGCCCTACGAGCTGAAAAACCTGTAAATCTTGTCTTTACGGTCAATTTTGACCGCATATTTTTCCCACTAAATGGCAGCTACTAACACCTCTGGTAGAAGAAAAAC
>CAZERY010000161.1:0-8107 GCA_964514915.1 uncultured Hymenobacter sp.
GCGACTTACCTGCCCGAAATGCAGCGCACCAACAAGCGCGACATGACCGTGCGCGACGTGCTGCTGCACCAAGCCGGCCTCAAGCCGGGCATTCCGACCTGGGAGCGCACCGTGCACGATGGCTCGCTCAAGCCGGCTTACTATTCGAGCACGCAGTCGGCCGACTTTCCGAACGAGGTGGCGCCTGGCGAGTATTCGTTTAAAGCTGCCGACGACTCGGTGTGGGCCTGGACGCTGCGCTCGCAGCTACTGCCCAAAGTGAGAGGCAAATACCCGGTGGAGTACTCCGACCTCAGCTTTATTATTATGAAGCGCCTGAGTGAAAAGATCTTGGGCCAGCCGCTGGCCGAGTTTCTGCCCAAGGAGTTTTATAAGCCGCTGGGCTTGGGCAGCATGACGTACAACCCGCTCACGCACTTCCCCAAGAGCTGCATTGCGCCCACCGAAAACGACACCTACTACCGCCGCGAGCAGCTGCAAGGCACCGTGCACGACCAAACTGCCGCCCTGGTGGGTGGCGTAGGCGGCCACGCCGGCCTCTTTGCCACCGCCAACGACCTGGCTGTGCTCATGCAGATGAACCTGCAAAACGGTCGTTATGGCGGCACTACCTTCTTCCAAACGCCGGTAGTGAGCGAGTTTTCATCGCCACAGGTAGCGGGCAACAAGCGGGGGTTGGGTTGGGACCGCGGCGACCCCAGCAAGCCCGCCGGTCCCACTAGCCAGCTAGCGCCGGCCAGCACCTTTGGCCACACGGGTTTTACGGGCACCTGCGTGTGGCTCGACCCAGACAATAAGATTTTGTACGTCTTCCTCTCCAACCGCGTGTATCCCGACGCAGGCAACATCAAGCTACGGACTTATAACATCCGCACCCGCATTCAAGAGGTGATTTATAAGGCGATGGTCCCGAAAGCACCGCGGGGCTAACTCGCTCTGTGCTATTGAGCGCGTTAACCCTGCGGCCCTAACCAAGCTTCGGCTCGGCCTGCGCAGCGGACGCCCACCAAATAACTTACTGCTGTTACGCACGACCCACGTCAGCTTGCTGGAAATGACCTCCAGGAGAGCAGAAAAAGCCTGTTTCCAGCAAACTGGTTCAGGTGCTGCGTAACAGCAGTAACTTGTTAGGCATTCGTACACTAAAAACAGCCTGCTAGGCGGCTAGTAGCTTGGATTTTGTAACCCGAGCGCGAGCAACGCGAGCATCTTGCGTTAGGCGTCGTTCGGTCCCATGTGCTCGCTTTGCTCGCGCTCGGACTACAAAGTCCAAGCTACTGATTTTCTGCTTGCTTACTAAAAATTTAGAGCCCAAACCGAGCTAATTCCTTGTTTGATTGTGCACAATTAAACATTGGACAACCTAATTGAGTTTACCACTCGACCGCCATGAAACTGCCCGTTACCGCCAACCTTGACAACTCCCTGCTGAAGCTGGAAAACCAGCTGTGCTTTCCGTTTTATGCCGTGTCGCGGCAGATTACGAAAGCCTACCAGCCTTATTTGCAGGCGCTGGGGCTCACCTACCCGCAGTACCTCGTATTTCTGTTGCTTTGGGAGCACGAGCAGCTGACAGTGAAGGAGATCGGTGAAAGATTACTACTCGACTCGGGCACGCTTACACCCTTGCTCAAGCGCATGGAGCAAAAGCAGTGGCTCAGCCGCTGCCGGGCGCCGCACGATGAGCGCTCGGTTCTTATCGGTCTGCTGCCCGCGGGGCGGGCGCTGCAAGCCCCGGCTAGCCAGATTCCGGCCCAGCTCCTGGCCAAGATCGACCTGATGCCAGCCGCCCTTGGCGCCTTGCGCACCCAACTCACGCACATTCTTACCCAGCTAGCTTAGGTTAGTTAGCTACTTTTTATTTACCCATGAAAATCCAGAAAGTATTTACGGCCCAGGCCAAAGTACAGGGTGGCCGCGACGGCCACGTCACCACCAACAACGACGCGCTCGACCTAAACCTGAGCATGCCCAAAGAGATGGGCGGCCCCGGCAAACCTGGCGCTACCAATCCGGAGCAGCTATTTGCCGCTGGCTACGCCGCTTGCTTTGAGGGCGCGCTGGGCGTAGCAGCTCGCCAGGCCCAGGTGAAGCTGGAAAAGGTGACCGTTGAGGCCCTCATCGGCTTTGGCCAGGCCGAGGACGGTGGCTACGGCATTTCGGCCGACTTGCACGTGAACCTGCCCGGCATGGAGCAAAAGCAAGCTGAGGAGTTGGTAGAAACTGCCCACGGCATCTGCCCGTATTCGCGCGCTACCAAGGGTAACATCGAGGTGAACCTCACCACGACGACCAACGCCTAGCTTACCCAACCTTAGTAGCGGGTCACTCCGCGCCTACCGAATGGCCCTGGCTAACGCCAGGGCCATTTTTAGTGTAGTAGCCCGCCGCTACTACCCAGCGCTAAGTTGCTAGCTTTTCAAAAGCTGGGGACTAATTCAGCAGCTTTTCGACCCGCCAGGAATAGCTTATTGACAAATTACGTATTCAGCTTACTCCGCCTACCTTTAGGTAAGTTTCTGCTCTTTTTATCCCATTGAGAATTCCCGATTGAATGTGGCGTTGGTTAAAGCTGATATTTCCGTTGCTGCTGCTGGCTGGCGGCTGTGCTCCCGCAACGCAGGAGCCCGTTTACACCATTGGTTTTTCGCAGTGCACCACCGATGACGCGTGGCGCTGGGCCATGCTGGCGGGTATGGAGAAGGAGCTGAGCTTTCACCCCGAGGTGCGGCTCAACATGCTGGACGCCCACAACAACAGCGAGCTGCAGCGGCAGCAGGTACAACAACTTTTGCAGCAGCGCGTCGATTTGCTCATCATTTCGCCCAACCAGTCGGGGCCGCTAACGGCCCTGGCCGAGGCTGCGTACAACCAAGGCATTCCGGTAGTTATCCTCGACCGCCGCACCACGTCGCACCTCTATACCGCCTACGTGGGGGGCAATAACCTCGAAGTAGGCCGCACGGCGGGCCACTACGCCGCGCAGCTGCTGCACCAGCGCGGCCAGGTACTGGAAATCCTGGGTGCCCCCGGCTCGTCGCCGGCTACCGACCGGCACCAGGGCTGGCAGCAGGCCCTGGCCGCCTACCCACGGCTGCACCTGACGGCGCAAGTGGAGGGCGACTGGCAGCCCGCGCCGGTGCTCCAACGCCTGCCCGCGGTGCTGCGGGCGCACCCCGCTACCGACCTGATTTTTGCACACAACGACCCCATGGCCCGGGCTGCTTACCAAGTGGTGCAGCAACTGGGCCTGGGGCACCGCATTCGCATCATTGGGGTAGATGGGCTGCCGGGCCCCGGCAATGGCTTGCAGCTGGTGGAAGACAAAGCATTGATTGCCACCTTACTCTACCCAACTGGTGGCGAAGAGGCCATTCGGACGGCGCTGCGCATTTTGCGCCACGAGCCGTACGAAAAAGAAAACGTGCTGGGCACGATGGTAATCGACTCGACCAATGTGGGTACCATGCGCCTGCAAACCGAGCAGCTAGCCACCCAGCGCCAGGACATCCGGCAGCAGCAGCAGCATTTGCAAGAGCAGCAGCGCCGCTATTCCAGCCAAAAAACCACGGTGTACCTGCTGTTGGCTAGCCTGCTGGGGGCCGTGCTGCTGGGAGCCGTAGCCTACCGCTCGTCGCGCCTCAACCGGCGCATTCGGCAAGTGCTGGAAGGGCAGAATGCTGAAATTCGCGAGCACCGCACCCAGCTGGAGACCTTGGCTGAAGAAAACCGCCGCTCATCGGAAGCCAAGCTGCGCTTCTTCACCAATTTTTCGCACGAGCTGCGTACCCCGCTCACCCTCATCTTGGGGCCGGTCGAGGATATGCTCGCCCACCCGGACGAACTTTCGCCGGCGCACCGCCACGACCTGAAAATGGTGCGCCGCAACGCCCAGCGGCTGTTGCAGCTGGTAAACCAGCTCATGGATTTCCGCAAAATAGACGTGGGCAAAATGGCCGTGCGCGCCAGCGAAGGCAACCTGGTTGGCTTTGTGCGCGAGATTATGGACGTGTTTGAAAAAACCGCCCGCCAGCGCCACATTACCTTCCGGTTCTTGCCCGCCGAGCCGGTGCTAGGGCTCTGGTTCGATGGCAACATCCTGGATAAGGTGCTCTTCAATCTACTCTCCAACGCCTTCAAATACACGCCCGATGGCGGGCAGATTACCGTTAGCATCCAGCCCGTAGTCGCTACGAAGTCGGTGCGGATCAGCATCGAGGATAATGGGCGGGGCATTGCTGAAGAAGACCAGCCCCACATTCTGGAGTGGTTTTACCAGGGCACGCAGGCGCCGGCCAATAGCTCGGGGCTGGGGCTGGCGCTCGCCGAGGGCCTCACCCGCCTGCACCAGGGCACCTTGTCGTTTCGCAGCCAGCCCGGCCACGGCAGCACTTTCGAAGTGACGCTGCCGCTCGAAAAACCGGCTGCCTTCCTCGCATCAGAACCCAGCCCGCTCGCTACCCCGGGGGCTAGCCAGCTGGTGCTGCTCGACGACGAGGAGCTAGCGGGCCCCGCCAGCGAGGCGGCCCCGAGCCGTACCGAAGCGCTGGCGCTGGTGATCGAGGACTACGAGGAGGTTCGCAACTTCTTGGTGCAGAAGCTTCAGCCGCACTTCCAGGTGCGCACGGCGATCGACGGCGCCACGGGCCTGCGCCTGGCTGGCGATCTTATTCCCGACGTTATCGTGTGCGATGTCAACCTGCCCGAGCTCAGCGGACTCGAAGTGGCCAGCGCGCTCAAGGGCGACTGGCGCACCTCGCACATTCCGCTGGTGCTGCTCACGGCGCGCAACGAGCCCGAGCAGCAGCTGGCCGGCGTGCAGGCCGGCGCCGACCTTTACCTGACCAAGCCGTTTAACCCCGCCTTTCTGCTCGAAAGCCTGCGCACGCTGCTGCGCAACCGCGACCAGCTGCGCGAGCACTTTCGGCGCGAGCTGAGCGTAGACACGGCCACGGTATCGCCGCAGCGCGTCGACCAGAAGTTTTTGGCCGACCTCACTGCCATCATCGAGGCGCGGCTCGACCAGCCCAACTTGAGCGTCGATGACATTGCGCGCAGCCTGGGCGTGTCGCGCACGCAGCTCTACCGCAAAGTGAAGGCGCTGCTCGGCACCGGCGTCACGGACTACATCCAAAACCTGCGGCTCACCAAAGCCCGGCAGCTGCTGCTGCAGCTCGGGAGCAGCATCGCCGACGTGGCTTACCAAACTGGCTTTTCTTCGCCTTCCTACTTCGCCACGGCCTTCAAGGGCAAATACCAGGTATCGCCGACCGAATTCAAAGCCCTGCACACGCCGATGCGCGCTTGAGCGAATTTTGAAAGTGCTGGATTATTACCAAGTATTCCTTGCGCGTAGCTTGCAGCATTTTGCTTTGACGTTCAGCCACTTGCCTGCCAACAGTATAGCTAGCTCGATTCGCCTGAATTCTTAACGCATTTGGCACTCGCAGAATAGGCCGGTGGGCAGCGAGGCCAGACCTTTGGGGCACTACGGCAGTGGGGGCAGCACCTCCCGCCTCTGCCGAGTGCTTCCCACTTTTCCCACGCTGTTGGTCATGAAGAATATACGTACTGCGCTGGCTGGCCTGCTCGTGGCTAGCCTAGCCACCTCCTGCAACCAGGCCACCAAAACGGACACCACGGCGGCGGCCACCACCAACTCAGCCGCCCCGCCCGATACCGCCGCGCTCGCCAAAAAGCCCGACTGGTGGAAGGAAACCGTGGTGTACCAACTGTATCCGCGCAGCTTTCAGGATAGCAATGGCGACGGCGTGGGCGATTTGCGGGGCATCATCTCGCGGCTCGATTACCTCAAGAGCCTCGGCGTGGGCTCGGTGTGGCTGAACCCCATCTACACCTCGCCCAACGACGACAACGGCTACGACATTTCGGACTACCGCCAGATTCAGCCCGAGTTTGGCACCATGGCCGACTTCGACGAGCTGCTGCGAGGCTTGCACGCCCGCGGCATCAAGCTCATTATGGACGTGGTGGTGAACCACAGCAGCGACGAGCACCCGTGGTTTAAATCGGCCCGCGCCTCGCGCACCAGCCCCTACCGCGACTACTACTACTGGTGGCCCGCCGAGAAAGGCACGCCCCCGGCCCGTTTTAGCACCTTCGACGTGCAGCACAACGCCTGGCAGTACGACGCGCCCACCAAGAGCTACTACCTGCACTACTTCTCCAAGAAGCAGCCCGACCTGAACTGGACCAACCCCAAGGTGCGCCAGGAAGTGTATAGCATGATGCGCTTCTGGGCCGACAAGGGCATCGACGGCTTTCGCATGGATGCCTTCCAGTTTGTGGCCAAAGACCCCACCTTCCCGCCCATGCCGGGCCTCACCGCCCAGAACTTCGTCAACGCCTACAACCACGGCCCGCACCTGCACGACTACCTCCGGGAAATGAACCGTGAGGTGTTCAGCAAGTACAACCTGATGACCGTAGCCGAGGGCGCCGGCCGCAACCCCCAGGATGCCATGCTATTTGTGGACCCCGCCCGCAAAGAGCTGGATATGACCTACCACTTCGACGCGGTGGGCATTGGCAACAAGCAGGGCAAGTACCAGCTCAGCGAGCTCAAGAATGTGTTTACGAAGTGGGAGCAGGAATTTGCGACCAAAGGCTGGCAGTCGATCTACCTGGGTAGCCACGACCAGCCGCGCATTGTGAGCCGCTTTGGCGACGACCGGCCCGCGTTTCGGGTGCCGTCGGCCAAGCTGCTCACCACCTTTCTGCTAAGTATGCACGGCACGCCCTACTGCTACTTCGGCGACGAGCTGGGCATGACCAACATCCGGTTTTCGAGCATTGCCGACTACCGCGATGTGGCTGCCCGCAACGGCTACGAGCTGGTGAAGAGCCAGGGCGGCAGCCTGCCCGACTACCTGGCCTCGCTCAAAATCTTCTCGCGCGATAACAGCCGGACGCCCTTCCAGTGGAATACCGCGGCTAACGCTGGCTTCACCACCGGCACGCCCTGGCTCCAGGTAAATCCCAACTACACCACTATCAACGAGACGGCCCAGAACCAGGATCCCAACTCGATTCTCAACCACTTTCGCCGGGCCATTGCAATGCGCAAACAGCATAAGGTGCTGGTGTATGGGCAGTACCAATTGCTCGACGCGGCCAACCCCACCATTTACGCCTACACCCGCACGCTGGGCCAGGAAAAGGCCTTGGTCGTGCTCAACTTCTCGGCCGAAGCGCGCAGCTGGGCGCTACCCGCGGGCCTTACCCTGGCCGGCCCACCCTGGCTCAACAACTATCCGACGCTCGCGGCTACGGCCAGCCTCGCGCTTCAGCCCTGGCAGGCCGTGGTGGTGCCCATCCGTTAGGGATAATTAGCGCCGGCCCTACTGCGGGGCCTTCCAGGTGTTGTCGGCGGGGTAGCTGTCGGGCACGTAGAGGCTACCCAACGTCACCTTGCTGATGGCACGGCGGCCCGCCACGGGCACCGTGAGGCTGGTAGCCCCGCTTTGCCACACGGCAATGGTGCGGTGGATTTTCTCGGTATCGCCGTTCTCAAACGTCACGGTCAGGTCTACGGGTACGGGCTTGGTGCCTTTGGCCGCCACCACGATTTGGGCGGGGCCGTCGGCGGGGCGCGTCACGCTCGTGATAGCCAGGTCGGGGTAGCCCCCGTCAAAAAACCAGCGCTTCCAAAACCAATCGAGGTTTTGGCCTGCCCCGGCGTTCATCGAATAAAAGAAGTCGTAGGGCATCGGGTGTTTGCCGTGCCAGGTGCGAATGTAGGTGTGCAGCGCCTTGGTAAACAACGCGTCACCAAGCATATCCCTAACGTACAGATACCCGAGCCCCGGCTTGGGATACGAGTTGAGGAAGAACGGCGCGCCGTGCTGCTGGGTAGTCAGCGTCACGATGGGCAGGTCGTCCTCGGTATCGGCGGCGCGGGCGTAGGCCTCCATGCCGTAGTCGTCGGTGAGGCCAGGCTGAATAAGCGGCGAGATGATCCACTCGCCGATGGTAGCCCAGCCCTCGTCCATCCAGCCGTATTTCGTCTCGTTGATGCCCATGTAGAACGGGAACATCGTGTGGAAAATCTCGTGGTCGGTGAGCTCGATGCCCGCCTCGCGGGTGG
>CAZERY010000162.1:0-8103 GCA_964514915.1 uncultured Hymenobacter sp.
GCTTGAACTGCTCCAGCGGCCCGAGGAACATTTCGTAGAGGCGCAGGGCGTCCGCGCCGTATTTGTCAATTAGAACGTCGGGATTCACGACGTTATATTTTGACTTCGACATTTTCTCGACTTCCGTGCCGCAGACGTAGTCACCATTCTTATTTGTAATAAGAATCGCATTTTCAAGGTCATCACGCCACAATCGAAAAGCTTGTTGATTAAGAACGTCATTTTCAACAAGGCTTACATCAACGTGGATAGGGCTTATTGTATCAGGATGAAAGAGCGAAAACTCGTTTTCTAATTCTGAAGTCTCAGGGTCAAATGTGCTAAGCATCTGACGGAATTGAGAAATAATAATTGCTCGTGCATCTTCCACTATTTCGTCAGAACCAGATTCTAATTGAAGAACCAAGTCGTGTGAAATAAATGCTTGCGGTTTGGGTGCTGATGTCCTCTGTATGTACTCAAATTCTACTCGATACACGAAATTCGATCGACCCAAAATCATCCCCTGATTTATCAGCTTCTGGAATGGCTCGCTGTGTGTGACCAACCCCAAATCCTTCAAAAACAGGTACCAGAAGCGGGAGTAGAGCAGGTGGCCGGTGGCGTGCTCGGCGCCGCCCATGTAGAGGTCAACCTGGCCCCAGTACTTCTCGGCGGCTTCGGATACGAAGCGGTCGGCGTTGTGCGGGTCCATGTAGCGGAGGTAGTACCAGCTGGAGCCGGCCCAGCCGGGCATGGTGCTCAGCTCGAACTCGTACTGGCCCTTGTACTTCCAGTCTTTGGCGCGGCCCAGGGGCGGCTCGCCGGTTTCGGTGGGCTTGTACTCGTCGATTTCGGGGAGCACGAGCGGCAGGTCGGCCTCGGCCACGCCGTAGGCGGTGCCGTCTTTGTAGTAAATCGGGATGGGCTCGCCCCAGTAGCGCTGGCGGCCAAAAATGGCGTCGCGCAGGCGGAAATTCACCTTGCCCTTGCCCAGGCCCTTCTCTTCGAGGTAGGCAATGAGGGTAGCGGTGGCTTCCTTGTAGCCCAGGCCGTTCACGATACCCGAGTTGATGTAGCGGCCTTCCTTGGTGGGGTCGGCCTGCTGGTCGAGGTCCTTCTGGGCGTCCGAAATGGCCGGGATGGGCAGGTCGAAGTGCTTGGCGAAGAGGTAGTCGCGCTGGTCGCCGCTGGGCACGGCCATCACGGCGCCGGTGCCGTAGCCGGCCAGCACGTAGTCGGCCAGCCAGATGGGCACGGGCGTGCCATCGACGGGGTTGGCGGCATACGCGCCAGTGAATACGCCCGACACGGCCTTGACGTCGGCCATACGGTCGCGCTCCGAGCGGCGCTTAGTGGCGGCGATGTACTCGTCTACCGCCCCGCGCTGGGCGGGCGTAGTAATAGCGTCAACCAGCTCGTGCTCCGGCGCTAAAACCAGGAACGTAGCTCCGTAAATCGTATCAACCCGCGTGGTGTAAACCTTAATGCCTAGTGCCTGGTGCTCGGTGCTTGGTGTTTGGGCTTCAGAGGAGTCGCCCTCCGAATTGTTACTTGTTACTTGCTCATTGATAATTGGAAACGTCACTTCGGCCCCGATGCTCTTGCCAATCCAGTTGCGCTGCATTTCCTTCACGGCGTCGGGCCAGTCGAGGGTGTTGAGGCCCTGGAGCAGGCGGTCGGCGTAGGCGGTGATGCGCAGGTTCCACTGCGGCATGAGGCGGCGCTCGACGGGGTAGCCGCCGCGCTCCGAGAGGCCGTCTTTCACCTCGTCGTTGCTCAGCACGGTGCCCAGCGCGGCGCACCAGTTCACGTACGTATCTTGCTGATAGGCCAGGCGGTAGGGGAGGATGGCGGCGAGCTTTTGCTTCTCGCTCATCAGCTGCCACTGGCCGGCCGAAAACTCGTGGCGGTCGGCCTCGTCGCCGGCCGCGCGGATGCCAGCGCTGCCGTTTGCCACGAACTTCTCCTGCAAGGTGCGGATGTGTTCGGCCCGGTCGGTATCGAGGTTGTACCAGCTATTGAACAGCTTCAGGAAAATCCACTGCGTCCACTTGTAGTAGCTGGGGTCGGAGGTGCGCACCTCGCGCTCCCAGTCGTAGCTAAAGCCCAGCTGCTGGAGCTGCCGGATGTAGGTTTCGATGTTCTTCTCCGTCGTCACGGCCGGGTGCTGGCCGGTCTGGATGGCGTACTGCTCGGCGGGCAGCCCAAACGAGTCGAAGCCCATGGGGTGCAGCACGTTGCGGCCTTGCAGGCGCTGGTAGCGCGCTACGATGTCGGAGGCAATGTAGCCCAGCGGATGCCCCACGTGCAGGCCCGCCCCGCTGGGGTACGGAAACATGTCGAGCACGTAGTACTTGGGCTTGGCGGAGTCGTTGTCGGCGCGGAAAGTATTATGCTGCTGCCAGTGGTCTTGCCACTTCTTTTCAAGCTCTTGAGGACGGTACGCGGGCATTTTCTTGGCTGGTTGAATCGGGCAAAGGTAAAAGGAACCCGGCTAGGGCAGCCGGCACGGAGCGGCGGCTTGCCTGAATACCGCCTAAAAAATAGTTTTCATAGCCTGGCGCAGGCAGCGGCCAAGCTATGAAAACCACGGCGCATTCCGACGAAACAGCTCGAGTATAGAGCTTTCTAATATGCTATTCTTGTTTTATGGACTGTCTCGGCAGTAAATTTGTAATGACTTTCTGATTACCACACTCTTACCTACCGCTTATTATAATTGTTTTACTCTAATGCATCTTCTTTACTCCCTATGTAGAGGCCTATTGGCTTTCCTACTACTGACCCCATTGGCCGGCCGGGCCCTGCCGCTGCCCCCGCGCCGCCTGCCCGCCACGGCCCAGCTCGCCGCCGGGGCGGGCCATAGTCTGCTCGTGCGTCCCGATGGCTCGCTCTACGCCTGGGGCTCCAATGCCAATGGCCAGCTAGGCAACAACTCGACCACCGACAGTTCGGTGCCGGTGGCCGTGAGCCTGGGGGCGGCCCCGGCCGGCACGCGCTTCGTGCAGGTAGCGGCCGGGAACTCCTACTCGCTGGCGCTAACTGCTGATGGCACGCTCTACGCCTGGGGCGACAACTCGAAAGGGCAGCTGGGCAACACCACCACCACCCAAAGCAATGTGCCGGTGGCCGTGAGCCAGGGAGCAACTGCCACCACGACGCGCTTTGTGCAGGTGGCCGCCGGCCAGTACCACTCGCTGGCCGTGACCGCCGACGGCACACTCTACGCCTGGGGCGACAACTCGAAAGGGCAGCTGGGCAATAACTCGACCACCCAAAGCAACGTGCCAGCGGCCGTGAGCCGGGGAGCCGGGGCCACCACAACGCTCTACAAGCAGGTGGCGGCGGGCTATTTCCACTCGTTGGCCGTGTCGGCCGACGGCACGCTCTACGCCTGGGGCGACAATTCTAAAGGGCAGCTGGGCAATAACTCGACCACCAACAGCAGCGTGCTGGTGGCCGTGAGCCAGGGAGCCGGGGCCACCACGACGCGCTTTGGGCAGGTGGCCGCCGGCCAGTACCGCTCGCTGGCGCTGGCCGCCGACGGCACGCGCTATGCCTGGGGCGACAACACCAATGGCCAGCTGGGCAACAACTCGACCACCCAAAGCAACGTGCTGGTGGCCGTGAGCCTGGGGGCAGCCCCGGCCGGCACCAGCTTCACGCAGGTGGCCCTGGGCAGCGCGGGCCTCCACGCGCTGGCCGCCGACGGCTCCGTCTATGCCTGGGGCACCAATACCAGCGGTCAGCTGGGCAACAACTCGACCACCAATAGCTCGGTGCCCGTGGCTGCGCAGGCTCCCGCCACTACTGGCTACGTACAGGCGGCTGGCGCTGGCGGTGGCCACAGCCTGGGCCTGCGGGCCGATGGTACGCTCTACGCCTGGGGCCAGAATAACCTTGGCCAATTGGGCAACAACACGACCACCAACAGCTTGGTACCGGCGGCCGTGAGCCTGGGGGCGGCCCCCGCCGGCACGCGCTTTGGACAGACGTCAGCCGGGTCCTTCCTCTCACTAGCGTTGGCCGCCAATGGCACGCTCTACGCCTGGGGCTACAATATCTATGGCGAGCTAGGCAACAACACGACCACCAGCAGCTCGGTGCCCGTAGCCGTGAGCGCAGGAGCAGTACCCACTGGCACGCGTTTCGTGCAGGTGGCTGCCGGGTCCCTCCACGCGCTGACGCTGACCGCCAACGGCACACTCTACGCCTGGGGCAGCAATAGCAACGGCCAATTGGGCAACAACTCGACTACCAACAGCTCGGTGCCGGTGGCCGTGAGCGCAGGAGCAGTACCCACCGACACGCGCTTCGTGCAGGTGGCTACCGGCTACTACCACTCGCTGGCGCTGGCCGCCGACGGCAAAATCTACGCCTGGGGCAGCAATAGCAACGGCCAGCTGGGCAGCAACTCGACTACTGACAGCTCGGTGCCCGTAGCCGAGGCCAGCGGCCTGACCCAGTGGCGCAGCTTGGCCACCAGCCCTAATTCCTCCCACTCGCTGGTGCTCGGGGCCGGGGCCGCCATCTTCACCGCCGGCTACAACGCCAACGGCCAGCTCGGCGACGGCACCACTACCGACTCGCCCGTCTTCCCGCGCAACCAGGCCCCGCTGCCCGTGCAGCTCACCACCTTCACCGCCCGCTCGGCTGGCCCCACCAGCGTGCAGCTGGCCTGGGCCACGGCCAGCGAGCTCACCAGCGCCTACTTCGCCGTGGAGCGCAGCCGCGATGGCGTAACCTTCGCCGAGCTCGGCCGCGTGGGTGCTGCCGGCAGCAGCACCACGGCCCGCACCTATAGCCACACCGATGCGGCGCTACCCGCTGGCGCCACCCTACTCTACTACCGCCTGCGGCAGGTAGACCTCGATGGCACTGCTACCTACTCACCCGTGCGGGCGGTGGCCCTGCGGGGCGCGGCGGTGGGGCTGGCCCTTTACCCCAACCCCGCCCAGGCGGGCACTACCCTCACGGGGGCGGCACCGGGGGCGGTAGTGCAAGTGCTCGATGGTCTGGGCCGCCCCGTGCTTAGCACGGCGGCCGATGCGGCGGGCACGGCCCCGCTGGTGCTGCCCGCCGGGCTGGCCCCGGGCGTGTACCTGGTGCGCACCGGTGCCCAGGCCCTGCGCCTGAGCGTGCAGTAGCGCCCAAGTCGCTATTCGGCTCTCCCCACCCGCATCGAGGGCGCTGCCCCGGCCCAAGGTCGATTGT
The DNA here is from genome assembly GCA_964514915.1 of uncultured Hymenobacter sp. Lineage (GTDB taxonomy): Bacteria > Bacteroidota > Bacteroidia > Cytophagales > Hymenobacteraceae > Hymenobacter. Next base: position 5,197 of record CAZERY010000162.1, read on the forward strand.
GAGTGGCGCACCTGTACCTCGCCGCCGTAGGCAATCTCGCCGGCGAGTGCGCCGCCAGGCTAGCACCACCACCAGTGGGCCCAGGTAGCAGCCAGAATAGCCAGTATTCCGTCCCGGCTGTGCTAGCCGCTGGCAACGGCGGCGCCACCCAGGAAACCCACCGCCCACGGTACACCAACCCTGTACGATGGCAGCCGTTAGGAGTAGGCAGGCGAGCTTTGCTGCACTGTTAGGGTAGTCTCTTGCCAACCACGGTGTCTTTTGATAGCCTTCGGCTAGAAAAAGGCGAAGCCCGTGGTCGGCAAACCACGGGCTTCGAAGTGGGTGATTCTTTTCTCCCCTCAAGTCTGTAAAACATGGAGAAAAAACCAAACAGTGACGAAGACTATATTATAGTGTTCGTCAGGCTCCCGACTAAGCTGCTGTTGCAGCTTGGTTGCTGGGTACTGGTAACCAGCAGCCTCTACGTGCTGCTGCACCAGTAGCCGGCAGGGAAGGTTCGCGCCCTTCCTGCTTGGGCTGCTACTTAAGTTCAGCCGCCGGGAGGTGTGCAGAGATGCAAAACTTTTGGCGGAAGCATAGTGGCCTGGCGCGTTAGGGTAGCGCTAGCTCGCCGGCCGGCTGCGGGGCCAGCGCTTGCAGCGCCTCGGCCAGCAGCTGGTACGAGTGCACCCGGGCTTGCTGATCGAAGATGTTGGAAACAGCCATCAGCTCGTCGACTTGGGTTTGGGCAATGAATTCTTGCAGCTCCTGCTGCACCGTGGCCGGGCCGCCAATAAAAGAATACGCCAGCATCTGCTGCACGGCGTGCTGCTGAGCGGGGCCCCAGAGCGGGCGCATCGACTCGACGGGCGGTTGCAGCGGGGCCGGGCGGCCCGTAATGACGCTCAGCATAAACTGCTGAAGTGAGGTCGAGAGCCACGCAGCCCGCTCGTCGGTGTCGGCGGCTATCACGTTTACGCAGGCAATGACGTAGGGCTTGCTGAGCGCGGCCGACGGGCGGAAATGCTGGCGATAAATCTCTAGTGCGGGCAGCAGCTGCGCCGGCGCAAAGTGGCTGGCAAACGCGTAAGGCAAACCCAGCGCGGCGGCCAGGTAGGCGCTGTCGGTGCTGGAGCCCAGCACGTATATCGGCACGTCTAGTCCCTCACCCGGGATGGCCCGCACTGGCGCCGAGCTGTTGGCGGCCGAGAAGTAGGCTTGGAGCTGCTGAATATCGCGCGGGAAATCCGGCGCCCCGCTCAGGCGGCTGCCCCGGATGGCCTGGGCCGTCACTTGGTCGGAGCCCGGGGCGCGGCCCAGGCCCAGGTCGATGCGGCCGGGGTAAAGCGAGGCGAGGGTGCCGATTTGCTCGGCCACCACCAGCGGGGCGTGGTTGGGCAGCATGATGCCGCCCGAGCCGACGCGCAGCGTAGTAGTGCCGCCCGCGATGTAGCCAATCAGCACCACGGGCGAGGAGCTGGCCACGCTGGCCATGTTGTGGTGTTCCGAAAGCCAGAAGCGGGTGTAGCCCTGCTGCTCGACCTGCTGGGCCAGGTGCAGGCTATTGCGGAACGTATCGGTAGGCGTAGCGCCGGCGAGAATAGGCGCCAAATCCAACACGGAATAAGCGACCTGCTTGGGAGAATGTAGCATGATGAGGCACGAAGAATAAGAACTGTCTTAACCACGCCCACTCGCTAAAAGTTGGGCCCGCGTGGAGCCGCCGGCAAAGCCCTGGCTTTAAACCATTGCGCCCCGCCCAGTAAACCAGGATTTGCCAGCCCAGCCAACTATTTGGGTTAACTAGAGTAAAAGGTGGACCCGCACTTTTTGCTGTCCTTCAACTAATTGACGATGTTCGCTTCTTTTCTACCCAGGCATCGCAGGGCGGTGCGGGCCTTTGCCGGTGTGCTAGCCGTGGCTGGCCTGAGCCAGTGCGGCATTCACGAGCAGGTACAACAGGCCAGGGCCTTCAAGAATGTTGACGTGCGCCTGTCTTCCGTGGACCAGGCCACCGTGGGGGGCGTCAACGTGCTGAATTTGCGCCAGACGGCCGACTTGAGCACTGCTGGGCGGGCGCTGCTGCTAGCCGCCTACACTTCCGGCAGCCTGCCCCTGCGCATGCGGGTGAGCCTAGAGTTTCGCAACCCCAACAGCGAAACGGCCGCCCTCAATGAGTTTGATTATATCGCCCTCATCGACAACAAGGAAGTGGCCAAAGGCCATACTACCCAGCGTATTGAGGTGCCGGCCAATGGCGGCGTCACCACGGCCCCAGTTCTGATAGAAGGCAACCTGCGCCAGGCCCTGGGTGAGCAATCGGGCGAGAGCCTGGCCAATTTTGCGCTGGGCCTCACCGACCGCGACCGCCGGCCCCTGCGCTTCACGCTCAAGCTCAAGCCCACGTTTATCACCAGCAGCGGGCGCCGTATTTCGCCTCCCGGCTACTCCATGGTCGAAAAAGAATTTACCGCCCGCCAGGCACTGGATGCCGTAAGTCGCCCCGACTCGGTGCGCCGGCCCTAGCCCGCCCCACTAGTTCAGGGTCAGTGTACAGCCCGCTGTTGCGCGGACTTTGTAGGCCGCGTCGGGTAGCAGCCAAGTCGTGGACTACAAAGCCCGCGCAATAGCCAGCTACCACTGGATACTGTTTCCGAAACCGCTCTAGCTTAAAAAAAAAGCCGCTCGGTCGCTTATGCAGCCGGGTGGCTTTTTACTTCAGGGAAACCTAATTAGTGGCGCCACTCCTGAGTGCGGGGCAGCACGAGGGCCACCTAAGCGGCAACGGGCCTAGCAAGCTGGCCGCAAAACTGCGTAACCAGGGCAGGCGCGGCCCCGGCCGGATGTAAATTTGAAGTTCTAAAACCTGCCCGTGGCCCGCATCCCCAAAGAAACCGTTGACCAGATTATCCACACCGCCGACAT
>CAZERY010000163.1:0-8072 GCA_964514915.1 uncultured Hymenobacter sp.
CGCCGGTGCGGCGGAAGGTGCCCGCGATGGGGTAGAGCACGGCCTGGCCCTTGTTAATTACAATCTGCGACTCGGGCGAGGAGCCGAAAATCTTGTAGTTGCCGTAGTCAAAAAAGAATAGGTAGGGCGACGGATTGAGCGAGCGGAGCGCCCGGTATACATTAAACTCATCGCCCTGAAAACTCTGCTGGAAGCGCCGCGAGAGCACAATCTGGAACACGTCGCCGCGCTGGCAGTGGTGCTGGCCCAGCCGCACGAGCTCCAAAAATTCGGCGTCGGTGGCGTTAGACGTTTCCTGGCCCGTGAGGTGAAATGAGTGGGTAGCAAAGTTGCGGTTCTGGATGAGCGTTTCGATGTGGTCGAGGGTATCAGCGGCGGGCTCCTCACCTTCGCTTAAATATTGGTGCTCAAAAAGATAGAGCTCATCTTTGAAGTGGTTGATGGCAATGACGTAGCGAAACGCCTGGTACACGATGGCCGGCACCGTGCTGGCGCCGGGCTTGTCGCGCAGCGCCACATCCTCGAAATACTGCACTGCCTCGTAGGCCATGTGCCCAAACAACCCGTTGGTGATAAACGGCAACCCCGACGGCGCGGCCGGCTGAAAGCTCTCCCGGAACTCGCGCAGCTGCTCTAGCGCCGTGCGTGGGTCGGCGAGCGTAGTGAGGCTGGCCGGCTGGCCCGGGCGCTGGGTGGTAAGCTGCCGCCCAGCGAGCTCAAACCGGGCTACCGGGCTAAAGCACAGGTACGAAAAGCTGTTGCTGTTGCCGTGGTAGTCGGAGCTTTCGAGCAGCAGCGTGCCCACAAACTGGTCGCGCAGGCGCAGGTACAGGCTCACCGGCGTGAGCGTATCGGCGAGCAGCCGGCGGTGGCGGCTGTGAACGAGGGTAGCAGCAGAAGTTTCAAGTACGGCCGACATGGCAAGCGAAGTAAGGACAACAAAAAAGCCCACTGCGGTGAGCAGCGGGCTTTGTAAAAATCGAGAAGGAGTCAACCAACCAGATACGCCGTAGTGCTCAACCCTGAGTTAAGGAAGAGTGCCACCACCAGAGCATAACAGAAGCGCGAAGCGACATAGATTGATTGGATTTGCGGCCGCAAAGGAACAACGCTTTTTGAGAAAAGCAAACTTTCGGCCCACAAATTCTATGACTGGCCTATTTTTCTGCAACGACGTATTCGATGTCAACCAACCCAGCCGCCGGATTAGGCCGCGGATTAATCCCAAGGTTAGTGGGGTCGAATAAGCCACTTTCGGCCAGCAGGCGTTGCGATTGCAGGAGCTTGGCCCGGCTGAACAGCTCGCCCTGGTGCAGGGGAACTAGCTTTAGGATATCGGCAGTAGCTATTTTATGATTGCCCTTGACAGTGAGTGCGTTGATGCGCGCCGTAGGCCCTTCGGCGATAATAAAGGTGAGGTTGGTTGTGCCATCAGGTTGGGGTTTGGCTACGGGGATAATTTGAAAAAACAGGTAGCCCTGGTCCATGTAGCGTGACCCGATATCGCTGTTATCAGGCCGATAGCTGAGATTTGCAGCCACCGTTTCCTGGCTGTATGGGTCGCCCGGGTGCAGGCCGAGCGCCTGGTCGAGCTGGCCGGCGGCCAGGAAGGTGTTGCCCTGCCAGGTAATGGTGCCAATGTGGCCCGACGCCTTGGTGGGCTGGTGGGTAGCGGGCAGGTTGGCGGCCACTGATGACGCTGGTTTCAGCACCGCGGCGCCTACCCAGGCCAGGGTAGCTACCGGCACAACCAACAGAAAACGAAACTTTTTCATAGGAGAAGAAGGGGGATTGGTGAGCATGAGAATGCGCAGGGCGACCTGCTTGGTGGAAAAAGGATGCACCAGCGGCGACGGTAGCGGCCCGGTGGCCAGCTTGAGTAGCAGCCGGCCGTAGGTCACGCGGCTGCCGGACGGGCGCGTCACGGCGGCATCGGCCAAGTACTCGTGCACCGTGCGTAGCTGCCGGCGCAGGTAAAAAACCAGGCCGTTGAACCAGAAAAACCAGCCGATTACGTCCGCCAGCAAAAGGTCGAGCGAGTGGTGTTGCGCGCCGTGCACCTGCTCATGCTGCACCAGCTGCGCGTGCTCGCTGGCGCTGAGCTGGGCATGGGCAGGCGACAAAAACACGTGCTTCCCGAACGAAAATGCTGGCCTACTCGGCTCTGGCAGCTGCACCAGCCAGCCCTGGCCCAGCCGCTTGCGCGGGTGCTGCCGACTCAGCCGATACAGCCAAACCAGGCTGCGCCCGGTGCCCCACGCCTGGTAAGCTACTCCGAGCCAATACCCCGCCAGCACCAGTTGCAGCCACGCAACAGCTGGTGCCGCTAGTCGTGGGGGTGGTCGTGGGCAACAGGGTGGGGGCCAATTGCCACGTCGGTAGCGCTAATGCGCTAGTAGCGGCGGGCCACAGCCACTGGGCCCAGGCAGTTGGCAAGGCCACCACTGGCAGCAGCACGCTCAGTAGCAAGGCGCCGAGTAGATAAGCACGGTTCCAGCTAAAGCTGCTGAGCCGCGCCAGTACCAGCCAGTAAAATAGCGAAAAAACAGCTTGGCAGCCCGTAGCCGCCGCCAGGTAGAGCACCCACGCGCTGCTCATCGGCTGGCGGCGCTTTTGGCTTCGTCATCGTCCAGCAGCTTGCGTAGTTGCTGAAGCTCCTTGGGGTTCAGCGTTTCCTCCACCATGTACGACACCAGCGCGGCGGGCGAATTGTCGAAGTAGCGGGCCAGCAGCTGCTTCAGCGTATTGGCCCGATATTGCGCCTTGCTGATGAGCGGAAAGTACTCATACGTTTTGCCATAGGCCTTAAAGCCCACGTAGCCCTTGCGCTCCAGAATGCGCACCACCGACGACACGGTGTTGTAGGGCGGCTTGGGGTTGTCGGGTAGGTGTTCGATGATGTCCTTCACGAAGGCCTGCTTCAATTTCCACAAGGCCTGCATGATAGGGTCTTCGGTTTTGGTTAACTCCTCCATAAAGCAAAAGTATAACGTATTCACCAGTTTTAAAACTGGTGAATACGTTTTTCAACTTATTGATAAGTTATAGCCTGGTTCTAGGTTCGCGCTTGCCAGTAGACTTGTTCCTGGATTAAGAAAAACGAACTAGAGCGTCATGCTGAACGCAGTGAAGCATGACGCTCTTTTCCAAGGCTTTTTTGGGTCTAAACCCATAGGGTCCAGGCCCAAAAAAGCCCGCCGAGCCAAAGCTCAGCGGGCTCGAAAAGCAGCGCCACTTTTTAGTCAGCTTGCACCAACCGCGTTTCTTCCGGTCCTAGCGCTACTACGCCTTGTTTGTAGAGCGAGCCCAGTGCTTTTTTAAAGACTTTTTTGCTCATGCCCAAGCGGCGGTACACGTCGTCGGCCAGGCTTTTGTCGCCGAGGGGAAGGCGGCCGTCGGGGCGAGCGCGTAGCGCGGCGAGCACGAGGTTGGCAGCGGTTTCGACTTCGTCGTAGCCGGCCTGGCCGAGGCGTACATCAAGCTTGCCGTCGGCCCGAATTTGCCGCAGGTGGCCAGGCAACAATTCGCCGATGCGTAGCGGCCGAAACACCTCATTGCTATACAGCAAGCCCGCGTGCGTGCCGTTGACAATGACCGAATAGCCAAGCGGGGTTTCTTCGGCAATGAGCAGCTGCACGCTGGCGCCCTCGGCCCCATCGAAGGGCTCGGGGCTGAGAAATTGCTGCCACTTGGCCGAGGCTACGAGGCGGTCGGTGGTCTCATCGAGGTACACGTACACCAGCACCCGGTCGCCGATGCGCACGGCCTGGCGCTGGTTGGCGTGGGGGAGGAGCAGGTCTTTTTCGAGGCCCCAATCCAGGAAGGCGCCGGGCGGGCCCACGTCGCGCACAGTGAGCGTCGCAAAGCTGTCAACTACGGCCAGCGGCTCGAGGGTGGTGGCAATGAGGCGATCCTCCGAGTCGCGGTACACAAATACCCGGATAACGTCGCCCACGTGCGCGCCCACGGGGCGGTACTTTTCGGGTAGCAGCAGGTCGCCGTCGTCGCTGGTAAGGTAGAAGCCGATGCTGACTTCACGGGCTATTTCGAGGTCGTTAAAATCGCCAAGGCGCATGGGAGAAGGAGAAATAAGCGCAGTAAATAAACAGGGCGAAGGTAGGGCCGACTAAAGTGAGGCTAGGCAAAGCACTCCAAAAAAGGGAATCTTTGGTACATTTATAAGAATCGGCAAAATTATTAGGAAAGTGCTAGAAATAAGCCCGCTTATAGCATTAAATTTGGACAGGTAAGATTTACTTAGTCACAATATTCATTGCTTATTTCTTTTACATCATATGTTTCATTTCATTACTACCTCATTCTTCAGCTGCTTGCTGGTACTCAATTTCGCCTTTGTGGGCTCGGTAGCAGCGCAGCGCTCCGCTAGCCCCAGCTTGGTAGCAGTGTCATCGGTATCGTCAGTAGGGGCTACCAAAGGCAATACGGCGGCCTTAGTTGCCGCTCCCGAGTTTCGGACCGATTCCATTTTTGTTAATCCCGAGGTGCGGCCGCAGTTCGTTGGGGGAGAGGGGGCGTTGCAAGACTACCTGCTGAAAAACCTGCACTATCCTAGCCAGGCCCAGCGGCAGCATGTGACGGGCAAGGTATTCGTGCGCTTTGTATTGAGTGCAAACGGCCGTGTTACCGATGCTTCGGTGGTGCGGGGCCCCGGCAGCGGCCTCAACGAAGAAGCCCTGCGCCTGGTGTGGCTGATGCCGCTTTGGCAGCCCGCGCAGCAGCGCGGCCAGCCCGTGCGGGTGGTTTGCACGATACCCATCAATTTTGAAGAGTAAGGGCTGTCGCTTATAATTGACACCATAGCCTGCACAAGGCCTTGCGGTGTGGCGATATTACCCGCCGTCTTTTAGGTTGTGCGCGAGTAGAATACCGGTTCCTGCCGGGTGAATCTATCGGTGCGCGGTGGTAGGAAACTCCCGTTACCTTTGCTCAGGCTCCAACTTGCCTCACGCCGGGGCGAGCCACCCGGCGCAGTTCGACGGCCAGGGCCAGTGAAGGTTCCAGCTTGCGTTTGTCTCCGCAACTGCCTGGGCCCTAACTCAAGATTTGCCATAGCTCTTCCTACAAGTGGAACTATCCTCTACTGCCTGGCAGCCTGGGCGTGCAGCTGCTGAGCCAACAGCGCCACGCCCAGGCTGCTAGCGAGCTGCGCCGTCAGCTCGGCCATGACCCGCACGATTTTGTGGCCCACGCCCTGTTGGCAGTCTGCCTGCTAGAGCAGGAGGATTTTGGCGAAGCACAGACCGAAGCCGAACTAGCCATTCATCTGGCGCCGGCGTACGACTTTGCTTTTTACGTGCTGGCGCTGGTCGAGCAGCGCTAGCAGCGCCCGGCCGAGGCGCTGGCGGCCATCACCAGGCGCTGGCCCTCGCCCCTGCCGACGCCGACTACTACCACCTGCTCGGCTCGCTGCGCCTCACCAGCGGCCAGTGGCAGGCGGCGTTGCAAGCCACCCAAACCGAGCGTGGGTAGCGCTGGCCGCGCTGCGTCTCGGCGGTGAAGTCGCCCACGGGCTATACCTGGCATTCCTGTTCGGCATGCTGGCTTACACCTGGGTCTTTGCCCTGCGCTAGCGCTACTGCTGGCGTTTCCAGCGGTAGTAGCGGCGGTACCAGGTAGCAGTTTTTTTGAAGAGGCTAGCCGGCGTTTCGTGCGGAAACATGTTGATGCGGAATACCTGCATACGGTCGTCTTCGAGGTGCAGGCCGCCGGTGTCGGTAGCTACGCCGAAGGTGAAGCCGGCCTGCTGCACCAAGGTTTTTACCTGCTCATTGAGCGCTCCGTACGGGTAAGCAAACGAGAGTATCTCGGTGCCAAACGCTTGTTCTAAAGCGGCTTTGCTTTGGCTGATCTCGGCGGCTGCCTCCGCGGCTGGCAGCTCGGGCAGCCGGACGTGGTGCATGGTGTGGGCGCCGATTTCCCAACCAGCCGCTACGAAGGCCTGCTTTTGGGCCTGGTCCATAAGCTCGGCTCGCGGCTCGGTAGGGTCGATGGCCAGATCCCACTGGTTGTAGCGCACCTCAAAATCGCCGAGCAGGTACAGCACGCCCCGGTAGCCGTATTGCTGCATGAGCGGCAATAAGTTGGTGTAATTGTCGAGGTAGCCGTCGTCGAACGTCAGGATAATGGGCCGGCGCGGAAACTCGGCGAGCGGCCGGCGGCCGGCGGCAAAGTCCTGGTAATCGCGGAAGGTGATGGGGCTGAATTTGTGCTGCTGAAAGTAGGCCAGGTGCCGGGCAAAATTCTCCTTCGTGACAAAAACCTGGTGCTTGCTAGCGGGCGGTGCGTCGGGGATTTTGTGGTACATCAGCACCGGAATGAAGTCGGGCACGGCTTTTTGCATGCGCGCCGCCTCGTACACCGCGAGCACCCGCGCCGCGATGGTAGCCAGGTCGTAGTCGGCCCGCACGCGTTGCTGCAAAGCGGGAGCCACGCGGCCGGGCTGCCGCCAGAATGCCCGCGCGTCGGCCAGCACCACGTTCCAGTCAACGGGCTCGCTGCCCTGGCTGGCTAGAATATCGCCAAAATTGGAAGCGGCCGCGGTGGCATACGTCTCCGGCGTGACGAAGCCAGCGTAGCAGGCTTCGCCTAGTGCCAGCACGGCCCGGCCCGCGCCCAGCGCCTCCATGGCCACCCGCCCGGCACCAATAATGAGGTCGGTGCGGAGTAGCCAGCCGGGCACGTCGTCGCTAAAACCCACGACTTCGACGCGTGCGCCAAACTCGGCTTGCAGCTGCGCCAGACTGGTTTTGCCAGCGGCCGGCAGGTGGTCGAGCTCGCCCCCGATAAGGGCAAGCCGCACCGCCGCAAACTCGCGCAGCAGCGCAGGGAAAACGTGCTCGAACAGCGCCGCCGCCCGCTCACCCTTGGGGCCATTGAAGCGCCCGATAAAAGCTACGCGGGGAGCCTCGGCCGCCGAACCCCTGGGGCCAGCCGGCCCCAGGGGGCTGAAGCTTATCCCATTGGGGATGACGGCTGTTTTACCGGGCGCCATCTGTACTTCTTCGCGTAAGTGCGCGGCCAGATTTTCGCAAATGGCAATTACTTTGTCGCCGTATACATCAAACAGTGAAGTAGATGCGTGTAGGTGCTGGCGGCCGTGCACGGTGCTCACCAGTGGCACGGGCTGGCCACGCACGGCGAAATAGCTCACCCAGCTAGCAGCGCGCGAGTGCGCGTGCACCACGTCTATCTGGTGCGTGCGCACCAGCCGGCGCAGCGCCCGGATGTTGCGCCAGCGCTGGCCGTACTTGCGCTGGCTGATGGGCAGCTGCACTACGGTGGCCGTGGTGGGCAGGGTGGCCGCGTCGGAGGCTAGCCACACTTGGTGTCCCTGGCGCTGGTGCGCCTCGGCTAGCGCCAGGGCGTAGGCCACTGAGCCGGCAAAGAAATTGGCAGAAAGAACGTGCAGAATGCGCATGGCCGGCAAAGGTACCGGCTAGCCCGAACCCACCGAAAGCCGGCCGCGGCTGGCTAAGCCCAGGCGCGGCCGGCCACGTTGCTCATGTACTTCTGGCCGCTGCCGGTGTTCAGAAGTAAGATGCGCTCATCGGCCCGCAGCCAGCCATCGGCCAGCAGCCGGCGGGCGGCCATCCACACGGCGGCGCCCTCGGGAGCCACAAACAGGCCTTCGTGCTGGCCGAGCTCGCGCATACCTGTCAGCATGTCTTCTTCGCTGATAGCCACTACCGTGCCCCGCGACTCGCGCAGGACTTGCAGCATCAGCGGCTCGCCCAGTGGGCGGGGCACGGCCAGGCCGTTGGCGAGAGTGGGGCGGCCGGTGTAGTTATGGCAGTTGGGCTGGCGGCCGAGGTAGGTTTCCAGCAGGGGGCAGCAATTTTCGGCCTGCACGGCTACCATGCGGGGCAGGGCCACGTCGGGGGCTAGCCAGCCGAGGGCTTTCATTTCCTGAAAAGCCTTCCAGATGCCGATGAGACCAGTGCCGCCGCCGGCCGGGTAGAGGAGCACGTCGGGCAGCTGCCAGCCGAGCTGCTCGGCGATTTCGTAGCCCATGGTTTTCTTGCCTTCGAGGCGGTAGGGCTCCTTCAGGGTCG
>CAZERY010000164.1:0-8023 GCA_964514915.1 uncultured Hymenobacter sp.
GGTTGTTACCTAAAAGCCAATCCGACCTAATAATGTTTTTTGACCACTAGTGGGCGGCCGGTTTTTTGATGTGCTGCGCGGCACTTACGAATTGCGCCCGGCCGGCGCGGGCCGCACCCTGCTCATGCTGCACAGCCAGCAGCGCCTCAGCACGCACCTCAACTGGTACGCTGGCCTCTGGACGCGCTTCGTGATGAGCGAAATTCAGCAGCGCCTCTTGGTGGTGCTGAAGCAACGCTGCGAGGCCCAGGGCGAGAAATCAACGGCTTTCGCCCATGCTACTAAGCAACGCTAGGCGCGGGCGCACGCCTTTGGCTGGCTAGCCCACGCTGGCGGCCAGCAACCTTCGCTTGTCGTTAGCAGTTGGGATAGGTAGCACGTTCCCTTCCCTGCCACGAATTACTCCTTCCCTATGAAACTCCTTTCCTCCCGCCTGCTGCTCGCAGCGCCGGTTCTGGCGGGTAGCCTGGCGCTCTTTGCGGGCCAAACCAACGTAACTGTGGCGCCCGACCCCGACAATGCCGGCCTGAAACTGCCCGCGGGCTTTGGCGCCCTCAAGGTAGCCGAAACCGGCGGCAAGGCTCGCCACCTGGCCGTGACGCCCCAGGGCGTCGTCTACGTGAAACTCAGCAAACTACTGAATGGCAAAGGCATTCTGGAGCTGCGGAGCCAGCCCAATGGCAAGGCCACCGTCACGAACAGCTTTGGCGACTACAGCGGCACGGGCATGTACGAGAAGAACGGCTACCTCTACGCGTCTTCCGACCACGCCGTATTCCGCTACAAGCTCGATGCTAAGGGCGAAGTAACCAACCCGACTGCCCCCGAGCTGCTGGTGCGCGGCCTCAAAGTGGGCAGCCAGCACGAGTCGAAATCCATTGTGCTCGACAACGCCGACAATCTCTACGTGAACATAGGCGCCTACGCCAACGCCTGCCAGGAGCAGGACCGCACCCGCGGCTCGAAAGGCATCCCCAATTGCCCCATCTTGGACTCGGCCGCCGGCATCTGGCAGTTCAAGGCTGACAAGCTCAACCAGCGCTACCCCGATGGCACGCGCTACGCTACCGGCCTGCGCAACGTGGTGGGCCTCGACTGGAATTCGCAAGACAATGAGCTCTTTGTGATGCAGCACGGCCGCGACCAGCTGCACGACAACTGGCCCGAGCTCTACACCGACCAGCAGTCGGCCCAGCTGCCCGCCGAATGCTTATACGCTATCAAAAAAGGCGACAACGCCGGCTGGCCCTACCTCTACTACGACCCGCAGCAGAAGAAAAAAATGCTGGGCCCTGAGTACGGCGGCGATGGCAAGAAAGAAGCGACTGGCAACTACATCGACCCCGCTGCCGCTTACCCCGCCCACCTGGCACCCAACGGGTTGCTCTTCTACACCGGCAGTATGTTTCCGGCCAAGTACCGCAACGGCGCCTTCATCGCCTTCCACGGCTCCTGGAACCGTGCTCCTGAGCCGCAGGCGGGCTACTACGTGGTTTTTCAACCATTTAAGGATGGTAAGCCCAGCGGCCAGTGGGAAGTTTTTGCCGATAACTTTTCGGGCTCGGCGGAAAAAACGGCGAGCGGCCGCGCTGACCACCGCCCCTGCGGCCTCGCCCAGGGCCCGGATGGCTCGCTCTACGTGAGTGACGACTCGAAAGGCACCATCTACCGCATCGTGTACAACGCTAAAAAATAATGACCAAGCAAGCTCTCCTCGCACTCGCGCTGGCCGGCGGTGCCCTGTCGCTGCAAGCGCAGCACCGCCCCGCCGCCAAGCCCAAAGCCGGCACCGACCTGGCCACCTCCCTCACCCGCGGCGCCGTGGTGTATAAGAACGTGTGCATCACCTGCCACCAGGCCGACGGTGGCGGCGTGCCCAACATGAACCCGCCGCTCATCAAAACCGAGTACGTGCTCGGCGATAAGACCCGACTAGTCCACATCGTACTGGCCGGCCTCGCCGAGCCCATCGAAATCAACGGCGACGACTACAAGCAGCATATGCCCGCCCAGGGCTACCTCACCGACCAGCAGGTAGCCGACGTGCTTACCTACGTGCGCAATAACTTCGGCAACAAAGCCAGCGCCGTGCAGGTAGCCGAGGTGCAAGCCGTGCGCGCCACCCTACCCAAATAACTGTTAGGCAAGCCCTGCGCGCGGCGGTTCCGGCAACGGGGCCGCCGCGTTGTAGTTTTATCCCCCTTCTATTTCCTCCCGCCATGAACGAGCAGCTGATCGTCAAGAACTTCGGACCCATTAAAGACGCCACGGTGGACTTTAAGCGCGTCACGGTTTTCATTGGCCCGACGGGCGGCGGGAAGAGCACGCTGGCTAAACTGGGGGCAATCTTGCAGGGGGGACAAGTAAAGGTTATAAATAGCATACTCAATATTGACGAAGGTCTGACCCAATTCAATATTATAAATTATAAAAAACAAGACTCATTTATCAATTGGAGAAAATCTTCCGGAAATAATTTTGTAATTGATAGGGCATTAGTGCTCGATGTCGGAATAGATGATATCTCAACCGATGGGGAAAAGACAGAAGAATCTATTAATAAGTTAGCTGCTCGTTTTGCGAAAGAGGCTAAACTTGGAGTTTCATCCATATCTGCTTTCAGAGATGCTATTGTTAACCAGTTTGCGGGCAGATATTTTAACGCTGAATCGTATCTAATAAATTATATCCCAACGGAAAGAGTTTTTGTTCCGGCTGTCGAATATTCTTGGGCAGGCTTAATGCGTGATGATATAGGACTACCTAAGTCATTGCTCGTATTTGCCAATGATTTTTCTTTGTCAAGAAAAGAAATTCCTGAATTAGACATTCCATTTTTAAATATAAAGTACTTGCATATTGAAGGCCGGGACTTTATTCAAATTCCTGACCAAGAAGAGTTATTGATGCTCCCAGAAACCGCCAGCGGCATCCAATCTGTCACTCCGCTGCTAGTGCTACTTGAGCACCTGAGCCGCAATACTGAGCAGGCACAAAGCTTCATCATCGAAGAGCCGGAGCTAAACCTCTACCCAACTGCCCAGCAAGGGCTGCTAAATTGGCTGGTGGAAAAATGCACCAAAGGCGAAAACGACCTGACGATAACTACGCACAGCCCCTACATCCTATCCAGCTGCAACCTGCTGCTTGAGGCTTATAAAGTGGCCCAGCAGCGGCCCGACTTGGAGGAAGAGATTGCCGCCATCGTACCCAAAGCTTGCTGGCTAAACCCCGATGAATTTGCTGCCTACTACGTGGCTGACGGTACGGTAAAGCCCATTACCGATGAACGCACGCACCTTATCGGCGGTAATGAGCTGGACGCCGTTTCGGGCGATATTTCGGATAGCTTCCGCAAGCTGCTACGACTCAAAAAACAGGTGGCGTAATGCAAGAAGCTATTGAAAAGTTGTTCACTCATTGCCGGCAAAAAGGCTGCCTGAAGGTTTACCCTGAAGCTGTTTCTTATTATAGCGACCCGCCCGGTGAGGCGTGGGTAGTGCGCGTAGCCGATGAGCTATATGACGCCGAGCGGCACTTCAAAGTCCGTAATCCAGATGGTCGGCCGGTACACCTGGCCGCGATCGACAAATGCCTGATTGGTCGTCGCCAGCCAGCACCCAAGCGCTGCGATTGCGTCTTTTTCGAAGGCCGAGACGTCTGTTTCGTCGAGTTTAAAATTCGAGCAGAAGGTAAGAGCGAAGGCGATGACCGCAACCAAGAAACCCGCTTGCTTGAAGCGGGCGATCAGTTACTGGCTAGCATCCAGCAGTTTGAGCAAAATGGTTTGCTCAAGCTTGAGCACCGAGTAAGGGCCTATGCTTTCGTGGGTTACGGGCCATTATTTCCGGCACCTACTACTACTCTGCTCAACATCGCCGAGCTGATTGATTCAAACGTGGCTTCTTCCGTAGATTTTGATGCTAGAGATAGCGTTTTATTTTGAACGGTGAACCCCAATCTGCCCGCATAACCCCGCCCGGCCCGCCACGTATGTTTTCGCTAGCATCATTATTGGCTTATGAAAACGACGATTCTTCTGACGGCTCTCCTTGGCTGCGCCACGCTGAGCTACGCTCAAACTACCCCTAGCGCCACCCCAGCCGCAGCCACTGCTGGCTCGTCGGCGGGTGCGTCGGGCACCAAAAACGTGGGCAGCGACCAAGTCGACTCGCCCCAGGCGCCGGGCATGCAAGCCTCGGGCACTACGCCCATCTCCTCGGGACGCCTGCACAGCACGAAAGCTGGCAGCCGCCGCGGCGCCCGAAAGGCCACTAGCCAGCCGACGGCGCCCAAGCAATAGCTGGCCCTAAGGCTAACTGATAACTTTTTGCCGAGCCAAAGCTTTTAAAAGCTGTTCTCCACCCGCAGTATTTTAGTTGCTATGGATTCTTCCTTTCGCCGGGTTTTTCAAGTTATTGATGGCAACAAGAAGCTCGTCGGCGACGGCTTCGACGTGACCAGCCCCATGCCGGGGCCGCGCATCCGGCAGCTGAGCCCCTACCTGCTCATCGACCACATCGGGCCGATGCAGATTGCGCCCACCGACACCCCGCTAGGGTCGCCGCCCCACCCGCACCGCGGCTTCGAAACCGTGACCGTGGTGTACGATGGCTACCTGGCCCATCGCGATACGGCCGGCCACGACGGCACCATCGGGCCCGGCGATGTGCAGTGGATGACCGCCGGCGCCGGCCTGCGCCACGCCGAGATGTACGACCGCGACTTTGCCCGGCGCGGCGGCACCCTGGAGCTGTTGCAGCTCTGGGTGAATATGCCCAAGGCCGACAAGCTGGTGGCTCCCAAGTACCAGGAGCTGCGCGCCGCGAGCATCCCAAGCGTGCCGCTACCGAGTGGCGGGGGCAATATCCGCGTCATCGCGGGTAGCTACGGCGGCGCTACTGGCCCGGCCAGCACGTTTTCGCCCATCACGCTGCTCGACTTGCACTTAGCCAAAGGGGCAGATTTTGTGTTGACCCTGCCGGCCCAGTATAACGTGGGGCTCTACGTAGTGCGCGGCGCGGTGCTGATCAATGGCGACCGGCCCGCCAAAACCCAGCAGCTGGTGGTGCTGGGCTGGAACTCGACCGATGTGCAGCTCACCGCTTCCGAAGGCAGCCTCGTGCTGGTGCTGGCCGGTGAGGCTATCGAGGAGCCGCTCGCTACCTATGGCCCCTTCGTCATGAATACCAATGAGGAGCTGATGGCCGCCATCGCCGACTTCGAGAGCGGCAACATGGGCAAGTTTCCGGAAGACGAGTAAGGAGCTTAGCTGCTCGCCTAAGCAAACAGAACGTCATGCTAAGCTCCGCGAAGCATGACGTTCTGTTTAGCGCCTGCACCCATAGTTGGCCTTTACTGCGATTCTGCCGTAACCTACTGATGCTGTACTGGGTAAACACTGACTCTAGCAACCTTCCTCCTTTCTATGAACGGCTTTCCCATTTCCGCCGCCTCGCGTCGCGAGTTCATTCGCTTACTCTCGCTGGGAGCGGGCGCAACGCTAGTGGCGCCGAGCGCCTTTGCCCTGCCGCCCAATCGCAAGCTCGGCGTTGCGCTACTGGGCCTGGGTAAGTACAGCACTGGGCAGCTAGCCCCGGCCTTACAGCAAACCAAGCTGTGCCAGCTAGCGGGCATTGTCACGGGCTCGCCCCAAAAAGCGGCGCAGTGGAAGCAGCAGCACAACTTGGCCGACAAGAACATCTACGACTATAAGACCTTCGACCGCATTGTCGATAACCCGGATATCGACATCGTGTACGTAGTGACGCCCAATGCCTTGCACGCCGAGTATGCGGTGCGGGCGGCGCAGGCGGGCAAGCACGTCATCTGCGAAAAGCCGATGGCCACCACCGAGGCCGACGCGCGCCGCATGATAGCGGCCAGCCAGAAGGCCGGTAAGAAGCTGAGCATCGGCTATCGCCTGCACTTCGAGCCGCACAACCTGGAGATGATGCGCCTGGGCCAGCAGCAGGCCTACGGCCCCATTAAGCACCTAGTGGCCGACAATGCGTTTAAGTTTGGCAGCAACGACACGCCCTGGCGCGTGAATAAGGCCCTGGCGGGCGGCGGGCCGCTCATGGATATGGGCATTTACTGCCTGCAAGGCTGCCTGTACACCAAGGGCCAGATGCCTATTTCGGTCACGGCCAAGCTAACTCCCGAAACCGGCACCGGCTACTTCAAGGAAGTAGAGGCCGGGGTAAACTGGCAAATGCAGTTTGCCGATGGCGCGGTGGCTGACTGCCGCACCAGCTACGCCCAAAGCATAGAAGGCCACCTGCGCGCCGAAACCGCCAGCGGGTGGTTTGAGCTGGAGCCGGCCTTTGGCTACGGCGGGCTAGCCGGCAAAACCAGCCAAAACGACGGCAAGCTCAACCTCCCCAACATCAACCAGCAAGCTGCTCAGATGGACGATTTTGCTGACTGTGTGCTCCACAACAAGCCTACCCGCGTGCCCGGCGAAATGGGCCTGCGGGACGTGCAGCTGCTGCTAGCCATCTACCGCGCCGCCGAAACCGGGCAGAAGGTTTCGACCAAAGACGTGGTGCAGCTTATCGACAAGAAGCTGTAGCACAGCCGACAATTTTTCGCGCATATTACTGGCTAGCAGCAGTACGCGTGCGTAAGCAACGTCCCAGCGCTACTGCCTAGCGGGCACCGGAAACCGCGCGAATACGTCGGCTACGCCCTTATCAATTTGTTTGGAAGCTCGGGCCGGCGTGTGCGAAAGCACGCTCGTAGTGGTGCCTTGCCACACCAATTCCTTGCGTGCCGCATCGACTAGCTCGATGGTAGCGGTACCGGCCTGGTACGAGCCCACCGGAATATCAGTGGCCTGCCAGTGGTAGTTACGCTGGCCGATGTAATAGGGCGCGCCGTCAAACTGATAGTTGGCGGGGCGGGTCTGCACCTATTCCTGGGTCACGAGGCCAATGTTCACCCACAGGTCGGGCCGGGCAGCCTGCCGGAAGCCGCGAGCTTCGAGCTCGTGCGTCACGGCCCGTTTCAGGTCGAAAATATTGGCGCCCGAATTAATAAATGCCGAGTCGTTGCGGGCCACGGCGTCCATAAAATTGTAAGTCTGGTACTGCGCCAGGTTCACACCCGGCCGGCTATCGGTCTGGATGACTTGCTCGGATGAGCAGGCCGCGAGCCCCGCTGCCAGGCTCAGCGCTAGCGCCAACCGAGGTTTTTTGAGGGAAGTAAGCAGGCTTGACATTGCGGGTGACCAGGGAAGAATAAGGCAGGAATCAAAAATGAAAAGCCAGCTAACCCGCTATAGGTCAGCCGGCTTTTACTAATGTGCGACAACCAAGCGTCGTTACGCCGCCTTGATTTTATCGAGCGTCGCCATGTCTTCGGGCGAGAGCTGAATAGCAGCCGTTTTCATATTTTCTTCGAGGTGCTTCACCTTCGACGTGCCAGGGATGAGTAGGATATTGGGCGAGTGGTGCAACAGCCAGCTCAGGGCGATTTGCTGCGGCGTGGCGCCGTGCTTGTGGGCCAGGCTGTCGAGAGCTGCCAGGGCTTCTTTATTGCCGCCCGATAGCGGGTACCACGGAATAAAGGCAATGTTCTGCTCACGGGTGTAGTCGAGCACTGCCTCCCACTTGCGGTTATCGACCGAGTACATATTCTGCACCGACACCACCGGAAAGAACTCCTGGGCTTTTTTAATCTGATCAACGTCTACTTCCGACAAGCCAATGTGCTTGACCAGCCCGTCCTGCTGCGCCTTTTGCAAAAATCTGAACGTGTCCTCCATCGGCACCTTCGGGTCGATGCGGTGCAATTGGTATAAATCGATTTGCGCTACTTTCAGGCGCTGGAGGCTGCCGTGCAGCGCTTCTTCGAGGTGCTTGGGGCTGCCGTCGAGGGGCCATTGGTCGGGGCCGGTGCGCAGCAAGCCACCTTTGGTCGCTATCACGAGGCCCCGCTTGTAAGGGTGTAGTGCCTCGGCAATCAGCTCTTCCGATACGTTGGGGCCGTAGCTGTCGGCGGTATCAATAAAATCGACGCC
>CAZERY010000165.1:0-8020 GCA_964514915.1 uncultured Hymenobacter sp.
GCGCACCTTGTGGTACATATCGCCGTACAGCTCCGGGTTTTCCTCGGGGTGAAACACGCTGTCGAGCACGCTCAGCTTCGACACCTCCTTGGTGCGGAAGTTGTCGGGGTCATCGAGCACCAGGCCGTCGCGGTTGCCGAGAATATTAGTCGAAAACCATCCTTTCACGCCCAGCGAGCGGGCGCTCAAGCCGGGCGCCAGGATGGTTTTCATCAGCGTCTGGCCGGTTTTGAAGTCCTTGCCGCCCACCGGCGTGCTGGTGATCGCCGCTAGCTCCAGCAGCGCCGGCACGTCCACTGTCAGGTTGGGGGCACCGTTCACGAAGGGGATGCCTTCCTTGAGGGCCGCGTAGGCATAAATCATGCTCGGCGCGATGTTGGGTGCATTGTTGCGCAGCCCTTCTTCGAAGGCCGCCAGCGTGCGGTGGGTCTCGGACGGCTCGTGGTAGATTTCCGTCGAGCCGCACCACACCATTACCAGCCGGGTGCAGTTGCGCGCGGCCTTGAAGCTGCGCATATCCGCAATGACCTGCTCGGCCAGGTCGAGCTTGGTGGTAAAGGTCTTGACGTGGGTGCCGTCGAGGTTCTTAACGTAGTGCGAGTCGAAGGCCGCCTTCATGGGCTTCATTGCCTCAAGCTCGGTGCGCACGCTTTGTAAGATCTTGTAGCCCAGCACTTCGGCCTTCAGCGCGGCTTCGTACACATTGTCTTCGTACACATCCCAGCCGCCAAACTCGATGTCGTGGAGGTCGGCCAGCGGCACGAAGTCTTTAATCTTAGGATTACCGGCAGCCGTACGAATCTTCCCCATTTGGGTGAGCGAGCCGATGGGTTGTCCTTCGCCTTTGCGTACGGCCAGCACCCCGGCAATGAGGGTGGTAGCTACGGCGCCCATGCCGGGAAGCAAGATACCTAGCTTGCCTTCGGCGGGCGCAAGCTGTCCGTTGTAGTCTGTCATGTGATAGGAGTATTCGGGGGCCTCTGGGTTACCTTGTTGCTGCCAGGCCGAAGTGCGGGCAACAAGTCAAACATAAATTCAGCAATACTTCACGAAGCAGGAAGGCTATAACCGGCGGGCGGCCGAAAGTTTTACCTCAACAGGCTGCAAAAGGCTACGGGGCCCTGCCAGCTGGGGCCCGCAGTAGCCAGGCTGCTTCACTGGTCTTCAGGTTTTGGGTTGGGTTAAGTTTTTAGTGAGTTGCCCGAGCACCGCCAGGCTGGTGCGTAGGTCATCCTCACTCAGGCCGCGGCTGGCCACCGCGTACATTTCCTGCACCAGCGGCAGCACCTGCTGCTCCAAAGCGCGGCCCTTGGCCGTGAGCATGATAAGCTTGTTGCGGCGGTCCTGGCGATCAGCCTGGCGCTCTACCAGCTCGCGCCGCACCAGGTTATCGACCATGGCCGTGAGGCTGGCTTTATCGCGGTTCACGGCGTTCGCGATTTCTTGCTGGTTCACCCCATTGCGGCGCCAGAGGTAGTGCATCACCTGCATCATCTCCGTTGTCACATCCAGGCTGCATTCCTTGTAGCGCTGCCGCAAATACGCCCGCACGGCACTGCCCGTGAGCGGGAAAGCGTCGATGAAGGCTGCGAACAGATCGGAGGAGGGCATTTTTTGGCGGAAGTAGGGCGCAAAGTTAGGGGCCGTACCGTTGGAGGTCTAACCATACTAGACCTAACCTGCCGAACTACCGACCAACCCCAATCTTCTAAAACCGGAACCCTGCCGAGATATAGGGGTAAGCGCCCTCTTTCGAGAAGCCCACCACGGCCTGCAACAGCAGCAGCTGCGCCGGCAAGAAGTAGATGCCGCCGCCGTACCCGTCGTGCCACGTAGCCGAGGCTTCACCCGGCGACCATACCCGGCCCACATCGTTGAAGGCGACCAGGCCCAGCGTGCCCGGCAGTAGGTAAGAAGTAAAGTCGAGCAGCTTCAGCCGCAGCTCTAAGTTATTATAAACCATACTATTACCCGTGAATCGCCATAAGTAAAAACCCCGCAGATTCTGGGCGCCGCCCAGCTTTAGCTGCTGGAAATATGTCGCCTTGCCGAGTGTAGTACCTCCGCCCGTGCGGTTGGCAATCACCAGGCTGGAGTCGCGGGTCGGGCTGGCGTAGAACGCAAATTCCGTCAGCACCTGCCCAAAATTGTGCTGGTCTGCATCGAGCCGGCGCAGGCCGCTGAGGCTGGTGCTCCAGTACACCCCGCGCCGGGCCACCAGCGCCCGGTCGCGCGTGTCGAAGGTAGCACTGGCGGTCAGGCCCGCGTAGGCCTGGCGGTTAAATACTTTTTCATCAGGGTGTTGCGTATTATAGACGCGCAAGGACCGGTCGTCGTTCTCAGCTTCCGGGCCGCTGTAGTATTGGGCCAGCAGGCCCCCGTTTACGCGCCAGTGCGCGTAGGTGCGGCTGATGCGCACGTCGGCCGTGAGCAGGTTGTACACGCTGCGGTAGTAGTGAATGCGCTGGTCGCCCGCGTTTACAAACTCCGTCTCGTTGCCAACACCAAAAAAATTACTGTTGTAATGCGGCCCTTTCGACTGCACGTTTACTAGCAGGTCGTTTCGGCCCAAGGCTTGCTTGAAATCGCCGTTATAATTGAGCAACAGCGAGCCGTTACCAAAGCCGTAGTTGACCAGCAGGCTTTGCCGCGAAGCGTAGGGCGCTTTGCGAAAGCCCTGCCTTTGATAAATAAAGTTACCAATTAGCTGAAAGCCATAGTCCTTGCTATAGCCCGCCAAAAGCAGCGGCTGCAAGAAATCGTACTGGTAGCCCGTTCGGGGCAGCTGGTTGACCACCGTATCGGCCGACGTGCGCACGTAGGCTAGACCGGCGGGCGGCAGCTGGTTGGCTTCGTCCGGGCGATCATAAATCCGCAGCTTGCTTTTTTGGTGCAGGCTGGGGTCTACGACAAAGGAATCGCCGCCGGCACCTCCAATCAGGCGCACCCGAATGGGCGAGTGCGCCGTGCCCGTCACCACAAAGCTATCGCCGCCGCCCTGGCCGTAGAGGCGCAGCTCGTGCGTCACGGCCGGGTCGAAGGTGCGCTGGTAGAGCACGGCCCCGCTGGTGCCATCCTTCTTGAGCTTGGTGCTCGTGATGCGCAGCCGGCCACCGGCCTCGTGCGCCACCTCGAAGTGCTCGCGCTTATCGGAGCCCGCGATAGTTACCGTTTTGGCTAGAAAGCGGTAGTAGCGCAGCGCCTGGCGCGCCAGGTTGTTGCGCCGTGCCAGGAGGTTGCGCGTGATCGCGGGGCCGCTGAGCTGGTAAATGTTCGGGGGCAGCCTCATGAGCGCGCTGGTGAGTAGCTCATCAGTCAGGTGCGCCTGCACGTAGGCAATCTGCGTTTTCCAATCGTCCTCATTCAGCTCGTTCAGGAAGTAGCGGTCGAAGTCACGCGCCTTGTCGTTCCAGCGGGTGATGGACCGAATGTGGTCGCTGTAGCCCTGCACGTTGGCCTTAAAGATGTGGCGCGACAGCGCCCACGGCAGCGCCCCCGAAGGCTTATAAAAAACGTGGTCGCGGTCGCGGGGCACGGGCTCGTAGAGGCTGCCCTTGGCGGTTTCGGTCCGCACCCAGCGCCACTGGTCCTCGTGGCGGTCGTAGTCGCCGAGCAGCATATCGAGCAGGCGCGCCCGCAGCACCGTGGGCTGGTCTACGCGGTTGTCGTTGTCTTTTTGCAGGCGGTCCTGGGTTTTCTCGGTGTTGTCCGTTTTGTCGGCGTCCAGCGGCTCGCGCTCTTCAAATAGAAAAACCTGGTTGGCAAAATCCTTTTGGTACTGCCCCAGGGCAGGGTCGTCGGGGACGAATACTATTTCCGGGTTGGCGTGCGGAATGCCCAGGGCCGCCGCCAGCGGCGGCACCACCACGGCCGCGTAAGGATGCGAAGCCGAAACCTGGTCTTGCAAAATATCCTTGGCGATGGTGGGCCGCAGCGCGGGCGGCAGGCCCCGCTCAGGGTATTTCTGGATGGTCCGCAGCACCCACTCCTGCCCGCTGGCATCACGCATCCGCAACGACTTGGTTTGCAAACCGCCGCCGCGCTGCACAATGGTCAAGCCGCCCTTTTCGCGGGCCAGGTGAAAGACGCGCATCTTCACTGGTGCGGCCCACAGCTGGCGGTAGCTTTCGCCCAGCAGCCAGCGGTGGATAGCCGTCACTTCGTCGTAAGTGGGTTCGATGGCTACCGTCACGCTATCCGACGGCACAGCCATTTTTTGGGCCAAAGCACTGGTGGCCAGACTAACTAGCAGTGTAGAACCCAGGAGGTTTGGTAAGAAAGAAGAATAAATGCGCAATGTGTGAGAACGTAATTTGCCAGCCAACCTTTACTTCAGAATTAATTCAGAAGCTAAGGTAAACAGCCAACGCACTGCCGAGTTTATCAATCGCCCCGGTTAGCCCTCGCAAAGCGGCCAGCAGCTAGTGACCCACCCCAAACCGGAGGAGCAGATTTCTCAAAAGCTGGTTTTTGCCCACTGTACTACCGCCTAGCCGCAGCATTCGCCGCTCGCTGCTCTTTCAATTGGGGCTGACGCTAGCCCGGCAGCGCTAGCCCGCGCAGCCAGGTATCGGCCGCGTCAAAATCATCGAAGCGCTGGAAGTGGAAACCCAGGGGCGCGCTGCTCACGATCGACTGCGTCGAGAGGCGATGCAGGGGGTCGGCGCCCTCCACAATGGCGCAGTGGCGGGTGTTGGCCAGGCTAATGGCCCGCGGTATCCAGTTGGTAGTAAGCCACTCCTGGGCAGCAATGGGCAAGGGGGCGCGCTGGCCGTGGTCGGAAAGAATGCGCCGCACCCCAGTGCTTTGCAGCAGTTGCAGCAGTTGCTCGTAGCTGGCCTGAATGGTGGCCAGCGGCAGGCGCTCGGCCGCCCAGGCCAGGCGCGCATAGCCGGCGGGCTGGTAAAACAGCTTACCGGCAGCGTTCTCAAAAATCAAGGCTTCCTGCGGGCGGGGCAACAAAGGCATAGGGAAATTACAGCTACTGAATTGATCCAGTACGCTTCGTAGTGACTTTAAAAGTACGAATTACCGCCCGCACTAGTTCAGCGGAGCCCACCCAAAATTGCGGCGCTGGTGTAGTATTGTGGCCGTGACGATTGCGACTTTGCCCCTTACGCCGACCCGACCCGCGCCCTACGCGCCGGGCCTGCATATTCTGGCTACGTTCCAGGCCCCGGCCACCCGGCTGCGTGATGCGGCGGGCAGCCAGCTATTTTTTGCTGAGCTAGTAGCCCAGCTGGGCCTTACGAGCGTGGGCGAGGTCTACCACGTCTTCGCGGAGAATGCGGGCTTTACGGCGGTGCTGGCCCTCACCGAGTCGCACCTCAGCATTCATACCTGGCCCGAACACGGGCTAGCTACGTTCGACATTTTCCTGTCCAATTTTCGGCAAGACAACCACGCCGCCGTGCGGGCCGCTTACCAGGCTACGCTCGCCTTTTTTGAGGGTCAGGAGCAGGCTTATACCGAGGTGCTGCGATGAGTGTGTCGGCCACTGCTACCATATGGGTAGCCTGCCCGCAGTGCGCCACGCCGCTGCCCTGCCGCGACCCAGCCAACAGCCGCTACTTTGGCTGCTTTCGGTGCCGCACGTTTTTTCGGGCCAACCCGGTCGCCCCAGCCAGCGGGGCGCAGCGCCTTGATAGCTTTAAGCAGCCGCTGGAGCCCGGCCCAAGCCTGCCGCTGGGCGCGGTAGCCGAGCTGGGCGGCTACCACTGCCGCCTCACCGGCTACCAGGTGCGCGGCGAAAAGCAGGACCGCCTGGCCGAGTGGCGCGAATACCAGCTGCGCCCCGCCGCCCCCCTAGCTGGCGACGACCCCGCGGATTTCCCCTTGCAGCTGGCCGAGTACCAGGGCCACTGGCTGCTCATTCGGCGGGCCGGGCAGTTCCCTGACGCGCGCGGACCACGCTCAACTCAGGATGGTAGCTGGGAGGATACTACTGGTTGCAACTATAACCTGTGGCATCGCTACCAGCCGCTGGTGCGCGATGCGGTGGGCGAGTTTGATTGGAATATTCTCACCGACGAAGACCTCAAGCTGGAGGAGTATATCAGCCCGCCCTACCAACTAGTGAGTGAGCAGCTGCGCGATGCCAAGCCCACCTGGTACCTGGCCGAATACCTTGAGACCGAGCGCGTGGCGCAGGCTTTTGGGATGCCTACCAGACAGCTCCCCGTTCGCCACGGCGTAGGAGCGGCCCAACCCAACCCCACGCAAGGCTGGCCCCTGCTGGTGCGGCTAGCTGGGCTGGTGGCGACCTTGCTGACGGCGGCGCAACTCGTGATTTTTGCGCTCAAGCCAGAGATAGATGCCACTCAAGAGTTTACAGTATTTGAGGCTGACCGGGCCGGCTACCAGCAAATGATACCTTCCAATTCATTCCAAATAAGCGGCCCGAGCGCTCTGGCCGTGACGCTGGAAATACCTGACCTGACTAACCATTGGGTCGAGGTGACAGCTAGCCTGGTGAACGAGCAGACCGGGCGCGGCTATGAGTTTACGCGCTCTATTGAATACTACGAAGGCACGGAAGGGGGCGAACGCTGGACCGAGGGCAGCCGCACTACTGAGGCAGTACTGAGCGCCGTGCCTAGCGGCCGTTACCATTTCAATTTCTACCCCACCGTAGACAAAGGCACGGTAGCCGTAGCGCTCAACCTGCGCATCAGGGAGAATACGCCGCTTTGGTCCAATTTTTTTCTGGTGCTGGGTGGGCTAAGTCTACTGCCAGTAGGCGTGTGGTGGCGCCGCCGCAACTTCGAGCAAGACCGCTGGTCCAATAGCGATTTTAATCCTTATGCCACCAAGGAGTAACCTGCTGCTTTATGTTTAATCTACTACGCTCCTACTGGCTAGCCCTTCGGCGCTGGCCGCTGTATGCCGCGCTAGCCGCGCTGGGTCTGGCCGTGTTTACCTGGGCCGGGCTGAGCGGCCACCGGCTCCTCGGCGATGATAACGAAAGCTCCGACACCGAGCTGGCTGGCCCGCCCCGCGCCGGCGGCCACGGTGGGGCCGGGCATTTTTACCACAAATAATCTGCTCATGGAATACCTTAACCCCAAGGCACTCACCGCCTCCGTCGTGTACTCCCTGCTGGGCATCGCCATCCTGGTTATCAGCTTTTATTTGTTTAATAAGCTGACGCCCGGCACCTTACGCCGCGAGATTATGGAGGAGCACAATACGGCGCTCGCCATCATTGCCGCGGCATTTATGCTGGCGGTAGCCCTCATCATCAGCGCAGCCATTCATGGGTGAGGCGTCGGTACTGGCGCGCCGGCGGGGCGCGGCGCGTACCCGGGTCGCCCCGGCCACCGCTGCGCCCCGGCCGGCCATCCTGCTCGGCTCGGTGGCCGTCATTGCCACCTGCGGGCTGCTTTATGAGCTGATTGCGGGCACGTTGGCCTCGTACCTGCTCGGCGATTCGGTGACGCAGTTTTCGACCGTCATCGGGGTGTATCTGTTCAGCATGGGCGTGGGCTCGTGGCTGTCGCGCTACCTGGGCGGGTCGTTGCTACGCTGGTTTATCCGGCTCGAACTGCTGGTGGGCCTGGTGGGCGGGGCGTCGGCGCCGCTGCTATTCGGGCTGTTTGCGCACGTCGGCTCGTTTCGGGTGCTGCTATATGGGCTGGTGGGGCTGTTGGGTACGCTGGTGGGGCTCGAAATTCCGCTGCTGCTGCGCATCTTGCAGGGCCGGCTGGCCTTCAAAGAACTGGTAGCCAGAGTATTTACTTTCGACTACGTGGGGTCGCTGCTGGCGGCGGTGATATTTCCTTTGGTACTGGTGCCCCGGCTGGGACTGGTGCGCACGGCGCTGCTTTTTGGCGCCTTGAATGTGGCAGTAGCGGGCGTGAGCCTGCTATCGTTTGGCGAAACGCGGCCCTACCGGCGGCGCTACCTGATGCTCGTTGGCCTG
Organism: uncultured Hymenobacter sp.; assembly: GCA_964514915.1. Lineage (GTDB taxonomy): Bacteria > Bacteroidota > Bacteroidia > Cytophagales > Hymenobacteraceae > Hymenobacter. The sequence goes on from CAZERY010000165.1 coordinate 7,922, forward strand.
GCGCTGCTGGCCCTGGGCGCGGGCGTGGTAGGCGCCGAGCGCATCCAGCGCTACGCCGAGGGCGAGGTATTTCAGGACACCGTTATTTATGCCCAAAGC
>CAZERY010000166.1:0-7949 GCA_964514915.1 uncultured Hymenobacter sp.
CTCGGTTTCGATGCCCTGGGTGCGCACCGCAAACAGGTTTTGGGCGAGCCGGTAGGTGGCGGCCGGGTTGATGTTGGTAAAGCCGGTAGCCTCGATAACCTGGCTGCCCGAAGCGGCCACGTAGTCGATCAGGTTGCGGCCGTAGCGGTTGAAGTACGTGCTGCGCAGCGTGAGCGGCGCCAGCGGCTGGTAGTCGAAGCCGGCTTCGTAGTTGATGGTGCGCTCGGCGCTCAGCCCCGGGTTGCCCACGTTGAAGCCGCTGGGCACAGTGCCCGGCCGCACCGCCGAGTTGTACTGCTCCGTAAAGTTGGCCGCCCGGATGGCCCGGCCCACGGCACCGCGCACGGTCAGCTTCTCGCCCACTTGCTGGCTGGCGTTGAGCTGCGGCACCAGCTCAGTGCCGTAGGCCTGGTCGTGGTCGAGGCGTAGGGCGGCCGTCACGTGGAGGCTAGCCATGGGTGCGAGGACCGCCACCGCAAAGGCACCGGTGTGCCACACGGCATGGTCGCCGCGGTCGTTGCTGCGCACGGCGCGGCGGTCGGCCTGCCCACCCAGCGTGGCCCTGGCTTTGGGACTGAGCTGAAGTTGGTGCTGGCCCTGCACATTGAGGTAGTGCATGAGGTGGTCGCTCGCCACCGAGGTCGGCGTGTAGAGGTAGAGGTCGGTGCTGGCCGTGCCCACCACTTGCAGCTCGGTGCGGGCGCGCGCGTTCCAGTCGTAGCGCAGCTGGCCCTGGTACCAGTCGCGGGAGGTAGTTTCGCGGGCGCGGTCGCCGGTGTTGGTCGTGTAGAAGTTTTGGGCGTTGTAGTCACGCCGATCGAAGCTGGCGCGGGCGGCGGCGCTGAATTTCTCCGTAAGCTGGTACGCGCCCGACAGCGAGTAGGTATTCAGCTTGAAGTCGTTGCGCCCGCCACCGGGCAAATCCAGCAGCTGGCCGCTGGCCGTATTATTCAAGATGCCTCCGGCCAGCCGCAAGCCCTTATCCTGACCATAAAAGCCGGCATTGGTGCTTTTCAGGCCGTATTCGCCGGCCATAAAGGTACCGGCCAGCTCGGTGCCGTCGGGCCGGTGGGTGGCGGCGAAGGTCTTGGTCACGATGTTGATAAAGCCGCCCACCGCGTCGGGCCCGTAGAGCGCCGCCCCCGGCCCGCGCACCACCTCAATCTGCTCGATCTCGGCCGGCGTAATCGGAAAATACCCGCCGAAGTGGCCGGTCAGCGGGTCGTTGAGCCGCATGCCATCCAGCAAAATCAAGACTTGGTTAAACGTTGAGCCGCGCAGCGTAATATCGGCCTGGGTGCCAAAGCTGCCCCGGCTCTGCACCTCAACAGCAGGCAGCAGGCGCAGCAAATCATCGATCGAGGCGACGGGGTAGCGGCTGAATGCGGCGCCGGGCACCACCGTAACGTAGCGGCCGGTTTGGCCGGCCAGCTGGCCGAGGCGGGTGGCGTACACGGTTACTTCCCCAAGCTGGCGGGTGCTGTCGGCTGGCGTAGTAGCGCGCTGGGCTAGCGCAGCTAGCGGCAGCAACAGCAACGCGCTCGTGACATTTCGTAAAGATTTGGCCATATTAAAGGGCAGTAAAAGCGGCCGTAAAGGTACCCTTAGCCAGGGAGCGAAAAGGCACCTTGCTTGCTAATGGCTGCTTATTTGGGCGGAGCGGCCGGGTTTTGGCGCGTTAGCAGCAGGCCCAGCCCCAGGCCCTGGCTGAACTGGATGCCCGGATCCTGGTCGTACTGATACAGCACGGTGCTCTGAAAGTTGACGCTCAGCAGGCCGTATACCTTGGCCGTCAGGGTGAGGTCGAGGCGGTGGTTGATGTCGCGCAGGCTAAACTGGCCATAGTTGGTAAAGAGCAGGTACCGGGCCTTCAGGTTGGCGTTGGGGCCCAGCGGCTGGTCGAGGGTAGCCAGCACCTGGTTCCCAGCGCGCGGTGTGGCCAGGGTTCACGCCGTACACCACATCGGTGGGCTGCGGCTGGTAGCGCGCCAGCTCGCGCACGATGGTAAGCCGGGGCGCGAAGGGCGAGATACGCAGCGTAAAGCGCTGGCTGGGGTGGTACTCGATGCCGTACGCATTGGTAAGGTAAGCGGGGGCCAGAAAGCCCGAAATCAGCCGCGGCGTCTCGCCCGAGTAGTCGTAGCCGTCGGCAAACTGCGAGAGCAGGTTCAGCGACCCAAACAGGCCCCACTTGGGTGAAAGGGCGTGGCCATACTTGGCATCGAGCCAGAGGCGGTCGTTGGTTTTGCGGTAGCCCAGGCCACGGGTGTACTGCCCGGCGCACAGAAAATCGGCTTCATTGTCCCAGCTGCGCGGCCCGCGCAGGTAGTGCGCCTGGCCGTTGAAGAGCGTGCTCAGCCCCACCGAGCTAGCCCCGCCGCCCTTCCAGTTATCGGAAATCGCCGCCTCATTGAGGTTGATGCCCGCCTTGAGGCTGGTGCGCCAGTACGTAGTATCGGCGCGGGCTGGCGCCGGGGCAGGAGTTTGCGCCAGGGCTGCCGCCGGCCCCAGCCCAGCGAGTAGGCACGTAAGAAGTTTATTCATGAATTAAGGAAAAAGTAGCTAGCGAAGGCGTAAAAATATTGGCTAGCCCCGGCCAGCGAGCCTAACGCTAGCCCAACCCGGCACGGAGCACCCGCCCGAAAACGTTTTCCCGATCAGGCTCGCAGGGGTTGTTAAGTTTGCGGCTGCATGTCCGCTTCTCTACCCGCCGCGGCGCCGGCCGCACCCCTCACGCTACCTTCTCCCCAAGCCTACTACCCGGCCCTTACCGGGCTGCGGGCCGTGGCGGCGTACCTGGTATTCCTGCTGCACTTCCGGCCGGCGTCGCTGCACGAAGGCTGGGCCAACCGCCTTATGGGGCAGTTTTACGTGGGGGTGGGCATGTTTTTCGTGCTCAGCGGCTTTCTTATTGCTACGCGCTACCAAGGGTCGGTGCAGCTCACGCGCCCGTGGCTACGGCAGTATTTATGGAAGCGTTTTGCCCGCATCTACCCCATTTTCTTCTTGCTGAATGGGCAGCTGCTGTGGCATTTCTACTGGCCCCTCCGGGCCGCGACGGCCGCCAACAGCCTCACGCTTATCGTGCTCAGCCAAAGCTTACTGCGCGGCTTTTCGCGCACGCTCAAGTTTGTCGGCATTCCGCAGGCCTGGTCGCTCACCGTCGAAGAATGCTTTTACCTGGCCGCGCCGCTGCTCTTCCTGGCCTGGCGGCGCTGGGGCCGTGCGGGGGCCGTGGGATTTGTGCTTGGTACGGTAAGCCTGGGCTTGGCGCTCACGGCGCTGTGCATGGGCCGCCCAGCCTTGCACGGGCTCTTTGGCTCGTACCACCACCTTTTCAACTACACCTTTTTTGGGCGGGTGCTGGAGTTTGTACTAGGCGTGGCGCTGGCCCGCTGGTGGGCCGCGCGCCCGGCCCCGGCTGTGGGGCCGGCTGGCTGGCAGTGGCCCTGGCGCACGCTGGCCGGCTTGCTGCTTACGAGCCTTACGGTGGTGGTGCTCGCCTGGGTGCACCCGCACGACGATTGGTACGACGGCCTGCTGCTGCCCCAGGCAGTAGTGCTCAAAACGGTCATTTTCCCGGCCGCCATGACGCTGCTGCTAGCGGGCCTGCTGGCCGAGCGCAGCTGGCTGCGGGCTGGGCTAGCCACGCCCTTGCTGCAGGCGCTGGGCCGCAGCTCCTACTTTTTTTACTTGTTCCACATCGGCACTTTCAGTATCTGGTGGAAGGAGCGGTTTGGCTGGGGCAACTACATCGGCTGGCAGTTTTTGGCCACGGTAGTGCTCTCCGAAATAGGCTACCGCTTGCTCGAAGAGCCGCTGCGCCGCTGGGTACTGGCGCGCACGCTGGGCTCACCGGCTCGCTAGCGAGGGAATAGTAACCGGAGGTAAGTCTTGGCTGCCGGGCAGCCATATGACGCGTTACCGCACCGCAGGCCTTGCCTTTCGCGAGGGATTGGCCCCGCAGGTACTCCCTGCCGACTGTGCGGACGACAGTGACACCTTGGTCACGAACCCTACGACTCGTGGCACGCAGGTCGTCAGTCCACCCCAGCGCAAACGGCGCCGGTTTCGCTTCTACAATGCGGTCCGGCTGTGGGAGATGCAAGCAGCAGCTTCGTCGAGGCTGTTGACCAGTACGAAGCCGGTGGTGGGCACCGCGCCAGCGGCCTGTAGGCAGTGCGCCAGCCCATCCGAGACGCGGCACAGCACTAGCTGGGCCTGCCGCTGGCGCAAACAGTAATGTAAGCGCCGCAGTAGGCGGCCAGCTAGGGGCGAGAACGTGTCCACCAGGCGGCAGTCTATCCACACGGCCGGGCGGCCGCTTTGCGCCGCCTGGCCAAAGTGGTAGGCCAACTCGGCTTCGGCGGACGCTGCGCCATTGGAAGCTAGCACTAGCAGGTAGGCTTCGGGCAGCAACTCCTGGTAGACAATCAGCATAATGAATACTGGAAAAAAGGATAAAATGCAGCTGCAAGCCGGCTGGCAATGACCCTTGCCTCCACAAAGTTCCGACGAAAAATCGGGCCCATGCCTCGTCGCAAATACGGATTTATGCGTCAGCCAAGCACCGAAAACTTCATTGTCCTTACCCAGGTAAATACGGAGCCCTCCCAACTCACTTGTGGCAAATGCGGAGCCTAGCCAGCATAAACGGACAACGCCTCCGGTTTTTTTGGTAATTCACTGAATACAAACAGCTTATCTATAATTTTCAGTAACTCCTACCCCTTGCCATGCCGTTAAAGCCAGTGTAGTTTTTCACATTCACTCTTTTTCAATCATGGCAGAAAATAAAGAAAACACGCGTGGTGGTTCGTCTGAGCAGCACGCCGAAGCCGGCCGCCAGAGCCACAAAAACCAGGACAATAACTCATCGAACAACGGTGAGCGCGGCGGTACTTCCGAGCAGCACGCCGAAGCCGGCCGTAAGGGTGGCGAGGCTAGCCACGAGGGCGGCAACCACGGCGGGCGCGGCTTTGGCGGCTTTGCCGGTATGGACCCCAACCAGCAGCGCGAAATTGCCAGCGAAGGCGGTAAAGCCTCGCACGAAAGCGGCCACGGCCACGAGTGGGACTCCGAAGAGGCCCGCGAAGCCGGCCGCAAGGGTGGCCAGCACTAAATGCTAAGAAGCTGCTGGCTAGCCCGGCAAGCCACCGCTAGCCAGCAGCTTCTGGCTGCTCTTTACTCCTTGGTTAGCCTGGTTTCCAGGAGAACAGGCTGACTAATCTAGCCGAGGAGCTATGAACAACGCAAACGAGCAAGCCTGGAGCGGCTACCGGTTAATCGGTGCCGCTCCAGGCTTGCTCGTTTGCATTATTAGCGCCTGCTATAGACTCTAAAGCTAATAGGACTTACGCAAACCTTGGTTGTCATTGCGAGCAACGCGAAGCAATCGCACCCGCCCGACATCCGCACGGCTCGTTCTGGTGTGATTGCCGCGCTTCGCTCGCAATGACAAACGACTTTTTGCGTAAGTCCTAGCTAATTTAGGGGTAGCCCTATTTCGGCTGCGCTTCGGCCGGGTCGTGCTCGGGGCCTTCGTAGGTGCTGGAATCCTCTTCTTTGGTTGGAGAGGCAGGCTGGTTGTGGTCGGCGGCGGGCTGAGCTTCGGTACCGTAGATGTGCTCCATCTCCGTCATCACCTCGTTGCCGTCGACGTTGAGGTCTTTGAGCACGCCATCGGCAATGTCGTACACCAAGCCGTGCAGGCGCGGGGGCTTCTCGCTGTGCATCGCGTTCTGGATGATGGAGGTCTTGGCTAGGTTGCGCACCTGCTCCGTCACGTTCAGCTCCACCAGGCGCCGCAGCCGCTGCTTCTCGTCGCCAATGCGTAAGAGTTCGGTTTCGTGCAGGCGCACCACGTCGCGGATGCTCACCAGCCAGTTGTCAATCAAGCCGTACTGCTTGTTGGCCGCGGCCGCCGCTACGCCCCCGCACCCGTAGTGGCCCACCACCAGGATGTCCTGTACCCCAAGCACCTCCACCGCGTATTGCAGCACGCTCAGCAGGTTCAGGTCGGCGGGCACCACCAGGTTGGCGATGTTGCGGTGCACGAACATCTCGCCCGGGCCCGTGCCCGTGATACCCGAAGCCGGCACCCTAGAGTCGGAGCAGCCGATGAACAGGTAGCGCGGGGTCTGCCCATTAGCCAGCCGATGGAAGAATTCCGGGTCCGCCGCGTTCTTCTCCGCCACCCACTGGCGGTTGTTCTTCATAATATTCTCTATACCTGCCATACAGCGCTTTAGGGTAAAAAAACAGGCGGGTCACACCTGCTGGATGAATAATTTCTTCACGTTAAATTCACGCAAATGTAGCCCCGCAGCCACTTTTGAAGGAGCCTAGCCAAGCTACTATTTCCTCTTACTTGGGTCGCCACGTGATGGTTAGGCCCGGCGCATTGCCATAAAAAGCGGGCGCAAACCCAATGTCGCGGCCAATGGCTTTGCGGCCCCAGCGGTTGCGGTGCGTGAGGTAGGCCAGGTGGGCCGACAAAATGCCGAAGCCGGCGCCGGCCACTACGTCGCTCTGCCAGTGCTTATCGACCACCATGCGCAGCACGGCTACGCTGGTGGCTATGGTGTAGGCTCCGATACCGTACCACTGGCTTTTGTCGCGAAACTCGGTATGCACGATGCTCGCCGCCAAAAACGCCTGTGCCGTGTGGCCCGACGGAAACGAGAGATTGTCGGAGCCATCGGGCCGCTCCTCGTGGCTCAGGGCTTTCACGACAAACGTGCTGGAGAGCATAATAGCCTCGCTTTTCGCAATGAGCAGCAAGACGTTGAGGCGATCGTTGTGCGACTCGACGCCCGCCAGGGCCACGGCTCCCAGCTCGAGGTAGGGCGCAAAGATGAGGTAATCGGCGATGCGGATATTCGACTTGGGAAACACGCGGTGAATGTCGTGCTGCGCCTCTTGATTGGTGTAAAACCCACCCCCGTTGAAGGTGTACGCCCCGTAGCCGATGAGCACCGCCGGCACGGCTACCGCCCTGAACAGCTTACTTTTAAAGAACGGCCGCTTGGCAGCAATGGGCACGCCAGCGGGGTTTTCGTACTTATGGGTAGTGTCGCTGGGCGCCGTGGGCGAAACCGGGTTGAGCGGCACCTGGGCCAGGATGGGGCTCGCCGCGCCCAAAGCCAGCAGCAAGGCTGCGTAACGGGTAAAAGTTGGTAGCTTCATTGCTAACGCTTCCTTAAAGTAGTCAGGAAAAATCTCCTCTACGCAACTTTGGGCCGCGCTGCTGAAGCAAATAACACTCACGCGGAATTTTTAGCTGGATCTGCGCATCATAATTTGCCAACCGGGGTCTTTCGCCAAGGCTGCCCTTCGCCCAAACAGAGGAGTTCAGCAGCAGCCCAGTACCTTGTCGACCCATTACTTACCTTTCCGCATGACACAATGTGCAGCCCGTAGCGCGGGCGCGATGTTAACGTTGCTGCTGGCCGCTGCCACGGCTAGCGCCCAAGTAGGCCCCGGCACCCAATGGACCAAGGATGGCTACGGCTACCTGCGGGTGCAGCAAGATTCGATCGTGCAGCTCGATGCCCGCCAGCCCAGCCAGGTGCGCACCTTCCTCACCAAGCGCCAGCTGACGCCCGCCGGCCAGACGGCCCCGCTGAAAGTGCGCCGCTTTCTGCTGTCGGACGACGGCCAGCAGGCCCTGCTGAATACCAATACCAAAAAGGTGTGGCGCTACGACACGCGCGGCGACTACTGGGTGTATAACCTGGCCACCAGGCAGCTCACGCAGCTGGGCAAGGGCCGGCCCGAGTCGTCGCTGATGTTTGCTAAGTTTTCGCCCGATGGGCGCAAGGTGGCCTACGTGAGCGAGCACAACCTTTACGTCGAAAACCTGGCCGACCACCGCATTACGCAGCTCACCAGCGATGGCACCGACCGGCTCATCAACGGCACCTTCGACTGGGTGTATGAGGAGGAGC
>CAZERY010000167.1:0-7850 GCA_964514915.1 uncultured Hymenobacter sp.
ACCCTCAATTTCCACCTCTTCGAGTCGCAGACCATTCTGTGACGAGTTTAAAAAGGCGACCAACCCAGTCACCGCCCGCGCCCGGTGGCTGAGCAGATTTTTCTCGGCAAGCGTCATTTCGGCAAACGTGCGGCCGTCGCCCTCGCTGGGCACAAACACCGGGTCGTAGCCGAAGCCGCCACGCCCAATGGGCGCCGCCGCAATAGTGCCCGCCACCTCGCCGCTAAACTCGTGCGCGTCGCCGGCCCCGCGTACCAGCGTCACCACCGTGCGAAAGCACGCCTCGCGCTGGGGCTGGGTGGCCAGCTCGTGCAGTAGCTTGGCCACGTTGGCACTGGCCTCGCGCTCGGGGCCGGCGTAGCGGGCCGAGTACACGCCGGGCGCGCCGCCCAGGGCGGCTACTTCCAGCCCGGTATCGTCGGCAAAGCAGCCTACGCCGTAGGTATCAAATACATACTGCGCCTTTTGGCGAGCGTTGCCTTCCAGGGTAGGTTGAGTTTCGGGGAGCTCCTCGTGGCAGCCGATGTCGGCTAGGCTCAATAGCTCAAGGCCCGCGGGTAGCAGTGGCCGAATCTCGTCGAGCTTGTGAGCATTGTTGGAGGCAAAGCAAAGGCGTATCATAAACTAGCGGAGAAAATCAACTAAAATAGGGGAGCAAAGAACGCTATTGACCCCGAATTGCGGCCGGGCCGGCTAGCTTTGGCTTCGGCCAAGATAGCTGGGTAGTTGATAGTGTGCGAGCTAATATGTACTTTTGCAGTCCCTTCCGCAAAATCGGCAGGGTTACCAGGTAAATAAGGCCCTCCCGATATGAAAAAGGACACGCACCCCGAGTACCGCCAGGTTGTTTTTCAGGACACCTCGTCGGATTTCAAGTTTATTACCCGCTCCACGATGACCTCGGCCGAGACGATTCAGTGGGAAGACGGCAACACCTACCCGGTGATTAAAATCGAAGTAAGCAGCGCTTCGCACCCCTTCTACACCGGCAAAAACATGTTTATCGACACGGCCGGCCGCGTGGAGAAATTCCGCAGCCGCTACGCCAACAAAACCCAGAGCAGCGCTGGCAAAGAATAGCTTTTTTTAAGCTGTTAGCTTTTCAGAGAAAACTCCTTCCGGCGCGACTGGAAGGAGTTTTTTTGTGGCTGCTCACCCGGCTGGCTACCGTAAATTTGTTTTCTATTATCCTTAAAAGCTAACAGCTAGTAGCCTTCAGCTAACAGCTTAGAAAAGAATGCACCTACTGCTTTTCGACGACCCGGCTATTCGACCGCACCTGCTGCCTCTCACCTTCACGCGGCCGGTGGCGGCGTTGCGTTGCGGCATCCTCACCATTGCCGAAAAGTGGCAGCAGCGACTGGCAATAGCTACTAGCATAGGGTATCTTACGCAGCCGTATTTGCAGGCCAAGTTTCCGGCGGGCGATGTGCTGGGCCCGGCCTTGGTGGTAAACGGGGCCGTGTGCCCCGACGAGTTGCTGGCCCGTCAGGTGCTGGCGCTCGCGCCGGGCCAGGGCCTATACTGCGACGAGCTGCTGGTAGCGGCCCACTTGGCCGACGCCAGCCAGGTAGCCGAGCTTATTCAGGACGGCCTGCGCGAGCAGCGTCAAGTAGCGGAGCCCGTGGCCGTTATCGATCGGCCCTGGCAATTGTTTTTGCGCAATGGCGTCGAAATTCGCCGCGACTTTGCCTTGCTCACCCACGGCCGCAGCTCACAGCCGGTGGGCGACGCCCACACTATCGTGTATGGGGCCGAAAATATCTTTATCGAAGAGGGCGTAAAGATTCGCGCCGCTATTCTCAACGCGGAGAATGGTCCCATCTACCTCGGCAGAAACTCGCAGGTGCACGAAGGCGCCATCATCAAAGGCCCACTAGCTCTGTGCGAAGGCAGCCACGTCAACGTCGGCGCCAAGCTGCGCGGCGATAATACCATCGGGCCCTTTTCGAAGGTGGGTGGGGAAATTGCCAACAGCATCTTGCTGGGATACAGTAACAAAGGTCACGAAGGCTACCTCGGCAACTCCATTGTGGGGGAGTGGTGCAACCTCGGCGCCGACACCAATACCAGCAACCTCAAAAACAACTACGCCCCCGTGCGGGTGTGGAGCCACGCCACGCACCGCTTCGTCGATACCGGCCAAACCTTCTGCGGCTTGCTCATGGGCGACCACAGCAAGTGCAGCATCAATACCATGTTCAATACCGGCACGGTGGTGGGTGTGGGAGCCAATATCTTCGGCGCCGGCTTCCCGCGGCAGTTTATCCCGAGTTTTAGTTGGGGCGGAGCTGCTGGCTTTGAAACCTTTAAGCTGCCTAAAGTGGCGGAGGTAGCCGAGCGCGTCATGTCGCGCCGCGGCCTGGCCTACGATGCCGTGGAGCACGGGGTGATGGAAGAGGTTTTTAAGCAGACGACTGGCGACCGGGTGTGGGAAAAGGTCTGAACCGCGGATTTATCGGATTAGGTGGATTTTGGTGACGAGGTTGATGTAGGAGCTTGTTGGCTGTTCTTGTTTTTTAGTGTGTTTTTGGGTGATCTTTTACTTTGTGCTATATATGCTGCTTGACAATCGATATGGTAAGTTGACGGGAGCGGTTATTGGCTGCGCGATGGAGGTGCACCGCACGCTGGGGGCTGGTTTTCAAGAGGTGATATACCAGCGCAGCTTGGCAGTGGAGATGGAGAAGGCCGGGCTGGTTTTTGGGCGAGAAATGGAGATGCCCCTCTTCTACAAAGGAGTAGAAGTAGGTTCCAGGCGAGTAGACTTCTTAGTCAGCGAGGCCGTTTTGGTTGAATTAAAAGCGCTGCATGAGCTTACATAAACTCATTACGCACAGATCATTAACTACTTGGAAGCCTACCAGCTCGAAGTAGGCCTACTTATCAACTTCGGCGAACGTAGCCTGCGTTTCAAGCGCTTCATCAAAAGCCAACTCCGCATAACTCCTAAGCAGCCAGCAGCCACAGTACACTACTAGAAACACCCAGTAGAGCTACCCAGTAGGGCCACCCACCAAAATCCGCCTAATCCGAAAAATCCGATAAATCCGCGGTTCAGACAAATGCTTTTCGCCGACATTCCCAACCAAGCCGCCCTCAAGCAGGTGCTGCGCCAGTCGGTGCAGCGCGGGCACGTGGCACACGCTCAGCTCTTTCGCGGGGCTGAAGGCTCGGCGGCGCTGGCGCTGGCGCTGGCCTACGCGCAGTACCTCAACTGCGAAGGCCGCGCCGAAGACGCCGCCGATAGCTGCGGCCACTGCCCGGCGTGTCTGAAAATCAGCAAGCTAGCCCATCCCGATCTCAACTTTATTCTGCCCACAACCACTACCAAGGCCATCCCCAAAGACGCGACCAGCGGCAAGTTTATGGCCGAGTGGCGCAGCTTTCTGGCCGAAAGCCCCTACCAGGGCTTCAACGATTGGATGCAGCACATCGGAGCCGAGAATAAGCAAGGTAGCATTTCAAAAGACGAAGCTGGCCAGCTACTCAAGCTGGTGTCACTCAAGGCATTCGAGGCCAAATTCAAGCTCGTTGTCATCTGGCTGCCCGAGCTGATGCACCCGGCCGCCGCCAATGCCGTGCTCAAGCTGCTGGAAGAGCCGCCGCCTGCCACGGTGTTTCTGCTGGTGAGCAATGAGCCCGAGCGGCTGCTGCCTACCATCATTAGCCGGGTGCAGCCGGTGGTGGTGCGGCCATTTTCGGAAGATGACATCACGGCCTACCTCACCACGCACTACCACGTGCCTGAGGTGAAGGCCCGGCAAGTAGCCCAGCTAGCCGAGGGCAATCTGGGCGCCGCCATCGCTAGCCGCGAGCAGAGCGCCGACCACGACTATGCCGAGTTCTTCATGAAGTGGATGCGCAAGTGCTATGCCTTGAAGATGACCGAAGTAATGACGTTAGCTGACGAGTTTCAGAAGATGGGCCGCGAAAACCAGAAGGAGCAGCTCAGCTTCTCGCTCGGGCTGCTGCGCAAGGTGCTGCTGTTTGGCATCGACCCCCAAATGGTGCCGCACCTGCCCAGCAATGAGCAGCAGTTCGTGCACGGGTTCAGTCGCTTCGTGACGGCATGCAACGCCGACCAGCTAACGGAGGAGCTGAATACGGCGCACTACCACATCGAGCGCAACGCCAACCCGCGCATGGTGTTTGTCGATGCCTCGCTGCGCCTGGGCCAGCAGTTGCACCGCGCCCAAGGCTAGCGCCGGCTACTTTCCTGCCGACCTTTGCGCCATGCGCTACCGCTTACTTCCCTTTTTGCTAGGAGCTGGCTTGTTGCTGGGGCCGCCCGGGTGGGCCCAGGCCACGCCCGACCCAGCTAGCCCCACGGGCATTCACCAGGGGCGGTTTATTGGGGTGGTAGTGGGCACCACGGTCGTTTATGCGCTTACTTCCTATTTTTTAGGTAAAACCTGGTACACCAAGCGCGTGCCCTTCCACTCCTTCAACGACAACGGCGAGTGGCTGCAAATGGACAAAGTCGGGCACGCTACTACCGCCTATGCCATTAGCCGCGGTGAATATGAGCTGTTTAGGTGGAGCGGCGTCAATGAGCGGGCATCGGTGCTCACGGGCAGCTTGGTGGCTTTGCTCTACCAAACTACCATCGAGCTATTCGATGGTCGCTCCGAAGGCTGGGGGTTTTCGAAGGGCGATATGGTCGCCAACGCGGCCGGCATCGCGCTGTTTATGGGCCAGCAGTACGGCTTTGGCGAGCAAAAAGCCAGTCTGCGCTACGGCTGGCGCCAAAGCATCTACCCCCAGTACCGGCCTAATCTGCTGGGCAAAACCGTGGGCAACCAAATGCTCAAGGACTACAACGGCCAGCAGTATTGGCTGTCGCTGAATGTGGCGTCGGTGCTGCCAGTAGGGCCGTCCTTTCCGCGCTGGCTCAACCTCGACCTGGGCTACAGCGGCAGCGGCATGACCGGCGGCCACGCCAACCCGCCCTACTTCGACGCCGCCGGCCAGGAAGTAAAATTTACGCGTTACCGCCAGTTTTACATCGCGCCCGACCTCACGCTGGCGCGCTTGCCGGGCATCAGTGGCTCGGGCGCGCAGCCATTGGTCAGCGCCGGTCAGTTTTTTAAGATCCTGGCTCCCTCGCTGGAATTCAGCCGGTTGCACGGCGTGCGCCTGCATCCGCTTTTGCTTCCCAAAGATTAATTCGCCCAGCCGGCTACTAAGCTTCGTTGCGGCGAACTTCCAGTAGCTAGCCAGGTTTAGTACCTCATGCCCGATACTCCAATCCGCCTTGCCACTCGTGCCTCGCGCCTCGCGCTGTGGCAAACCGAGCACGTAGCCGCCTTGCTCAACCACGCTGGCCTACCCACTGAAGTCGTGCCCATGCAAACCATCGGCGATAAAGTCCTCGACCGGTCACTCGACAAAATTGGGGCTAAGGGTGTCTTCACCGAGGAGCTGGAAGAAAGCCTGCGCCGCGGCGAAACCCACCTGGCCATCCACTCGGCCAAGGACGTGCAAAGCACCATTCCGCCCGACCTGGAGCTGCTAGCGTTCCTGGAACGCGAGCGAGTCAATGACGTGGTTATCAGTTATCAGGCTGATTTTGACATCAACAAGCCGGGCATTCTGCTGGGCACCAGCAGCACCCGCCGCAAGGCCTTGCTACGCCGCTTCTACCCGCAGGCCAGTACTGCCGAAGCGCGCGGCAACCTCCAGACGCGCCTACGCAAGCTCGAAGAAGGCCAGTACGACGCCCTGGTGCTGGCGTACGCTGGCGTGCACCGCATGGGCTACGATAACCTCATCCGGCACGTGCTGCCTGCCGATAGGTTTGTGCCGCCCGTGGGCCAGGGCAGCATCGCCGTCGAGTGCTCACGCTTCCTGAATAATGAGCTGAAAGAGAAGATAAAACAAGCCATCGACCATGCCGAAACCCATCGCTGCCTGCTGGCTGAACGGGCTTTTTTGCGCACTATGGAAGGCGGGTGCAGCATCCCATCATTTGCGCTGGCTAATCTCACGGCGACCGGCGACATCTGTCTGCACGGTGGCCTCATCAGCCTTGATGGCGAAGAATACGTGGACTTTGAGCAAACTGCCCCCAGCGCCCAGGCCGAGGGTTTGGGCATGGCCGTGGCTGAGCACGTGCTGGGCCACGGCGGCGCTGCCATTCTGGCTAGCATCCGTGAGCATCGCGGCTAGCTCGCACACAATGCTGGCGCCCAAGCTATTTTTGCGCGCTACTAACCTGTATAAAAGCGATGCCTAGGAAATGGAATGTTGGCTTGGTTTGCCTATGGCTAGCCTGGGGTGGTCTGTTGTTCGATGCGCCCGCCCAGGCCGCCAAAGCACCTCGGCTCAGCAGGCGTGATGAAGTCGTGACCATCAGCACCAGCCTGGGTGAAATTCGGCTAATCCTATTCAGCGACACGCCATTACACCGGGATAATTTTCTAAAAAAGGCCAAAAGCGGCTTTTATAACGGGACGACCTTTCACCGCGTTATTCCCAATTTTATGGTGCAGGGTGGCGATCCTAACTCCCGGGATAGCGACCCGGCCAACGACGGCCTGGGCTTACCCAACGAGCCCACCATTCCGGCCGAGCTGGCCGCGGGCCACCGGCACGACTACGGCGCCGTAGCCGCCGCCCGCCAGGCCGACGCCGTCAACCCCCAGCGAGCGAGTAACTCCAGTCAATTTTACCTCGTTGAAAATCACCAGGGTACGCACTTTCTCGATGGCCAGTACACCGTGTTTGGCCAGGTTATCCAAGGCCAGGAAGTGCTGGATAAACTAGCCGCTTTGCCCAAAGATGGCCGCGACCGCCCACTCACCGATCTCAAAATGAGTATGAAAGTAGAACGGCTCAAGAAAAAGAAAATCACGGAGCTGTACGGCTACAAATACTAGACTGGCGTGAAGATTCTCCTCACCGGTTCCCATGGCTTACTGGGCCAAAAGCTCGTGGGGCTACTTTACCAGCAGCCGGGCGTAGAGCTGGTAGCTACTTCACGCGGGGCCAATCGCCTGGCCGATCGTTTTCCTGCGCTGCCCTACCGGCCGCTGGATGTCACCAACGCTGCTCAAGTTTCGCAGGTGCTAGCTCAGGAGCGGCCTACGCACCTCATCCACACCGCCGCCATGACGCAGGTAGATGAGTGCGAGCTAAACCAAGCGGCCTGCTGGCTGCATAACGTGACAGCCGTAGCGCACCTGGCCGCGGCCTGCGCTAGCCTTGATATTCACCTCACGCACCTTAGCACCGACTTTATTTTTAATGGCCAGGCCGGGCCGCTGGCCGAAGATGCCGTGCCCGAGCCCATTAACTACTATGGCGAAAGCAAACTGGCGGCCGAGCGCATTGTGCAAGCTACCGCCGGGCTGCGTTGGGCTATTGCCCGCACGGTATTGGTGTATGGCACCCTGCACGGCGGCGGTCGTAGCAATATCGTGCTCTGGGTACGCGATTCCCTACGTAAAGGCCAAAAGATCAAAGTAGTAGCCGATCAGTGGCGTACGCCTACCTTAGCTGAAGACCTGGCCCAGGGCTGCTGGCTGCTGGCCTACTATTCGGCTCAGGGCATCTACCATATTAGTGGGCGCGAGCTGCTCACGCCCTACGAAATGGCCGAACAAGTAGCTGACTTTTTTGGGCTTGATAAAGGACTTTTGGAACGGGTAGATAGTACCACCTTTAAACAGCCTGCTAAGCGCCCACCGCGCACGGGGTTTAGTATTGTTAAGGCAGAGAAAGAGTTAGGTTACCAGCCCCGGTCCTTTGCCGCAGCAATTGCGCTACTCGCCCAGCAAACAGAAGTACTTACTTAACTGATGTTACGCAGCGAGTAGGCTGCTTTCGCCGTTTGACGTAGTGATGAT
>CAZERY010000168.1:0-7845 GCA_964514915.1 uncultured Hymenobacter sp.
TCTTTCTGCCTTATCTATATCCTGCAACTTGGGTTGGCTAGCCTTCGGCCAAGGCCAGCACCACGTCAAACTCCTCGGGCCGCACGGGCGTCACGGATAAGCGCGACTGTCGCAGCAGCGCCAGCTGGGCAAGTCGGGGCTCGGCTTTGAGAGCGGCCAGCGGCACGGGGCTCGCCAGCGCTGCGTGAGGCCGCAGGTGCACCGCTACCCAGGGGCTGCCCGCCTCGGCAGTGGTGTCGGGAGCGTGTGCGGCGTGTACTACGGCCACGCCCACCACGGCTTTTTCGCTCACGCTGTGGTAGAACAAGGCCAGGTCGCCGGGCTGCATCGCTTGCAGGTTGTTGCGGGCCTGGTAGTTGCGGACGCCCGTCCAGTCGGTGCCGCCCTCCCGCACAAAATCGGCCCACGAGTAGGCCTCCGGTTCAGATTTAACGAGCCAATGCTTCATGGCGGCAAAGGTCGGCAGCGCGGCGGGCCAGGCTACTACGCTTAGTTGTTGCGCATGACTTCGACAACCGGCCGCGCCGGGAGGCGGCGCACCCGGAGCACGCCGTTTTGGTAGCTGAGCACTTCCAGTTCATAATCGGGCTCGGCGGGCTCGATTTCGGGCAAATGAATGAGCAGGCGGTCGGTGCCGGTTTCTGTCCAGCTGCCTTCCTGGGCAAGCAGGCCCCCGCTGGGCACCAGGTCATAGCGCGTAAAGCGCCCGGCCGGCCCTAGCCGGAAACCCGCCCGCCCGCCCGGCCGGTAGCGAAAGCGGTAGGTATTGCGCCGGTACGTGAGCGTATCGGCGTGGCTAGCCTCGGGCTGCAACAGCCAGGTGCCACGCAGCGCGGCCAAGGTGCCGGTGGGCAGCTCGGGCGGGTGGCTAGCCTCTGAATGGCAGGCGGCCAGCAGCAAAAGCAGCAAGCTGGCTAATCGGCCCAGGTTTTTGAATAACAACATAACACCCGATACTACGTGAATTTGCGCTGACCTGCCCACTGCCTGAGCCGTACTTTTGGGTTATCAGCGGCTTGCAGCTACTTTTTTGTTGAAAAATTTCGCCTGGCGAAGGCGCGCCGCGTATCTGCCCAACTGCCAACCCAACTTCTTGTGGATAACCGCGCCCTCATCAAAGCCTTTAAGCTCACGGCCCAGCTGCTGGAGCTGCACGACGAAAATCCTTTCAAAATAAGGGCCTACGAGGGCACCGCCACCGCGCTGGAGCAGCTGGAGTTTCCGGTAGCCGAAATCGACCGGCCGGGCCTGCCCAACCGCACCGGCCTCAGCAAAACCCAGGCCGCCAAGGTGGCCGAGCTGCTCGACACCGGCACGTTTGAGGAGCTCCAGCGCCTGCTCGACCAGACCCCGCCCGGTGTAGTTGACCTGCTGAATATCAAAGGTATCGGTCCCAAGAAGGTGCGGGCTCTGTGGCGCGACGCAGGCATCGAAAGCCCCGACCAGCTGCGTGAAGCCGCCGAGGCCGGCCTGGTGGCCAAGCTCAAGGGCTTCGGGACCAAAACCCAGGAAAGCCTGCTGGCCGCGCTTGCTTTCACCGACCAAAGCGCGGGCAAGCTGCTCTTCTCCCAGGCCGAGCAGCTGGCCAATGACCTGGCCGCTCGCCTGCGCCAGGTGCCGGGCGTGGCCGAAGTAGCCGCCGCCGGCGAGGTGCGCCGCGCCCTCGAAATCGTGGAAACGGTGGAAATCCTGGTGGCTAGCCCCGACCCCGCGCCCATCCACGCCGTGCTCGACGCCGCCGCGGGCCTGCGGGCCGATGCGCGCCGCTCGGGGCCTTTTGCCTGGCGCGGCACCGCTGCCGACTCGGGCGTGGGCATAGAGGTGCGCGTGGTCGCGCCCACCGACTTTGTCAACCAGCTGTTCATCGCCACTGGCAACGAGGCGCACCTTAGCGCGCCACTACCCGGGGCGGGCCCCGGCCAGCCGGCCAGCCTGCGCCAGTGGGCCAAGCGCGAGCGCTTTGCCAGCGAGGAAGCCCTGTACGAAAAAGCGGGCCTCCAATACGTGGTACCCGAGCTACGCGAGGGCCTGGGAGAAATCGAGCTAGCCGCCGAGCGCAAAATCCCGACTCTCTTAGTAGACAGTGATTTACGGGGCTCGCTACACAACCACAGCACGTATTCCGACGGCAGCCACTCGCTGCGCCAGATGGCTACTTTCCTGCGCGATGCGGGCTACGAATACCTCGGCATCTGCGACCACTCGCAGGCGGCCCACTACGCTCAGGGCCTGGGGCCGGAGCGCGTGCGCCAGCAGCAGCGCGAGATTGAGGAGCTGAACGCGGAGCTGGCACCGTTCCGCATCTTTAAGGGTATTGAGGCTGATATTTTAGGCGATGGCAGCCTCGATTATGACGAGGCGTTGCGCGATTCATTCGACTTCATCGTGGCCTCCATCCACTCCAACCTGAAGATGGATGAGCAGCGCGCCACCGAGCGCCTGCTGGCCGCTATTGCCAACCCGCACTGCACCATGCTGGGCCACCCCACCGGCCGGCTATTGCTGCGCCGGGCCGGCTACCCCATTGATTTTAAAGCCGTTATTGATGCCTGCGCCGAGCACCAAGTGATTATTGAGATCAATGCCAACCCCTGGCGCCTCGACCTCGATTGGCGCTGGGTGCGCTACGCCATCAGTCAGGGCGTGCAGCTCAGCATCAACCCCGATGCCCACCACACCGACGGCTACGCCGATATGCGCTACGGCGTGCTGGCTGGCCGCAAAGGTATGCTAACCAAGGAGACGACTTTCAATACGAAGTCGGTAGAGGAAGCAGCGGCGTACTTCGCAGCCCGGAAAGTGAAGTTTGCAAAGTGAAAAGAACGTCATGCTTCGACTTCGCTCAGCATGACGTTCTTTTAGTTACGTCTCTCACTCCATGAAAATCCTGGTCCTCCGCTTCTCGTCCATCGGCGATATTGTGCTGACGACGCCCGTGGTGCGGCAGCTCAAAACCCAGCTGCCGGGCGTAGAAGTGCATTTTGCTACCAAGCCGGCCTACCGCAGCTTGTTTGAGGCGAGCCCGTACGTCGACAAGCTGCACCTGCTGAGCGGCAGCCTGGCCGAGCTGGTGCGCGAGCTGCGGGCCGAGCGCTTCGACTTCATCGTGGACCTGCACAACAATCTGCGCACCCGGCTCATCCGGCTGCAACTGCCCGGCGTGCTGGGCCGGTCGTTTGATAAGCTTAACTGGCAGAAGTATCTACTAGTCAGGTTTAAAATCGACTACCTGCCGCCCGTGCACATCGTGGACCGCTACCGGGCGGCGGCCGCGCCGCTCGGCATCCGCGACGATGGCAGCGGGCTCGACTATTTCATTCCGGCCAGCCAGGAAGTGGACGTGGTGGCCGAGCTGCCCGCTGGCTTTCGGCCGGGGCAGTACGTGGCCGTGGCCATTGGGGCGCAGCACGCTACCAAGCGCCTGCCTGTGGAGAAGCTCATTGAGCTGGTGGCCCGGCTGGCTCCCCGCCCGGTGGTGCTGCTCGGCGGCCCCGAAGACGAGCGCACCGGCCACGTGATTGAGCTAGCCGCTACCAGGCCTATTTTCAACGGATGCGGGCGTTTTTCGCTGCATCAGTCGGCCTCGCTGCTGCGGCAGGCGCAGTTTGTCGTCAGCCACGACACGGGGCTGATGCACATTGCTTCGGCATTTAAGAAGCAGGTTTTCAGCGTGTGGGGCAATACCGTGCCGCAGTTTGGTATGTATCCTTACCGCACCAGCTTCGAGGCGCTGGAAGTGCTGGGGCTAGCCTGCCGGCCGTGCTCCAAGATTGGCTTTGCGCAGTGCCCGCAGGGGCATTTTAAGTGCATGCGCGACCAAGATTTGAACCTGGACTGGCCGGGCTAGAGAACTGTTTTTGGCTACTACCAGCCGGCGCCTTTGCCGTCACTCTTCTCCCCTTCGGGCTTGATGAGGCGAAACTCCACGCGGCGGTTGATGCGGGCGTCGGCCTCGGTTATTTCCTCTTTGAGGGGCCGGCTAGAGCCGTAGCCGAAGCTTTCGATGCGGTTGGGACCGAGCTTGCCTTTGCGCTCGATGTAGTGGCGGATTTCCTCGGCGCGCTCTTGCGAGAGCTTTTCGTTTACGTCGGGGTCGCCCCGGCCGTCGGTGTAGCCCGCGATGTTGAGCCGAAACGTGGGATGATCGACTAAAAAGAGCGTAATCCGGTCGAGAGTGGAATGCATGGCCGGCCGGATACCCGACTTAGTAGCTTCAAACTCAATGTTTTTGAAGATAAGCGGCAGCTTGTAGTCAATGCTGTTTGTGAGCAGCGTCATCACGGTGTCACTCTTCAGCACGAATTGCTTTTCGACCGTGAACGCATCGGGGCTTTGAATGAGCATGGCGTAGTGCGAGCCATCTACCAGCTCAAAATTGAACGAGCCATCGTCCCGCAAGTACTTGCTGGCCACCTCGATGCCATTGTCGAGGTCGATGATGCTGATAATGCCTTTGAGCGGGCGGCTGCTCACCGAATCGACCAGCGTGCCGGCTACCTGGGTGGTGGCCAGAGGCTGGGCTTCCATCGGCAGCGGGAAGGAGTAGAGATCCAGGTTTTGCATGTCCTGGGCCTCGGAGCGGGCGTAGTAGAGGTTTTTGCTCTGGCTGTCGATGGTAAAATAGTACTCGGAGCCCTTGCCATTCACGAGCGGGCCGATGTTGCGCGGCTCCTGCCAGCGGCCGTTTACGCGGTAGGTCTTGTAGATGTCGAAATCGCCAAAATTGAGCAGCTGACCCCGCGAGCTGAAGTACAGCACCTGGTAGAGCGGGTGAAAAAACGGGCTCACTTCGCTCTCGCGGGTGTTAACGGTGGGGCCCAGGTTCAGGGCTTTGCCCCACTGGCCGTTTTTGCCTTTTACCGTGTAGTAGATGTCGCTCAGGCCAAAGCCGCCGAGCCGGTCGGAGGCAAAGTACAGGGTGTCTTCCTTGGGCGAAAGCGTGGGCTGCGAATCCCAGGCCACGGAGTTGACGGCGGTGCCGAGGCTTTTGGGAGCGCTCCACTTGCCATCCTTGCCCAGGCTGGCGGTGTAGAGGTCGCAGTTGCCGTGGCAGCTGGGGCACTCGCAGCGGGCAAAGAAGATGGTGCGGCCATCGTGCGAAAAACACGCCGAGCCCTCATTGTACTGCGAGTTGATGGGCTTGGGCAAGGGCTCCGCGTCCGACCAGTAGTTATCGCCCTGGCGGTGCGATACGTAGAGATTCTCATCGGCCTGGGTTTGCACCCCACGCCGCGCCTGGCGCTTAGACGAGAAAAGCAGCACCGAGTCGCCGGCCCCGAGCGCCGGGCCGTAGTCCGGAAACTTCGAGTTGATGGCGTCGCCCATGTTGGTGTACACGTTTTTGGGCGGGTGAAAGGTATTGATGCTTTTGCGGTATTCCACTAGGTCGTAGTACACCTTGAGCGGCACGTAGAGGTCGGCGTTTTTGGCTTCCAGCGAGTCGTAGTAGAGCTGCACGCGCTTGACGTCGGTACGGTGGTGCTTGAGGGCCAACCGGAAATACGCCTTGGCCTGCTCCTGCCGGCTGCTGTCGCGCTGCAACAGCTGGCCCAGGTGCCAGAGCAGGTCGGTAGAACGATAAAAATTCTCGATCCCAAACTGCGCTACGTACTGCTGGAGCAACGCCCGCGCCTGGGCGTACTGGTGCCGCCGCTCGGCTTTCTGAATGGCTTTGAGCGCCTTTTTATCTTCGTAGAATGCAATCTTATTGATATTAGGGAAGTTGGGAGTGCCGTCGGCCCGCACCCGCAGGCGCCGGCTGATGCGGCCGCGCAAAGCCCGCTGCTGGTAGGCCGGGCGGGCGGGCAGGGCTGGGGGCCGCGTGGTGGTAGCGGGGCCAGCCGGGGCCGAGCGCTGCGCCTGGGCCGGTGAGGCCAGCCCCACGAGCAGCGCCAGCCAGCAGCAATAAAAAAAACGAGGATGCAGCAGGCGAAGCATGAAGAAGGTGGCAGGCAAAATCTGTTCGCAAGTTCTTACACAAAACCGGTTATTATCAAATTACTATTTCTTCTTTTTGTGCGCTCACCCGCGCAGCTACGTTGTCACTCACCCTATCATTATCAAATTACTATACCTAAGATCCAGCTTTCCCGTCAAACCGGCGGGCCCCGCGGCGCTGGCACGGCCCTTGCGCCTTCTGGGCGCCGGCCACCTCAGCCGGCGTTATCTTAGCCCGATGGTGTGCGGCTGCCACTCTGGCAGCTACCACTCGCATACCAGCCGGCCTTATTTGCCCATGTATCTCGATTACTCTCGCCCCAGCCCCCTGCTGGCTGGCACCTCCGATGCTCCTGCCGAAGCCATTGCGATTATGGCCGCTGACCCCGACCACCTGCTGTCGGCCGCCGAGGCGCCCGACAAGCTTGCCCTGCTGCCGGTGCGCAATACCGTGCTATTTCCGGGGGTAGTGCTGCCCGTGACGGTGACGCGCCAGAAAAGCATTCGGCTGGTGCGCAAGCTGGCCGCCAAAAACGAAAAGCTAGTGGGCGTGGTGACGCAGCGCCAGCTCGACATCGACGAGCCTACTACCGATGACCTCTACCCAGTGGGCACGCTGGCCCGGATTCTTAAGGTCATCGACCAGCCCGATGATACGGTTACCATCATTATTCAGGGGCAGGTGCGCTTTCGGGTGGGCGAGCAGCTTACCTACACGCCGCAGCTTACGGCGCAGGTAGAATACTTTGAGGAGAAAGCACTGGACACGGAGAAGGATGGGGAGCTGGTGCTGCTGCAAAGCCTGCGCGAAGCCGCCACGAAGGTGCTGGAGCTAACGCCCGAAATCCCGATGGAGGCGCGCACGATGCTCGAAGGCATTCAGTCGCCGGCATTTTTGATTCACTTTTTGTCGTCGAACGTGCAGCTTGAGCTGCCCGCCAAGCAGCGCCTGCTGGAGCTGGCCGGGCCCGAGGACCAGGCCCGCCAGCTGCTCGAAGCGCTGCTGCGCCAAATTGAGCTGCTGGAAATTAAAAACGACATTCGGACCAAGGTGCACACCGGCATCGACGCCGAGCAGCGCGAATACTTCCTGCGCAAACAGCTCAAAACGCTGCAAGATGAGCTGGGCCAGGGCGAAGGCAGCGCCGAGGGCGATGTGGCCGCGCTACGGGCCCGCGCCGAAGGTAAGAAGTGGCCCGAGGCGGTAGCCAAGCACTTTGCCAAGGAGCTGGCCAAGCTCGGGCGCGTCAACCAGATGTCGCCCGACTACCCGGTGACGCTCAATTACGTCGAGTTTTTGCTCGACCTGCCCTGGAACGAGACGACCAAGGATAAATTCAACCTCAAGAATACCAAGAAGATCCTTGATGCCGACCATTTTGGCCTCGAAAAGGTAAAGGAGCGCATCATCGAATACTTGGCGGTGCTCAAGCTAAAGCAAGACTTAAAAGCGCCGATCTTGTGCCTGTACGGCCCGCCCGGCGTGGGCAAAACTTCGCTCGGCCGCAGCATTGCGCAGGCGCTGGGCCGCAAGTACGTGCGCCTGAGCCTGGGTGGGGTGCGCGACGAAGCCGAGATTCGCGGGCACCGCAAAACCTACGTGGGTGCCATGCCGGGTCGCATCATCTCGCAAATCAAGAAGGCGGGGGTGAGTAACCCGGTCATTATTCTCGACGAGATCGACAAGGTAAGCAGCGACTTTCGCGGCGACCCCAGCTCGGCGCTGCTCGAAGTGCTCGACCCGGAGCAGAACTCGACCTTCACCGACAACTACCTAGAGGTGGAGTATGACCTAAGCAAGGTGCTTTTCATCGCTACTGCCAACTCGCTCGACACCATTCAGCCGGCCTTGCGCGACCGCATGGAGATTATCGACCTCACGGGCTACACCCAGGAGGAGAAAGTGCA
>CAZERY010000169.1:0-7824 GCA_964514915.1 uncultured Hymenobacter sp.
GGCAGCACCTCGCCGGGGTAGCCAAACCAGCCGTTGGCCAGCGCCCAGTCGCGGTAGTTGAGGGAAGCGGCTTTCACCTGAATCTTCACCTCGTAGTCGCGCACGGTGGGCTCATCGTAGGTACCCAGTTGAAAATTGTCGAGGCTCTTGGGCTCGTGGAGTTTGTAGGCTTTCATGAGAAATGGAAAAAGGCAGCACCGAAGCGACCACCGGAAAAACAGAACGTAGTAACAACCCAACCGGCAAAAGGATGGCGGGGCGGCCCAAACCGACCGCGCCAGCCCCAACGGCCGGCCGCCAGCGAAGCAAGTTGCCAGCGGGCGCTAGCTTTGGTGGCTGTTTTTGTTTTGCCCCATGCCCCTGCCCTACCGCCGCCTCGTTGTCAAAATCGGCTCCAACGTCCTCACTCAGCCCAACGGCCTGCCTGATGAGGACCGCATGGCTCAGCTCGTGGCCCAAATAGTAGGCCTGAAAAGCCAGGGCCTAGAAATCATCTTGGTATCGTCGGGCGCGGTGGCGGCGGGGCGCAGCCTCATCACGCTGCCGCCCAAGGCCGACGCCGTGCGCAGCCGCCAGCTGCTCGCCGCCGTGGGCCAGGTGAAGCTGCTGAGCCTCTACGCCGCGCTGCTCGCGCCCTATGGCCTGCTGGGCGCGCAGGTGCTGGTAACCAAAGAGGACTTCCGCGACCGCCAGCACTACCAGAATATGCAGAACTGCTTTCAGGAGCTGCTCCAGCAAAACGTCATTCCCATTGTAAATGAGAACGATGTGATTTCGGTAACGGAGCTGATGTTTACCGACAACGATGAGCTGGCCGGCCTGGTGGCGAGCATGCTCAATGCCGACGCGCTGCTCATTTTGAGCAACGTGGACGGCATTTTTGACGGCGACCCGGCCCGGCCCGGTGCCCAGGTTATCCGCCAGATCGCGCCCGCCGCTACGGGCTTGGCCGAGTTTGTGACAGCCACGCGCTCGCAGTTTGGGCGCGGGGGCATGCTCACCAAGTGCTCCATTGCGCAGAAGGTGGCCCGGCTGGGCATCAGCGTGCACATTGCCAATGGAAAAACGCCGGATATCTTACCCAACATCTTAAATGAAAGCGCTATAGGCACCTGGTTTCAACCCAGCAAGCGCACTTCGGGCACCAAGAAGTGGCTAGCCCACGCCCAGGCCGCCCAGGCCACCGTGCAGGTAAACGCCGGCGCCCGCGCCGCGCTGCTCGCCGCCGGCCAGGCCACGAGCCTGCTGCCGGTAGGCATCGTGCAGATTGAGGGCGATTTTCAGAAGGGCGACCTCGTGCGCCTCACCGATGAAGCCGGCCACGCGCTGGGCCTGGGCCTGGCCGAGTACGGCGCCGATAAAGCCCGCGAGCGATTGGGCCAGCACGGCCAGCGCCCGCTGGTACACTACGACTATCTCTTTTTATTCTAGGCTGTTAGCTGCTAACAGCCAGCTTCTTCGTTTAACATATGTCAGCTAACCGCTGAAAACTATGTCGGACTACTCCGCTTTCTTCGTTGCCGCGCAGCAGGCTAGCCGCCGGCTGGCCACGGTGTCGCCCGCCACTACCAACGCCATGCTGCGCGACTTGGCCGACGCGCTGCTGGCCCGCGCCGACTTCGTGCTGGCCGAAAATGCCCGGGACCTAGCCCGCATGCCCGCCGCCGACCCGCGCCACGACCGCCTGCGCCTTACTCCCGAGCGCCTGCAAGCCATAGCCCAGGACCTGCGCAGCGTGGCTAGCCTGCCCTCCCCGCTGGGCGCCATCCTAAGCACCCAAACGCTGGCCAACGGCTTACAGTTAAGCAAGGTGCGCGTGCCGCTCGGCGTAGTAGGCATCATCTACGAAGCGCGGCCCAACGTGACGTTCGACAGCCTGGCGCTGTGCCTGAAAACCGGCAACGCCTGCCTGCTCAAAGGCGGCTCCGACGCGGCGGCCTCCAACGCGGCGCTGCTCGAAGTGGCGGGGCCGGTGCTGCTGCGCCACGGCCTGCCGCTGGCGGCGGCTAGCCTGCTACCGCCCGAGCGCGCCGCCACCGAGGCGCTCCTCCTGGCCGTGGGCTTGGTCGATGTAGTTATCCCCAGGGGTAGTCAGGGGCTGATTGACTACGTGCGGCAGCACGCCCGGGTGCCTGTTATCGAAACCGGCGCGGGCGTCGTGCACACCTATTTCGACGAGACCGGTGACCTGGCCAAGGGCCGCGCCATCATCAACAACGCCAAGACGCGGCGCGTGAGCGTGTGTAATTCGCTTGACTGCTTGCTTATTAACCAACAGCGGCTGGCTGATTTGCCCGCGCTGCTGGCGCCGCTCGCCGCGGCGCAGGTGCAGCTCTTTGCCGACGCGCCGGCCCACGCGGCGCTGGCCGGCCACTACCCCGCCGCGCTGCTCGCCGAGGCTACGGAAGCGAGCTTTGGCACCGAGTTTTTGGATTATAAGCTGGCCGTCAAGACGGTGCCCGACCTCGACGTGGCCCTCGACCACATTGCGCGCCACGGCTCGCGCCACAGCGAAGCCATCGTGTCGGAGGACGCGGCGCACATCGACACTTTTTTGCACGTCGTGGATGCCGCCGCCGTGTACGCCAACGCCTCCACGGCCTTTACCGACGGCGGGCAGTTTGGGCTGGGCGCCGAGATTGGCATCAGCACCCAAAAGCTGCACGCCCGCGGCCCCATGGGCCTGGCGGAGCTGACCAGCTACAAATGGCTAGTGCGCGGCGATGGCCAAGTGCGTTAGCGTTACCTACTTTCTTGCCCTGCCATTAGCTACCACTTTTCAGGGGGTACTCGAAACCGGCGGCCCTAGCTTCAGGCCGGTTCAGCTGGTGGTGGTGCCCGAGGCAGCGTGGCTAGCCCTTGGGGGCAAGACCAGCAAGCGGGTGGCAGCCACGCTCAACGGCCACTCCGAGCGGCTGAGCTTGCTACCCCAGGTGGGCGGTGGGCACTACCTGCTGCTGCGCAAAAGCTTATGCCAGCAACTGGCTCTGAAAAACGGTCAGCTAACTCAGCGTTGCGCTCACTCCCGATCTCAACCCCGACCAAGTTGACTTGCCCGAAGAACTGGCCGAAGCCTTAGCCGCCTGGCCCGAAGCCGAAATTGCCTTTCTGGCCCACCCTGGGGCTATGCGCCGGGCGATGGCGCGCAAAGTGGCCGATGCCAAGCGCTCCGAGACGCGCCCGCTACGCCGTAGAGTTCGCCGAGCGGCTAGCCCGCAGGGCGCATCCTTTCCGGACTTAAAAGTCGTTCCAGGAAGTAATATTTATCACTTGGCCGGGGCCAGTGACCATAAACTTGCACTCCTGAAAAGTGGGCGCGGCAAGGCGCGGCTTGATGTTATTGGAGAAAGCAAACGGCTCGGTAGGGATACCCAGAAAGTTTTTGTCGAGCTTGTCGTTGTTGTTCAGGTCTTGGGTGAGGGCCACGGCCCACTCGCCGGCCGTTAGCTCGACGGGTATCATGATGGACGTTTTGCCCTCGGGCCGCACCAGCAGGCGGATGGCCACTTGCCCGTCTTTGAGAAATTTCTCGGGCGCGTTATAAAAATTCAGCTTGATGACCGACCGTGTCGAAACCAGCGCCGATACCACCACCGTTACGGTTTCGGTAGCAAGGGCGGGGGCTGGCGCGGTAGTGGGAACCGCGCCCAGCGTGAGGGTGCTGGCGAGCAGCAGCGCAGCCAATAGCGAAATATGCATAACGAGCTGGATAGAACGGACCTGACTGGTAGGGGCAGCGTAGGCTGTAAACTTACCCATAGTCTTAAATCGTTCCGCCTCATTCCGAACGCGTTAGTGGCCAGTTTCTTTTTACTTTGCTGGCTCCCACCCTTTGCTCCTGTGCTTTATGCAACGCTACTTTCAAGATTTTCAGCGCATTGCCGAATCCGGGGCGTACCACGAGCTGGACGCGCTGCCCATTCCCAAACCGCCCTTTTTTAATTGGGCCACCGATATCTTCGAGGGCTTGCACGTGGCTAGCCATCCTGACAAGCCAGCCATAGTGCTGGCCGACGACGCCGGCAGCCAGGCCATTAGCTACGCGGAGCTAGCCGCCCGCGCCAACCGCCTGCTCAACTTGTGGCGCCAACATGGCGTGCGGCCGCAAGCGGCCGTGCTGCTGATGGTACCCGTGTGCGCCGAGCTCTGGGATACCTACGTGGCCGGCATCAAGGGAGGGCAACTGCTGATTCCGACGGCGAGCATCATGACGGCCAAGGACTTGGAATACCGGTTTGGCCGCCTGCTGCCCGCCGTAGTTATTGCCGACGACGAGAACGCCGCCAAAGTCGACGCCGCTGAGCAGGCCCTGGGTCAGCGCATCGGGCTCAAGCTGCTGGTGGGCGGGCCGGGGGCTAGCCGGGCCGGCTGGGTGGGCTTTGAAGCCGCGGCGGGACTGGCCCCGCGGGCCGCGGCGGCCCCCACCCGGCCCGACGACCCGCTGTTCTTATTCTTCACCTCGGGCACCACGGGCCTGCCCAAAGTGGTGACGCACACGCACTTTTCGTACCCGGTGGGCCACCTCAGCACGGCCGCCTGGATTGGGCTGCGCCCCACCGACCGGCACTGCAACATTGCGCAGGCCGGCTGGGCCAAGTTTGCCTGGAGCAGCTTTTTTGCGCCGCTCAGCGTGGGGGCCACGCTGGTGGCCTACCAGAGCAGCGGGCGCTTTGCGGCCGGGCCGCTGCTGGCCGCGCTGGCCCGGGAGCGGGTGAGTACGTTTTGCGCGCCGCCCACGGTGCTGCGGCTGCTCATCCTGGAAGACCTGGCGGCGTATCGCTTCAGCTTTCGCGCGTGCGTGAGTGCGGGCGAGCCGCTCAACCCCGAGGTGATTCAGGCCTGGCAGCGCGGCACGGGCATTTTGCTGCGCGACGGCTACGGGCAGACCGAGAGCACGGCCATGATTTATAACCTGCCGGGCAGCGCCGTGCGCCTGGGTAGCATGGGCTGGCCGTCGTTTATGTACCGCGTCGAAATCGCGGACGATGCCGGCGTGATTCAGCCCGACCTGGTCGAGGGTCACATCACGGTGCGCACCGATACCGACCAGCCCAACGGCATTTTTAAGGAGTATTTTGGCGAGCCCGAGCGGCTAGCCAGCGTGTTTCGGCACGGCCGGTACTACACCGGCGACAAGGCCTACCGCGACCCCGACGGCTACCTCTGGTTTGTGGGCCGCGACGACGATGTTATCAAGTCGAGCGACTACCGCGTGGGGCCCTTTGAGGTCGAGAGCGCGCTCATCGAGCACCTGGCCGTGGTGGAGGCCGCCGTGGTGGGCGTGCCGCACCCCATCAAAGGCCACGAGATCAAGGCTTTCCTTATCCTCACACCGGGCACCGTGCCCACGGCCGCGCTCGCCCAGGAGCTGTTTGCTTTCAGCCGGGCGCACCTGGCACCCTACAAGATTCCCCGCGTGCTGGAATTCGTGGCCGAGCTGCCCAAGACCATCAGCGGCAAAATCCGGCGCGTGGAGCTCCGGGCGCGCAGTGGGCAGGCCAGCGGCGAGGCGAGTACTACCCTGGAGTTTTTTTATGAGCGCTGATGGTTCACCCCGCCAAGCTTGCTGGTCCTTTCTAGAAACTCCTTTGTATGCCCAAGCGCTTCGAGGTCAGTGGCTGGGGTGGCCATAAGGTCGAACCTCATTTGGGCGGTTGGCACTGCCCATCTTTCCCTGCTCGCTTCGGGCAGGTTACTTGGTCACTTGTTGGGTTATTTTCATTAATCCTTGGGTTATTTTTGTGGCGCTTGTCCGGGCCCTGGCAGGTGGCAGGACGCTTTTCATTGTTTTTTAGGATAATAATATGTCTATTGTTACGAAGGTAATCATTGATATCGAGGGATGTAAACCTTTGGGGACCAAATACCATAGCGTACGCATTCAGCAGGAATTGTTTGATCATCACTCCTTCGAGGTGACGGTACCTTACGAGGCACTGGAAGCCATTGAAAATAGCTTTTTTCATGAAGCCCACGAGAAGTATTGTGGGAAGCCCATTACCATCCAGATTATCCCGATATTCCTCGTACTCCCAGCCCTGGAGTTTAAGGGTATCATTACCAACATTTCGCTCTCTAACGCAAAGGGCAAGGACTTTAACCACCGCTTCGTGCTCAGTGGCTATAGCCTCACCTACATGCTGGAAGACGGCCGCCAACGCCGCCCCTTTGTGGGGAAGACGTTAGAGGAAATTTTTGACGAAGTACTTGAGGTTTATCCCGTCGATGACCGGCCCGCCTACTCGCTAACCCCACAGTACAAGGAGGCCTTGCCATATACCGTGCAGTATGACGAAAGCTCCTACGCCTTTTTGCGGCGGCTGGCCGATGAGTACGGCGAGTGGTTTTACTGTGACGGCGAGGAGCTGTACCTGGGCCTACCCAACGAGCCCCAGCCCCCCAAGAGACCCTTGGAATTGAAGCTGAGGGAGACCCAGGAATTCGACATGAACATTGGCCTGAAACCCAGTACTTTTGACTTCATACGCTACGAATACCTGCCTAATACCCGCTACATCGCCAACTCGACGAACAAACCGCTGACCCAGCTTGAACGCTACACCAAATTCGCCCTGGGTAAATCCGAGGATTTGTTTACCCAGCAGGCGCGGTTGGTGCTAAACCGCCAGGTGTCCGACAATCCGCAATTCCATAGCGCTATCCAGGAGCGGAAGGAAAGCCAGGCCAGTAGTTTGGTCATCTTTACGGGCACGAGCGAAAACCCAGACTTTGCGGTGGGCAAGGTAGTGGACGTGTACGGTAGCCGCCGGCAAGGCGATTTGCACCCCTACGGCTCCTACCGCCTAACCAAAGTAACGCACGTGGTGGAGGACAACAATTACCACAATACTTTCGAGGCGCTGCCTGCCGCAGCCAAGCGGCCACCACCCAACCCGCTGGTGCAATCTCCACAGGGTGTGCCCGAGTTGGCGATAGTCGAGGATGTAGCCGACCCCGAGTACCTGGGCCGCGTCAAGGTATGCTACGCGTGGTCGTTCAAGAAACAGCAGCCTACAACGGACTGGATACGGGTAAGCACGCCCTACTCGGGCAAGGGCAATGGCAATGTCAATGGCCAGCTATTTACCCCCGAGGTGGGCTCGCAGGTGCTGGTGGGCTACGAACAAGGAAGGCCAGAGTTTCCGGTGGTGCTGGGCAACCTGTTTTCCCGTAAAAATAAGCAACAGGTTACGGAATATACCTACCCGGAAAACTATCTTAAATTCATCCGAACAGCGGGAGGCAATACCATCACCTTTGATGACACAGACGAGAAAGAGCGCATTATCATCTCGAATCTTAACAACGGCAACAGCAACTCCCAATTGGAAATATCGTTCGCTGCCTCCGGGGCCATCTCGCTCACAACCCAGGGCACGATGCTGCTGGGTGCAGCTGAAAAAATGACTCTTCGTTCCAAAGAAATTGAGTTGCTTGCAACTGATAAGATTGAGTTGAAAACAGACCGCCCATCGCCACAATCAGGCGCAATACCTACTATTTCGCTTAGCAGCACTGAGGTAAAAATTACGGCAACTACCAACGTAAACATCGGAGCTACCAAACACCTGGAAATGAAATCGGGTAATACGGTAAGGCTAGACGGCACTGGGGAGACTGTTATTACGGGATCAAGAGTAGATATTAACTGATGTTACGCACTACTTCCGTCAGCTTGCTGAAAATGACCTCCAGAGGGACAGAAAAAGCCTGTTTCCAGCAACCTGGCTCAGGTGCTGCGTACATCAGATATTAACTGAGCACTCCTTATAGACTTGTTACTGTTTGACAACCAGTAATTTGCAGATCACAGTTTTTTTGTCA
>CAZERY010000170.1:0-7749 GCA_964514915.1 uncultured Hymenobacter sp.
TTATTCGACAAGTTACTTATTATCAACCCCCTAAAATAGTAGGGTAGAGTGGTCCTATGGTTATTGATCACTGATCATTGATCACTGTGCTAGCAGCCAGACCAGGGCTTCTGGCTCGTGCTCGAAGCTGCGGTACTGGTGGTTGAGGTTGCGGCTGCTCATGACGAGGGTCGTCATGGCTAGCCGGGCAAATACGTCGTGGGCTACTACTACTGCCCCGTAGCGGTAGCCGGCTTCCTGCACGGCGCGGGGCAGCCAGTCGTTCACCATCCAGGTTTCTTCGCTGGGCGTAAAGGCGCTCATCAGTTGCTGGTTGATGAGCATCCTGTTCCAGCCATGGCGCTGCATCGCTTGCCGGGCGTGGGTGAGTAGGGCCTGAAACTGGGCCTCGTTGCGGAGGCCAGCGAAGTAGTCGAGCCGCAGGTACGCCTGGGGTTCTTCCCACACGCAGCCGGCGTTATTCTTAAAATAAATAGTGCGAGAAGCGGCAGCCATGGGGCGCAAAGCGGAGAGTAGCCACGCCTCTCCCCGAAATATGCCGGCCTGCGAGGGTTGCTACTGCCCGCTTTAAACTACGAAGATGGGTCGTAGGTTAGCTTTCGCCTCCGCTTACTTTTTACCTATGAAGCCCCGCCGCAAACCCACTGCCCTGCACAAGCCCGATTCTTTCCCGGCCAAAAACGTGCTGACGGGCTACGATGCCTCCCGGCTGCTGGCCCTCGGCCGCGACTTTGAGCAGTATCATTTTGTGGGCTGCGAGCTGGGCGCGGCCAGCCTGGCCGGGCTGCGATTTGAAGACTGCCTGTTTGAGCGCTGCAACCTGACCGCGGCCCAGCTCGGCGGCGCGGCCTTGCAAAACGTGGCTTTCCTGGATTGCAAGCTGCTCGGCGTGCCCTTCAGCGCGTGCCAGGATATGCTGCTTGGGGTGCATTTTGACTTGTGCCAGCTGCGTTACGCGTCCTTTGCCGGCAAGCGCCTGGCGGGCACTCGCTTCGACAAGTGCTCGCTCGCCGAAGCCGACTTTACCAACGCCGACCTCACGGGGGCCGTTTTTCAGGGCTGCGACCTCACCCAAACCATTTTCCACGCTACCCAGCTAGCCGGCGCCGACTTTACCACTGCCACCGGCTTTAGCTTCGACCCCGAAAGCAATAAGGTAGCTGGGGCGCGCTTCGCGCTGAGTGGGCTGCCGGGACTGCTCGACAAATACGGCCTGGTGGTGGAATAACACTCTCAGCACCCACCCAAACCCTAGTTGCCCCGCGCTGGTTTAACCCGCAGTCATTCACTGTTCACCCCGCTATTTTGGTTACTCTTCTCGTCGGCACCAGCCGCCCGCAGTCCCGCACTCGGCGTGTGGCCGATTTTTACGCCACCCTGCTCGATGAGCTCGGCGCGGCCTACCAGTTTCTGGACCTCAACGACCTGCCGGCCGACTTGCTCACCGAAGCGCTGTACCACAATGCCGGCCGCCATGAGGAGTTCAACCGCCTCATTGCGCCACTCGACGTTTCAGACAAGCTCGTCATTTTCGCGCCCGAATACAACTGCTCCATTCCCGGCGCACTCAAGACCTTTATTGATGCCCTGCCCTATCCCGGCGGGATACGGGGCAAAAAGGCGGCGCTCGTGAGCCTGAGCAGCGGCAGCCAGGGCGGCTCGCTCGCCCTGAGCCACCTCACCGATATCCTCTTCTACCTGGGCACCGGCGTGCTGCCCCAGCGCGTGCGCCTGCCCAACATCAGCAAGCACCTCTCCGCCGAAGGCGTCATCACCGACCCGCTGCTGCGCCAGGTACTGCGCGAGCAAGCCGAGCTGCTACTTAACTGGTAAGTGGTTATCCCACAGCACGATAACCGAGATCTAGGCCTTGAGTAACTTCTTGCGAGCAACGGCCGGCTCACTTTCTCGCCGCTGGCCGGGCGGCCGGCTGCTACGCATTATTTTTCATTAGCCCGCCGGGCCGGGCTGAACTTTCCGAACCCGCTACGTGTGAGGCAGTTCGTCCGGTAGCGCATTGGGTGGCCGGCAACTGTGAAGCTGGCCGGTACGGTAAGGCTAGCCGCTGCCTAGTAATCAGTTTCCTTCATCAAGCTTTTTACCGATGAAAAATCGTCCCTTTTCCCCGTTTTTGCTTTTCCTCTTCGCCACGGCTAGCCTGCTTAGCAGCTGCAAAAAGGACGGCGACAGCCAGGCGGTGGTCAGCCCTGCTCAGCCGACGGTCGGCACCGTATCGTTTGAGATGGACAATAGGGTGGGTGCCAAGGCTCTAGCCCTCGACGGCACGGCCTACCCCACCGCCCACGGCGAAACCTTCACGGTAACTACGCTGGAGTATTACGTCTCGAATATCAAGTTTAGCAAGGCCGACGGCACCAGCTACGCCGCGCCCGGCGAGTATCACCTCATCAACGCGGCCAAGCCGGCTACCAGCAGCTTTGCTGTCAGCAACGTACCCATTGGCGACTACACTGGCGTGAGCTTCGTGGTGGGAGTAGACTCGACTACTACCAAGAGCGATCCGCTGGCCCTCACTGGCGACCTCAACCCGGCCAATGCCATGTACTGGGCCTGGGCTACGGGCCACATTTTTATGAAGCTCGAAGGCACCGTGACCTCGACCAGCCCCACTAAGCCGCTGACTTGCCACATCGGTGGTTACCGCGCCCCCTACAATGCCATCGTTACGGCCAGCCCCTCGCTCAATGGCAGCACGCTGCTGGTGCGTGCCGACCACTCCCCCAAACTTTACTTTTCGGCCGACGTGCTAAAGATGTTTGATGGCGTTACGTATTTCGCCCTCAGCGCCTTTCCCCCCACTATGGCCCCCAGCGCCTCGTCGGTACAAGTCGCGCAGAATTACGCGGCGGGCATGTTCAACGTCGAGCGCATCCAGGCCAACTAGCCCGTTGGCTCCATGCGTTTTGCGAAGCTCCTGCTGGCCCGGCGCCAGCTGCTGGCCCGGTGGCAGCTAGCGGCCGGGCTAGCCCTGGGCAGCCTCCTTGCGGCGGGCACCAGCTGCGAAGCCGACCACGACCGGCTGGTGGCCGTGCCCGGCAGCCACCAACCAGCCAACTTCCCGGCGATGGTGTACGGGCTGGATAAAAACGCTCCCGACGCGGCTACTTTCGAGCTGGGCCGGCGGCTATTTTACGATGCACGGCTGTCGAGCGATGGCACGGTATCGTGCGGGTCGTGCCACCAGGCGTCGGTGGCATTTGCGCACGCGGGGCAGCGCCTCAGCCCTGGGGTGAGCGGCCAGCTTGGCCGGCGCAATGCTCCCGCGCTGCAAAACCTGCGCTGGCACCAAGGCTTCATGGCCGATGGCGGCGTACTGGGGCTAGAACTGCAAGCGCTGGCTCCCCTCACCGACCGGGCCGAAATGAACACTTCGCTCGCCGACGCGCTGGCTAAGCTCAACGCCGATGTGGCTTACCGGCAGCGCTTTGCCGCCATTTATGGGCCGGGGACCATCGACACGCCGCAATTTTTACGCGCCTTGGCCCAGTTTACGGCAGCGCTTACTTCGGCCAATTCGCGCTACGACCACTACGTGCGCTACGAGGCGGGCGGTACCCTCACCAGCCAGGAGCTAGGCGGCCGGGCGCTATTTCAGGCCAAGTGTGCAAGCTGCCACGCCACTGAGCTATTCACCGACGAGAGCTTCCGCAACAACGGCCTCGACCGCACGTTTCCCCGCGACTCGGGCCGCGCGCACATCACTGCCCGGCCCACCGACGCGGGCCGCTTCAAGGTACCCAGCCTGCGCAACGTGGCCCGCACTGCGCCCTACATGCACGACGGCCGCTTCGGAACCCTCGCCCAGGTGCTGGCCCACTACGACCACGGCGTGGTGCCTTCGCGCACCCTCGACCCGCTGCTGCGCCAGCCCAATGGGCAGCTGGGTATTCCGTTGGCTGCCCGGGAGCAAGCTGATTTACTGGCTTTTCTGAATACGCTGACGGATAATGACTTCTTAACCGACCACCGGCTGCTGGCGCCCCAGCCGTAGCGCCAAGCCAGGAGCCGTGAGGGCAATCCGCCAACCGCCGGCTTCAGGTGAGAAAATTCCAACCGAGGACCGCAAGCAAACCGGCTAGCGGGCAGCTGGCCAACCCAGCCGGGACAGCCCAGCCGCGCAAGAAACTAAGTCACTTCCTTCCATCGTTAGGGGCGCGGCCGTATCTTTTGCCTCTTCTTACCGCCGTTTCTATGTTGCTACGAGCTACGACGTTTTCTTGGGTGGGTGTGCTGCTGGGCGTGGCCGCCCTGAGCGTAGCGAGCTGTAGTAAAGGCGGCGCGGGCGCCGATGCCGTCGACCCTACGCCGGCGGCGCCCACGGCCTACGCGCTCACGGTGCCGGCCGGCTTCCCCACACCCGTCATTCCGGCCGACAATCCGCTCACCAACGAAGGCGTGGCGCTGGGCCGCCGGCTGTTTTACGAGAAAGCGCTGTCGAGCACCGGCACCATGGCCTGCGGCTCGTGCCACCAGCAAAGCAAGGCTTTTACGGATGGGCTGGCCCTGGCGGTGGGCGTCGATGGCGTGGCTAACCCGCGCGGCACCATGTCGCTCACCAACGTGCTCTGGAGCACCCAGCTCACCTGGGACGGCGCTTTTACGACCCTCGAAACCCAGGCCCTTAAGCCCTTAGAAAACACGATTGAGCTGCACCAGCCGCTCACGGTGGGCGTGAGTAAGCTTCAGGCCAGCAGCACGTACCCGGCGCTGTTTTTGGCGGCATTTGGCACCAAGACGATTACCAACGAGCTGGCACTGAAAGCGCTCGCCCAGTTCGAGCGCACCCTCATTTCGGGCAATTCGCGCTATGACAAGTACATGGTTAGCCGCACGGGGCTTACGGCCGATGAAGTAGCGGGCTTGCAGCTGTATACTACCCACATCGCGCCGGGCGTGGTACGCGGAGCCGAGTGCTTTCACTGCCACGCGCAGCCGCTGATGTCGTCCAATTATGAGGGCCGGTTTTTCAATAACGGCCTCGACCTGGCCTTTACCGACCCCGGCCGCAGCGGCATCACGGGGCTGGCCGTGGACAAAGGCAAGTTCATTGCCCCTACCCTGCGCAACATCACGCTCACTGCGCCCTACATGCACGATGGCCGCTTCAAGACCCTGGAAGAAGTGCTCGACCACTACTCCGACCACGTGCAGATGGCTAGCCCCGGCCTCGATAACAACTTGATTCAGGGCATCAACGACCCGCCTTTCGGCACCCAAATGGACCTCACCGCTACGGAGAAGCGTCAGGTGCTGGCTTTTCTAAAAACGCTGACCGACTCAACGTTTATCACGGACAAGCGCTTTTCGAGCCCATTTTAATTTTCTAATAAAGCATTACTGGCCAAGGCGATAGCCGATGCAGGGAGAATCCCCGGCGCCGACTATCGCCTTGGCCATCAGCAGCATACCTTTTGGCTGGCCAGCAAGGTAAAAGGAGCCCCATAATAGGCCAGGGACTGTATTCAGGGGCTGTAAACAGCACTGGCTTTCCAGCCATGGTATTTTTACCATCAAAAAAGTATATTTACTGCATCACTTCTTTTAAAACGATATTCCACAAGTGTACTCGACGCTCTTTTTACCAACCGCCTTGCTCGCTACCATGCTTGGGATGGCGGGGCAGCCTACCCTAGCGGCGCGCGTACCAGCGGCGGCTGGCGTTACGCATATCGGCACTATCCAAGGCACGGGCGGGGTGGCCACCCCGGGCACGTACACCATTGAGGCAGTCGTGACGGGCGTGTACGCCGACCTGAACCCGGCGGGCTTTTACGTGCAGGAAGCCGCCGATGCTACCGATGGCAACCCCGCTACCTCCGATGCCCTGTATGTGGTGCAGACCGGCGCCACCGTGCACGTGGGCGATAAAGTGCGCGTGACGGGCACCGTGCTGGAAGCCGCCGCGTCGCCGTCCTTCAACCAAGCCGTGCTCACCGACCCCACCGTGACGGTGCTCGCCAGCAATACCAAGCTGCCGGCTTTCGCGACGTTGGATAGCCCTTTCACCGATGCCGCGCTAGAGCGCTACGAAGGCATGCGCGTGCAATTTGCCACGCCGCTTACCGTGGCAGAAATTTTCAGCCTCAAGTATCATGGCGAGATGCTGCTCGCCACGGGCAGCCTGCTTTACCAGCCTACTCAGTTCATTGACCCCAACGATGACCCCGCCACCGGCACCCACAGCACGGGCAGCAGCAACCTGGCCGCCATCCGGGCCTATGAAGCAGCCAATACGGCGCGTTGCATTATCCTCGACGACGGCAGCTCGGCCACTAACCCCAAACCCACACCCTATCTCGACCCCAAGCTGGGCACCATGCGGGTGGGCAGTACCATAGCGCAGCTACGCGGCCTACTGGGCTACGGCTTTGACAAGTGGCGCGTGCAGCCGCTGCCGGATGCCGACGCGCCGGTGTTCAAGGTAGTACGGCCCGATCCACCTAGATTTGGTGCGCTCGACGTGAAGCTGGCTAGCTTCAACGTATTTAATTACTTCAACGGTGACGGCCGGGATGGCGGCTTTCCGACGCCACGCGGCGCCAAAACGGCGGACGATTTTGCCCGTC
This sequence comes from uncultured Hymenobacter sp., assembly GCA_964514915.1. Classification (GTDB taxonomy): domain Bacteria; phylum Bacteroidota; class Bacteroidia; order Cytophagales; family Hymenobacteraceae; genus Hymenobacter. Next base: position 6,588 of record CAZERY010000170.1, read on the forward strand.
AGCGCGCCAAGATTATCGCCGCCCTCGTGCGCATGGATGCGGATGTGCTGGGCCTGACGGAAGTTGAAAATGACGGCAACGGCCCCAACTCGGCCATCCAGGACCTGGTAAACGGCCTGAACAAAGTCGCAGGCAATGGTACTTACGCCTTCGTCAACGATGGCGGAACTAGCCAGCAGCCCAATAATACCGACGCCATCCATTGCGCTATCATCTACAAGCCGGCGGTGGTAGCCCTGCTGGGCCCTGCCCACGTGGTGGCCGATGCGGGCGTGTTTGAGCGGCCACCGCTCGCCCAGCTCTTCACCACCCGGCGCAATGCCCGCCCCGATACGCTCGCAGTAGTAATCAATCACTTCAGGTCGAAGGGTAGCGGTAGCGGCATCAACGCCGACCAAAACGATGGTCAGGGCGCCTCCAACGACCGTCGCCGCTTGGAGGCTAATGCCTTAGTGCAATTTCTGCACGACAAGGTGTACCCGGCTGGGGCTAGCCGCGTTATCTGCATCGGCGACTACAACGCCAACTATGAAGAAGACCCCATCGACATTTTGCGGGCGGACGGACTCGTAACCGTGACCCCTCCTACCAGCGCCTCATTCGTGTTTAAGGGCCTGACTGGCTCGCTCGACCACTGCATCGTGACGCCCAACATGGTGGGCTTCATCGATGTGCAAAAGTGGAACATCAATTCCTTTGAGCCCGGATTTTTGCAGTACAACCAAGCCGGCGAGGCTACGGATATCACCAGCCCTTTCCGCTCTTCCGACCACGATCCGGTGCTCATCGGGGTGAGCTTTTCAGGCATTGCCAATTCCTCAATCGGTACGGGGGCTAATCGCCTGCTTGTGTACCCCAATCCGGCCGCGGGCTCGGCTGTCTTCCGCCTCGCCAACGTCGTTCCCAGCAATACAAAGCAGCTTACGATGGAATTTTTCATGCTGCAAGGCGATCCGCTGGTGCGCATCACGGGTTCGGTAGCCGCGCTGCAAGCCGAGCTAGGGCGCTACACGGCTCACCTGCCACCCGGCATCTATTTGGTACACCTGCAAGGCCAGGGCTTCGATAAAACCCAGCGCTTGATGAAGGACTAGTCGCTAACTGGCTAACTAAGTAGTCAGCCAAAAGTAATCCAGTAGTCAGGGGAGCCAATGTCGTGGAT
>CAZERY010000171.1:0-7723 GCA_964514915.1 uncultured Hymenobacter sp.
GACAAAAAAACTGTGATCTGCAAATTACTGGTTGTCAAACAGTAACAAGTCTATTCTTAACGATCGGCCTCACCAAGCAGTAGTAGCGCCAGCAGAGCCTGGCAGCGTGCTCAGTTGGCGGGCCACTCAAGGGCCCTGGTTTGTAAGTACGACATAGCTGGCTGCTCCCACAAGTTAATCTGTGAGCAGCGCCTAAGCCCCCAACGCCAGCGCGGCAGACTATAGCGCGCCCTGCCGTGAGCAAGTGGAGCGCTAGATGCAGGTCGTGATTGGCACGGCCCCGGTAGCGCTGGGCAAAAATTTCATTGTCAACTTCGTGGCCGACTTGCAGTGTAAAGCCCAATTAAACCGAAGAATGCCGTATCCAACGCGTACGCTGCCACTAGAGCATTGGGTGAGGTTAACAGTCACCTTTGCGTAATTTCCAGAAAAAAAATATAGTTTGAATATATGAATTTATTTTATAAGGCGTCCTTACTTGCACTGGTGGCTACCCTAACCAGCAATGCCGCGCACGCGCAGGCCAGCTTTAGGCCCGGCTACATCGTGCGGTCGGTGGGCGACACGCTACGCGGCGAAGTGCAGGCAGTGGGCGCGTTGCGCAATGCGCTGGTGTGTCGCTTTCGGCCAGCTCCGGGCGGGGTCGTCACGGAGTATGCGCCGGCTAGCCTTCGGGCCTACGGTATACTGCACGAAGCTATGTATGAGACGCAACGCGTGCCTCCTGCCGACTCTACCCAGACTCCCGCGCCGCAGCCCTTTTTTGTGGAGGTGCTGGTGACGGGCCGAGCCCGACTTTATTCCCTGCGCGACCGCGACCGCCACAACCATTACTTCGTGGCCGTTGGTGCGCCCGATGTGCCTTTACAGGAGTTAGTCGAGCGCCGGATCAAAACCTTCAGCAACGGCTTTGAGGCTTACGAAACCCAGGCCCGGTACCGCACCACGCTTGCAGCGGTGCTGCGCGACTGCCCGAGCGTACAGGTGCAGCTGCCAGCACTGCCATTTTTGCAAGCCGCTCTCATCCGGGTTGTGATGCAGTATAATGAGTGCGTTGGGGGTGCAGTAGCTGTAAAAGCTGCCCCCGCCCGGCACCACGAAAAGCCAGTGCTGAGCTTACTGGGAGGGTATCAGCATGGGAGTATGTCGTTTAGCGGCAGTGCTTTCTTTTCATCATCGCTCACTATCCCACAGGCTAGCCTGACTGGCGGGCTAGGGTTGAGCTTCACCTTGCCCCAAACCCGCCGCACCGTGAGCCTGCAACTGGAGGCGCTGTACGCCCACGAGTTGTACGAGTCGAGCTATCAGAGTATGCCAGCCACAGCGGGTTCTGCTTACCTCCGAACTACTACGTACAAATTTGACTTGTCCTACGTGCACGTGCCCGTCCTGCTGCGCTACACACTCATGCGTAGTCAGCTATTTCGGCCTTTTCTAGAGGCTGGGGGGATATATTCGCGCGTTGTGCGGTCCCAAACACTTTTTACGATGTACGATGGGAGTACAAACACCACGGCTATTATCCCGCTCTTTCCTGGTAGCGAAGTAGAAAACAACCAGTTTGGCCTCGTAGGGGGCATTGGTGCCAGCGTGCCCGTGCTGGGTACGCGGCGGCTGGGGCTATTGCTGCGCGCTTCTACCAGTACGGGACCCAGCAACTACACAGACCTGAGTACGCCGATAATCTACTATTCAGTTCTGCTAAGTCTGGATCTGACTAAACCATAAAATTTGCGAAAAAGGTTAGCGGCATAATTGCAATGGCCGGCGCTACTTCTACGCCACCCTGCGGTATTCCACATCTTTGCCCGAACTTTGCCCGCTACTCCTTTTCAAACGCAATGATGCTACCTTCCAACCTGCGCCGCTGGCCAGTGCTGGCTAGCCTGGCGGCCACGCTGCTGATTACGGCCTGCCAGCGCGGCCCGCTCGTAGCCACGGCTCACCTGCCCGCTACCACGAGCCAGCCCGTGAGCAGCGCTTATACCCCCGACGCCGGCGCGGCCGCCTACATCAAGCCCTTCCACGAGCAAGTGGAGCGCCAGATGCAGGTCGTGATTGGCACGGCCCCGGTGGCGCTGGGCAAAAACCCCGGCGAAAACCCCATCGTCAACTTCGTGGCCGACTTGCAGCGCACGGTGGCCAGCCAGTACTTCAAAGGCCAGCCCATCGACCTGGGCGTGATGACCAACGGCGGCATGCGCAATGCCCTGCCCGCCGGCCCTATTACGGTGGGCAACGTCTTCGAGCTGATGCCTTTCGAGAACGAGCTGCTGGTGGTCGATGCGCCCGGCCCGGTGGTGGCGCAGCTCTTCGACTACGCCGCCCCCGTGCGCATGGCCATATCGGGCGCTACCTACACCGTCGGGCCCGACGGCCACGCCCAGAATGTGCGCATCGGCGGCAAGCCCTTCGACCCTGGCCACGCGTATTCCATCGCTATGTCGGACTATCTGGCCGGGGGCGGCGACCACATGGAATTTCTCAAGGCAGCCCCGATTCGCCACACTGGCCTGCTGCTGCGCACCGCTATCATCGACCACATCAAGGCCCTCACGGCCGCCGGCCAACCCGTCACGGCTAGCATTGAAGGCCGGGTGAAATAGACAGTTATCAATGAGCAATCAACAAGTATTAGCTGTGCAAAGCACTAGCCTGGTTGTCGTTGAGTGCTTGCCCAATTTGTTTTTATAGTTTCAGCTTGCCAGTCATTCGAGTGATAATTGATGACTGCTACTTGATCATTGAAAATGTTTCGCCGCGACTTTCTCCAGAAATCCCTGCTCGGCACCACTGGCCTGAGTTTGCTGGGCCCGAGCCTGCTAGCCGAGGCCGCTAGCGGCCCGGCCAAGCTGGTCATTCTGCACACCAACGACATGCACTCGCGCATCGAGCCCTTTCCCGACAATGCGCCGCAGTGGGCGGGGCTCGGCGGCATGGCCCGGCGCGAGGCGCTCATCGACAGCGTGCGCCAACAAGAGCCCCACGTGCTGCTGCTCGACTCGGGCGACATCTGGCAAGGCACGCCGTACTTTAATTTCTTCCAGGGCGAGCTCGAATACAAGCTTATGAGCCGCATGAAGTACGACGCCTCCACCTTCGGCAACCACGACTTCGACAACGGCCTTGAAGGCTTGCAAAAGCAACTGCCCAATGCCGGCTTCCCGTTTCTCATTGCTAACTACAACTTCAGCGGCACGCCGCTCGCCGGCCGCTTCGCGCCCTACAAAGTATTCGAGAAAGCCGGCGCCCGCATCGGCGTGTTTGGGCTGGGCATCGAATTAAAAGGCTTGGTGGCCGATAAAAACTTTGGCACCACCCAGTACCTCGACCCCGTGGCCGTGGCCAAGGCCCAGGTGCAGCAGCTGCGCCAGAACGAGCGCTGCACGATGGTTATCTGCCTGTCGCACCTCGGCTATAAATACGCGAGCGAAAAACTTGACGACCGCAAGCTAGCCGCCCAAGTTGGGGGTATCGATCTCATTCTGGGCGGCCATACCCACACGTTCATGCCCGCTCCCGAGCCCATTACGGGCCCCAATGGCCACGTCACGCTCATCAACCAGGTGGGCTGGTCGGGCATCAACCTCGGCCGTATCGACTACGAATTGCGGCGTGGGGCCCAGCCCGCGCGCTCAACCAGCGCCTTGGTGCTGCCCGTGGGCGCTACCTGCTAGCCGCCTGACATAAGCAAGCTTTTGGCGGCTTTTTTGTCTGCTCGTTTGTGCGCAAATTTGTTCCCCCCAAGCCCGGCTGGTGCCGTGCCGGCCAGGCTTGGGGTTCTTTTTTCGCCGTTGGTAAGCTCGTCCGGGCTCATCTTTTTCTCACCTCATGTCGCAGGATTTTCGCACCGTTTGGGCCAATTGCCTGCGCGCTATCCGCGCCGAGGTGGGGGAGCAAAGTTTCCGCACGTGGTTTGAGCCCGTGGCGCCGGTCGAGCTGCAAGGCAACGTGCTGACTATCCAGGTGCCGAGCGTGTACTTCTACGAGTTTCTCGAAGAGCACTACGTGGAGGAGCTGAAACGCGCTATCTACCAGGAGCTTGGCCCCGAAGGCCGCCTCGAATACAGCGTGGTAGTCGACCAGGGCAATGCCCAGACCTCGGCCAAAACCATGCACCTGCCGCCCGCCCGCAAGGCCGCGCCCAACAACGCCGGCCAGCCCGAGCCCCGCTCGCTCTATGGCTCGCCAGCTAGCGGCAGCCACCCCAACCGCCCGGCCGCGCCGGCGGCCCGCCACCTGGTGCCCGGCGGCAACCAGGCCACCGCCGCCCAGGTGGCCGCCACCACCTTGCGTAATCCCTTCGACGCGGCCAAAACGATGGACCGCAACATCGTGCCGTCACAGCTCAACACTACGTATACCTTTGATAACTACGTAGAAGGCGATTGCAACCGGCTGGCCCGCTCGGCGGGCCTCGCCGTGGCCAACAAGCCCGGCACTACCGCCTTCAACCCGCTGATGGTGTACGGCGGCGTGGGCCTCGGCAAAACGCACCTCGTGCAGGCCATCGGCAACCACATCAAGGCCACGAACATAGAGAAATTCGTGCTTTACGTGTCGGCCGAGAAGTTTACCAACCAGTTTATCGAAAGCCTGCAACGCAACGCCGTGCAGGACTTCGCCAATTTCTACCTGCTCGTCGACGTGCTTATCCTCGACGACGTGCAGTTTCTGGCCAACAAGGGCAAGACCCAGGAGATGTTCTTTCACATCTTCAATCACTTGCACCAGGGTGGGCGCCAGATTGTGATGACCAGCGACCGCCCCCCGCGCGAGCTGCAAGGCCTCGAAGACCGCCTGCTCTCGCGCTTCAAGTGGGGCCTCACCGCCGACGTGCAAAGCCCCGACTTCGAGACGCGCATCGCCATCATCCAGAACAAGGCCCAGCAGGACGGCATGGAAATCGCCCCGCAGGTGGTCGAGTACCTGGCCCACTCGGTGCCCACCAACGTGCGCGAGCTGGAAGGCGTGCTCACCACCCTGCTGGCCCAGAGCGTACTCACGCGCCGCGACATCGACCTCGAAATGGCCAAAGGTGCCCTGCGCCACATTATCGAAGAAGTCGAAGCCGAGGTCAACGTCGATTTCATTCAGAAAACGGTGGCCGATTACTTCTCGGTACCGGTAGCCTTGCTAAAGGAAAAAACCCGTAAAAAGGAAATCGTGACGGCCCGCCAGGTGGCGATGTATTTCACGAAGGAGCACACCAACCACTCCTTAAAAACCATCGGCTACCACTTCGGCGGCCGCGACCACGCCACGGTTATCCACTCGGTGCAGACGGTGTCCGATTTGATTGATTCGGACAAAAAATTCAAGGAGCAGATCAGCGAGCTGCGCAAGAAATTTGTGCAGAAGTAGCGGGGGTAATCGCCTGCCAGTCAGGTAAATATCCAAGGCAAAAGAACGTCATGCTGACGATAGGAAGCATCTTGGCAGGATCACTGAATGAAGCGCCCAAGATGCTTCCTATCGTCAGCATGACGTTCTTTTTACTGCTGATTTACTGGTTACCTCACGGCCTTAAATCTACAGAATCTCCTTCGGGTAGCAGATGTAAAACTTCTGCACCTTTTGGCTAAGTGCCCGAATATTAGGCAGGTCGGAGGCCTCAACTACGTTTACCACCTTGCCAAGCTTGGTGAGAATGTCGATGGTTTCGTGGCTAGCCGGGTCGTAGGCGGTGTTGCTGAGCTTGCCCGTTATCATCAGCTGGCTAGCCTCGGCCAGCGGCAGCTGGAAGGTTTCGGCAATCAAATCGACAATGCCGAGCTGAAACTCTTCCTCGTAGGGCTCGGGGCTGATGACGATTTTGAATAGCTGCCGGTTGAGCAGGCTTTTAGCCAAAAAATTCAGGACGGTGTCGTCGTGGCTAGTCCAGCTTTTGATGGCCGCCCAAATATCGACGTCGTCGAGCTGCACAAAGCGGCTCAGTATTTCGGCATCCGCTTGAAACTCGGCTAGCGTCACGGCGCGCCCCAGAAAGTAGCTGAGGCAGCTGCTACCGGGCACTGCCACGCCGGCGCGGGCCAGGTCGCGGGCGCGCTGCATCACGCGAATAACCATCTGCTCGGCGCTCGTAACGGCCTTATGCAGATACACTTGCCAGTACATGAGGCGGCGGCTTACTAGGAAATTTTCGACCGAGTACACGGCTTTTTCTTCCAGCACTAGGCGCTCATCCACCACTTGCAGCATTTTGATGAGGCGGTCGGCGCCCGGCCGGCCTTCTTCCACGCCGGTGTAGAAGGAATCGCGGTTGAGGTAGTCGAGCCGGTCCATATCTAATTGGGAGCTAACCAATTGGTGAAAGAACTCGCGCGTGTAGCTGCCCTGAAACATTTGGATGGCTAGCCCCAGCCGGCCCTCAAACTGCTCGTTGAGCCGCTCCATGAGGTAGAGCGACAGTTGCTCGTGCGGTACGTCCTGAAAGATGGCCGTTTCGAGGGCGTGCGACAATGGGCCGTGGCCGATATCGTGCAGTAAAATGGCAATTTGGGCGGCCTCGCCTTCCGCCGCCGAAATTTTTACGCCCTTGTCTTTGAGCGTGCGCAGGGCTAGTTGCATGAGGTGCATAGCGCCCAGCGCGTGGTGAAAGCGCGTGTGCAACGCCCCAGGGTACACGAAGTTAGTGAGTCCCAACTGTTGAATGCGCCGCAGCCGCTGGAAGTACGGGTGCTCAATCAAGTCGAACAACAGCTCGGTGGGCACCGTGACGAACCCGTACACGGGGTCGTTGAAAATCTTCTTTTTATTCATTGCAAGCAAAATGCAGCCTAGCCAGCCCAACCTCATTAGTCAGCCGGGATTTCGCGCCGATTGGCCGACTATATTGAGCTTTACTGAACCCAAATGCCGGTTTTCCGGTAAAGCTACGGACGGCTAGCTTACTCCTATGACACTAATGGAGGGGTGGCTTTCGTTAAAAACGCTAACGCTTATTTACTCATTTCTCGTGCAGCCCAGCTGCGCGCCTCCGCTTATGCAACGATATTCCATTCTTTGGGCCGACGACGAAATTGACCTGCTCAAGCCCCATATCCTCTTCCTCAAAGAGAAAGGATACGACGTAACGGGCGTCAATTCGGGTGCCGATGCCCTGGAAGAAGTGCAGGAAAACACCTACGACCTGGTTTTTTTGGATGAAAACATGCCGGGTCTCACCGGGCTCGAAACGCTCACCGAAATTAAGGTAGTGCGGCCTACGGTGCCTGTCGTGATGATTACTAAGAGCGAGGAGGAGCACATTATGGAAGGCGCCATCGGCGCTAAAATCGCGGATTACTTGATTAAGCCGGTTAATCCAAACCAGATTTTGCTGTCGGTAAAAAAAGTGCTCGACAACAAGCGCCTCGTGACGGAAGCCACCAACTCGGGCTATCAGCGCGACTTTCGCCAGCTCGGGATGCAGCTCTCTGACCGCCTCTCGCCTTCGGAGTGGGTAGATGTCTATAAGAAGCTGGTGTATTGGGAGTTGGAAATCAACGAAACCGAAGGCAAGAGCATGGCCGAGGTGTTCAATATGCAGAAGGACGAAGCCAACACGTACTTCGGCCGCTTTATTATTGAGAATTACGAAGACTGGGTTAACGGCCGCGACAAAGACGCGCCTATGATGTCGCACCAGCTCTTCAAAGAGAAAGTATTCCCGCTGATGAAGCAAACTGGCGACACGCCGGTGTACTTCGTGCTCATCGACAACCTGCGCTACGACCAGTGG
>CAZERY010000172.1:0-7623 GCA_964514915.1 uncultured Hymenobacter sp.
GCCCCAAGGACTTCAACAAGGGCACCTTCACCTCGCCCGACCAGCTCATCCAGGGCCGGGCCTCGGGCGTGCAGGTGACGCAGAACAGCGGGCAGCCCGGCGGGGCGAGCACCATTAAGATTCGGGGAAACTCGGCCGTAACGGGTACCGGCCAGCCGCTGTACGTGGTGGACGGCGTACCGCTCGACGGCCGCTCGGCCCGCCCCGGCCTAACCACTTCTTTCGGCGATAGCCCCGATAGCAACCCGCTCAACTTCCTGAACCCGGCTGACATTGAGTCGATTGACGTGCTAAAGGACGCCTCGGCCACGGCTATTTACGGCTCGCGGGCAGCCTACGGCGTGGTTATCATCACCACCAAGCGCGGCAAGCTGGGCGAAGCCCGGCTGGATGTGGGTATTTCGGGCGGCTTCTCGAATATCATGCGCCGGATTAAGGTGCTCAACGCTAGCCAGTACCGCGATGCCCTGGCTTACTATGGGGCGCCAGCTACCAACGACAAGGGCCTCAGCAACGACCCGCTGGGGGCCATTCTGCAAACTGGTCCGCTCCAGAACTACAACGTGGCCATGAGCGGCGGCAACGAAAACGGCCGGTACCGCCTTTCGCTCGGCTACCTCGACCAGAAGGGCATTATCAGGAAAACCGGCTTTCAGAAGTACAGCGCCAAGCTCTCGACCAACGTAAAATTTCTGGAAAGCAAGAAGCTTGGGATTGACGTAAACATCACAGCTAGCCAATCGCGCGAGCAACTGGCCCCTATCGGCAATAACAGTGACTTCCGGGGCAGCCTGATTAGCCAGGCCTTGCAGTGGAACCCCACCGACTCGCTCTACGCCGCCAATGGCCTTCCCATAGCGCGAATAGGCAGCACGACTATCAACCCGGTAGCGCAGCAGCAGTACTACAACGACAACTCGCGGGTAACCACCGCGCTGGCGTCAATTTCGCCCTACTATAAGTTTGCTGATTGGCTGGAGTACCGGGCGCTGTTTGCCGCCAACTACAGCACGGGCATCCGGCGCACGTCCATCGACCAGCGCCTCAACATCAACGATTACTACGGGCGGGGCTTTGCCGCCATTGGCAACAATGAGCTGCTAACCCAGCAGATGACCCACACGCTGAACTTCAATAAGAAAGTCACGGCCGACTTCAACGTGAATGCGCTGCTGGGCTATGAGTACCAGAAGTTTGCCTACTCGGGCACGAATATCAGCGCGCTCGGGCCGACGGGCGGCTTCGGCACCTACGGGCTGGATTATACCAACTACATCCAGCTCTCCAACACCTCAGCCCGCACCATCTCTTCGTTTAGCGACCCGGTCACCGAGCTACAGTCGTTCTTCGGCCGCGCCATTCTCAACTACAAGGGGCGCTACTTGCTCACGGGCACTTTGCGGGCCGATGGCAGCACTAAGTTTGGCGCCAATAATCGGTACGGCTACTTCCCGTCGGTATCAGCGGCCTGGGATATCAGTCAGGAAAGCTTCTTTAAAGTAGAAGCTATCAACCAGTTGAAGGCACGGATCGGCTTCGGCCGCACCGGCAACCAAGAGTTTCCGGCCGGCGCGGCCGAAGGGCAATACGCTTTTCTGGCCAATGGCAGCGCCGGCGCGCTGGGCCAAACCACCAATGCGAACCCCAACCTCAAGTGGCAGTCGGATGCGCAGTACGATGGCGGCCTCGACTTTTCGTTGTTCAATAACCGGGTAACGCTCACTGCCGACTACTTCTACAAGAAGACTACTTCCCTGCTCTACCCGACCGTGCCGATACAGCCGTCGGCCCCCGGCGGCACTGCCGTCACCTGGAAAAACCTCGACGGCGCCATCGTAAACAAAGGCGTAGAACTGATCCTGGGCATTACGGCGGTCGATAACCAACGCTTCGGCCTGAGCTTCAACGCCAACGCTACCTTCATTCGCAACAACGTATCGGGGCTGCCCAATGCCTTCGCCATCCAAACGGGCACGCTCAACGGCCAAGGGCTATCGGGGGTTTATTCCGAAGTGATTCAGAATGGCCTGCCCATCAATGCCTTCTACCTCCAGACGTTTAACGGCATTAATGCGACCACCGGGCTGCCAGACTATGGCGACGGCCAGCCGCACTACGCGGGCAACCCTAATCCTACCACGCTAGCGGGTCTGAGCACCACTTTCCGCTTCCAGAAACTGTCGCTGACGGCCAACTTCAACGGGGTATTTGGCAACAAGATTTATAACAATACTTTCAACAGCGCACTCAACGTGAGCCAGCTCAATGGCGGCCGCAATATTGCCTTGGCGGTTTACGAATCAACGCCCAAAGAATCGCTGGCTAGCGCGGTGGCGCCTTCTACGCGCTACCTGGAAAGCGGCAATTACGTGAAGCTCTCCAACGTGACGCTGTCGTATGCGCTCGGCGATCTGGGCCGAGCATTCAAAGGGGCGAGCATCTACGCCATTGGCCAGAACCTGTTCGTTATCACCAACTACCAAGGCTTCGACCCCGAGGTAAATACCAACAAGGCGGTGAATGGCGTGCCCTCGGCAGGCATCGACTACGCGGGCTACCCCACTGCCCGCACGTTCACGTTTGGCGTCAACTTCTCTCTATAATCCCACCCCACAGCAATTATTCTTATGAAGAAGATACTCAGCGCGGCGGCGCTACTAGCGGTGTTTCAGCTAGCTGACAGCTGTAAAATCAACGAGGAGCTTCAAGGCAGCCTGCGGCCCGACCAAGTGAGCAGCAGCAATGCCGCCGCCCTGCTCGATGGGGTGTACGTGGCCATGCGCAGCCCCTTCCAGGGAGCAGGGCAGGTATTTGCCATGTCGGAGGTAACCACCGATGAGCGCCTCATGCCCACCCGCGCGGGCGACTGGGACGATAACGGCAAGTGGCGCCAGCTGCACCTGCACACCTGGAACGCTGACCACCCCGAAGTACGCGACGCCTTCAATAACCTGAACGGCGTAGTGTTTGCCGCCACCGATATGCTCCAGTACAGCCCCAGCACGCAGCAGGCGGCCGAAGCCCGCTTCCTGCGCGCCTGGGCCATGTACTGGGAGCTTGACCTCTTCGACCAGGTACCCTACCGCGACCCCGGCGAAAGCGTGGTGGAGCTAGCCCGCGTGCGCAAAGGCACCGAGGCGCTCGATTTCATCATCAGTGAGGTAAACGCCGTGCTGGCCAGCCTGCCCGATGCCCCCGCCTACCGGGCCAATAAGGATGCGGCCCGCGGCCTGCTCATGAAGTGCTACCTCAACCGGGGAGTATATACCAACCGCGCCGCGCCCACATTTGCCGCCGCCGATATGAACCAGGTTATCACCCTGGCCGACCAGATAATTAACACCGGGCGCTACAAGTTTGCCACCAACTACTTCGACAATTTTGCCCCCGACAATACCAATATTGGTACGGAAAACATCTTTACCGAGCAGAACATCGGCGGTGTGAGCAGTGGCGCGGAGTACGACATGTGGCGGTTCATCTCGCACTACAATATGGTGCCTACCGGCTACAATGGGCCGTGCGCGCTCGGCGACTTCTACGACAAGTACGGGGCCAACGACATTCGCCGGGGCACGGTATATAAGTACACCAACGGGCCCGCCAACCCTGGCAACCGCCAGAACGTGGGCTATCTGATAGGCCAGCAGTATAACCTGCTGACGGATGTCCCGCTAACCGACCGGGCGGGCCGGCCCCTGGCTTTTACGAAACAGGTAAAGATCATCGAGACGGATGTTACTACCTTGGAAGTCACCGGCATTCGCCCCATGAAATACCCGCCCGATTTTACTAATAACGGGGCTGGCACCATTGATAACGACATGGTACACCTGCGCCTACCCGATGTTCTAATGATGAAGGCCGAGGCAATCTTGCGCGGTGGCACTGCTACTAGCGCCGGCACCTTTGGCAGCACCCCGCTGGAGCTGGTCAACTCGATTCGCACCCACTCCTCGCGCAATGCCGGAGCCCTCGCCAGTGTAGACTTGACTGCGCTTTACGATGAGCGCGGCCGCGAATTATACCTGGAGCAGTGGCGCCGGCAGGATATGGTTCGCTTCGGCAAGTTCCTGGGGCCCATTCAGGAAGGCCCTACCAGCAGTGCTGCTACGTATCTCATTTTCCCCATCCCTAACCAGCAGCTAGCGGTGAACACAAACCTCACCCAAAACCCTGGCTATTAGCCCTAGCAAGTCTAGTCAGCACTAGTTGAGAGAGCCCCGCACGCGAAGGATTTCGGAACGTGCGGGGCTCTTTAGTGGCTCATAATTCGCAAGCATGCTATTCCTTAGTATTGGCTAGGAAGTGAGGTAAAAGCACGTGTGCTTTTCGAGCGCTGAAGTAAAATTATTACTACTACCCAGTGCGTTGCAACAGCCACCAACTGCCAGCCGCTACCAGCGCGCCAATCAGCGTATTCAAGCTATTGACTACGTTATTACCCACGTAGTGGCGGCGCTCCAGGGTGGCTCCCAACAGCGAATCGCTGAGGTTGCCTACTGTGCCCGCCAGCACCACTACCCAAAAAGCCGGGCTCCAGGCCGCGCCACCCACGCAGTACACCGCCGCCAGCAAGGCGCTGCCCATGCTGCCCAGCAGCGTGCCTTCGGTGCTGATTACACCGTCCAGGCCGCGCTGGTCGGGCCGCAGGGTCAGGATGTTGTAGTAGCGGCGGCCGTACACGTTGCCCAGCTCGGAAGACAGCGTGTCGGCGGCCGCGGCGGCTAGGCTGCCCGCTAGCATCAATTGGCAGAGCGCGGCGTGGGCGGGCTGGCCCCAGCCGAGTAAGCCCAACAGGCCGGCCACGCCGCCATTGGCAAGCACCTGCCCAGCCGTGCGGCGGCCTTTGTTGGCTTCGGCCAGGCCAAGGCGGCGCTTCTCGGCTACTTTCCAGGCCGAAGCCGCCGTACCGAGCCCGAAAAACAGCGCCAGCAGCGCGAGCCCCGTAAAGCCCGTGCCCAGGTAACTACTCAGCCCCACCAGGCCGCCCACCCAGGCGGCTGGGGCCGTGAGCTTGCCCGCCCGAATGCTATAGCCCATGCCCAGAGCGAGCACTAGAAAGACCAGAATAAGGCGCCAGAGTGAGGAATCAGAAAGCAAGACCATAATCGCTAGGTAGCCGCAAGCTACGCGCTACACCGCGAGCCCCAGGCTACGGGAAGGCTACGGCGGGCATAAGTTCGACGCCCTTCCGTGATTACAGCCAGGCTAGCGCACCTGCTGCCACCACCGCTGCTGGGGCAAGGGGCCGGCCCCGAGCACTACCGGCTGGCCCAGCTCGGGGGTAGTCAGTACCAAGTGTCGGCGAGCAGCGGCAACTGTGGCGCGCTGTACGGGGTCGTTCCAGGCGTGGTGCGCCTCGGTGAAAGCGCCCCAATGCACGGGCAGCATGGCCCGCGCCCGCACGTCGAGGGCGGCCTGCACGCTCTGCTCGGGCTGCATATGAATGAATGGCCACTGCCGGTCGTACTGCCCGCATTCCATCAGGGCCAGGTCGAAGGGGCCGTAGCGCTCCCCTATCTGCCGGAAGTGCGGGCCGTAGCCGCCATCGCCGCTATAAAAGAGGCGCGTGGCAGGCGTTTTCAGCACCCAGGAAGTCCAGAAAGTAGCGTTGCGATTGGTGAGGCCCCGGCCCGAAAAGTGGCGCGTGGGCGTGCTGATGAGCGTGAGGCCCGGCAGCTGCACCGAGTCGCCCCAGCTCACTTCGGTAATGCGCGCCGGCGCCACGCCCCAGGCCAGCAGGTGCGCCCCAATGCCCAGCGGCACGTAAAAATGCGCCACCTTGTCCTTTATCTTCTTGATGGTCTGGTAGTCGAGGTGGTCGTAGTGATCGTGCGAAAGCAGCACGGCATCGAGGGGCGGCAGCTTCTCAGCCGCGATGGGCACCCGCGGGTTGTAGCGCACCGGGGCTACGCCCGGCACCGGCCCCATCCTGATGCTGAGCATGGGGTCGAGCAGAATATTTTTGCCCGCCAGCTCTATCAGGCTGGCCGAGTGGCCAAACCAGGTGATGCGCACCAGGCTAGCCGGCTTCTGCGTGATGGTGAGCGAATCGAGGTAGCGCATGGGCAGCGGGCCCGCCGGGTGGGCGTGCGGGTCGTTTTCAAACAACATGCGCCGCAAAGCCGACACCTGCCCGCCGCTGGTCAGGGTCGGGGTCGGCAACGGGTTGTGAAACTTGCCATCCTGGTAATGGCCCGTGCGGGCGTAGGCCTGCCGCCGGGCCTCGGTGGGCGTACCCCCAAACTCTGGGCTGAACTGGAGGAAAGCCAGGGCGGCCACCACCAGCCCGGCGAGTAGGCCTAGAAGGACCAGACCCGTTTTTTTAAGAAAATTGCGCATAACTTACTTGCCTAAGCGGCCAACTATGGGCCGTACGTACGGCGACCTGCCTACAGTTGGCCACGGTTGGATAGTTAGCGCGGTTCAGGGGTCAGGATACGTGTACTGTGGACGCTGCGAGTCCGCACGTGAGCTGGCCGGCGCGCGGACTCGCAGCGTCCACGGTACAACCCTACGTACATCTACTCCGCAGTCGTCCTAGGGTATGGGCAGCCCGCTAGCCGTAGTTACTTTCGGGCTCTCGCTGGCTCTTTTCTTGCCTCATGCTGCTCACCATCACGACCACCCACCAGCCGGCTACCGACCTCGGCTACCTGCTGCATAAAAACCCCGCCCGCCTGCAAAGCGTGGAAATCACCGGTGGCCAGGCCTACATCTTCTACCCCGAAGCCACTACCGAGCGCTGCACCGCCGCTTTGCTGCTCGACCTCGACCCCGTGGGCCTGGTGCGCGGCCGCGGCAATGGCGAAGGCTTCGCCCTGGAGCAGTACGTGAACGACCGGCCTTACGTGGCCTCGTCGTTCCTGAGCGTGGCGTTAAGCAAAGCCTTTGGCACCGCCATGAATGGTACCTGCAAAGACCGCCCCGCCCTACCCGCCGAGGCGCTGCCGCTGGCCGTAACGGTGGCCGTAGTATCGGCGCCTGGCCCCGACTGGCCGCACCGCCTGTTCGAGCCGCTGGGCTACATCGTCGATACCGAGGCTTACCCGCTCGACCCCACCCAGCCCGAGTGGGGCGATAGCCCCTACTACACTTTGCGCCTGCGCCACGATGGCCTGCGCCTGCAAGACGTGCTCACGCACCTCTACGTGCTGCTGCCGGTGCTCGACAACGACAAGCATTACTACGTGGACCAGCAGGAGGCCGAAAAGCTCCTGCACCGCGGCGGCACCTGGCTGCCGCAGCACCCCGAGCGCGGCTTCATCACGCGGCGCTACCTACGCTACCTGGCCGGCATTGTGAACCCCACGCTGGCCCGACTGCTGGAAGGCACGGAGGAAGAATTGCCGGAGCCGGAAGCCAGTGCTGTGGATGCGGCGAGTCCGCGAGTGATGGAAAGTGAAAGCAGCCCCGTAGAAACCGGGCTGCCACTAGCGGCAGCGCCAGACGCTACGCGCGAACTAGCCGAGTCCACGGTACGCCTTTCGCTGCACGACCAGCGCCTCCAGCAGGTGGCCCATGAAATCTACCAACTTGCTCCCAGGCGCGTGCTCGACCTGGGCTGCGGCGAGGGCAAGCTCCTGCGCCTGCTGCTGCGCCAGCCCAAAATCGAGTTTA
>CAZERY010000173.1:0-7538 GCA_964514915.1 uncultured Hymenobacter sp.
TTTTGTTCAGGCCCACGTAGCCGTTGGCGTCCCACTCATTAAAGCCCGAGTTGAAAACCCGGCCGTCATAGCGGTTTTGGTAGTCGCCCGCCACCTTGCGGGTGCCGCGAGCTAGCCAGTTCAGGCCATTGATGTTGCCCGCGTTTTGCAGCGAGTAACCTTGCTGGCGGTTGTTGGTCTGGTAGTTGGCCGTGGCCTGGCCGGTGATGTGGCCCTCCGCGATGGGGTCGGGTGCCAGGAAGTTGATAACCCCCGCCATGGCATCGGAACCGTACAACAAGGAACCTGGCCCCTTGATAATCTCGGCCCGGTCGATGCTAAACTCGTCGATCTCAACGCCGTGCTCGTCGCCCCACTGCTGGCCTTCCTGCCGGGCGCCGTTGTTGAGGGTCACCACGCGGTTGTAGCCCAGCCCGCGCACCACGGGCTTGCTGATGGCGGGCCCGGTCGTAATCTGGCTGACGCCCGGCGTGTGCGCGATGGCATCGATGACGTTGGTGGCCGAGGTTTGGTTGAGGCGCGTGCGATCGACCACCGTGGTAGGCACCGGCGAGCGGCGCAGCTCCGTGGCCTGCGACACGCCCGTGACCACGACCTGCCCGATTTCGGTGGCGGCGGGGCTCAGCTTGAGGTCGAATGCCTGGTCGCTGCCAGTGTCCACCGTCTGCGTTATCGTGTTGTAGCCCAAAAAAGTAATTTGCACCGTAAACCGGCCCCGCGGCAGGTTGGCGAAGCTAAAACGGCCGTCGGCATCGGTAGCGGCCCCCTGCTTGAGGTCGGGAAAAATGACGTTGGCGCCCGGTAGCGGCTCGCCCGTGCGGGCATCGGTGAGGCGGCCCGTAAAGGGTGCTGCGGCCGCCCGGCTACGGGCTGGGGCCGCAGGAGTAGGCTGCGCCACGGCGGGCAGCCCCAGGCTGCTCAGCAGCAATACGGTGAGATACTGGTTTGGCATAGAACAGAGAGCGCGTAGCGAAAGTAGAACGAGAAAAGCCAACGGCTGGCCAGCTCTACTGCAAAAACCCTGACCAGTGGCCAGGGTTTGGGCGCTTGCAGACCTGGGAGTGAGGACCGCATTCGCCGCCCGTTTTTCACATATTCGCAAGCCGCAATGGCCTGGCTCTCTACTGAGTCGCCCCGGGCGTCAGCCTGTAAGCAGACTAGCGGCAAGTAAGCGAGCAGAAGGCTGTAGCTTGGACTTTGTAGTCCGATCGCAGCGAGCAGTTCCCTTCAAACGAGCCAGACGAGGGATGCTCGCGCTCGGACTACAAAGCCCAAGCTACTCGCTTACTTCCTGAACAACGTACTTAGTACAGCACCGTGAGCGACCCGCTGTAGTGCTTGCCGTTGGTCAGGGTGAGGAGGTAGTAGTAGGTACCTACTGGTGCGGGCTGGCCCTTGACGGTGCCGTTCCATTCGTTGCCCGGGCCGTAGTCAGCCGTCTCAAATAGTTTGTTGCCCCAGCGGTTGAAGATAGTGACGTGGCTTAGCGGGTAGGCGCTGAGGTTAGCGATTTGCCAGGTGTCGTCGTTGCCGTCGCCGTTGGGTGTGAAGGCGTTGGGAATGCGCAAGCGCGGGGTTACCGTCACGGTTACGGAGCTTCGGCCAGTGCAGGCGCCTGCCCCGGCCGATAAGGTATATACCGTCGTGACCACCGGAGTAGCCTGGGGGTGCAGCAAGTCGGTCCCGGCAAAGGTCAGGCTTTGGCTGGGCGTCCAGGTGGGGTTGCTGCCGTTCGTCTCGCCTTGCAGCAGCACCGACTCGCCTTCCATCACGGTTACGTCGGGCCCGGCGCTCACCACCACTGACTGGGTAATACCCGCGTTGACCTTATTGGAAGTTGCTACCAGGGGTGCGCAGATAGTGGTATGCAACACCAACGTCACGACTTGGCCATCGCGCAGGCTGGCGCTGCTGAAGGTTGTGCCCGTGGCGCCCGGCACGTCCACCCCATCTACCTGCCACTGATACTGGGGGCTAGGCCCAGCAGTAGTTACTGAGGTGAGGGCAAACGTAATGGGCGTACCCACGCACACTGGCAAGGCCGTTTGGGCCGCTATGGCCAGGGTTGGCTGGACTACTGGCGTCAGGCTGATAGCCACCGTGGCTGTGGCCGAGCCGGTGGCGCAAAACCCGGCGGCGGGCGTCACGATGACTTTTACCTGGTCCCCAGTGGCCAGCGTGGAGCTGGTGTAGGTGGGCGTGGTCGCTACCTGGGTTCCATTTACCAGCCATTGGTAGGTGGGGGTAGCGCCGACGTTGGCTACCGCGGGGGTAAAGCTAAACGGCAAGCCCGCGCACTGCGCCGAAGGCGTAGCCAGCTGTACGCTGGGGGTGAGCAGAGGCTGCACGCTGATAGTGACCATATTAGAAACTGCCGCGGCACAAACGCCCGACGTCACCCGCCGCCGGTAGTAGGTAGTGGTGCTGAGCTTGCCGGGCGCATATGCAGTGGCGGTGGCGCCGTTAATAGGCGTCCAGGTGGTGTTATCCAGCGACGACTCCCACTGGTAGGCGTAGATGCCGCTACCGCCGCTGGCGGCGGTGCTGGCGAGCGGAGCCGGCGTACTGCCCGCACAAATAGTCTGGTCGCTGCCAAGGCTGCCAGGTGCGGTCACGGGCAGCACGCTGATGGTTAGCACGTTGCTAAGCGCCGTGGCGCAGGCTCCGAGCGTAACCCGGCGCCGATAGTACGTGGTAGCGGACAGCGTTGCCGGCGTGTAGGTAGCGGCCGTTGCTCCACTGAGCGGCGTCCAGGTGGTGTTATCCAGCGACGATTCCCACTGGTAGGTAAAGGTGCCGCTGGCGGTGGCGGCGGTAGTCTCCGTAAGCGAGGCCGGGGTAGCACCGGCGCACAGAGCCTGGTCGGCGCCAATGGTGCCGGGCGTGAGCGCTACGGGCTGCACCGTGATGGCCACGACGTTGGTAGCTGCCGAAGCACAAACGCCCGACGTTACCCGCCGGCGGTAGTAGGTAGTGGTGCTGAGCGCGCCGGGCGCGTACGACGCACTGGTAGCGCCATTGATAGGCGTCCAGGTGCTGTTATCCAGCGACGATTCCCACTGGTAGGTGTAAGTACCCGTACCCCCATTAGCTCCGGCGGGGCTGGTAAGCGCGGCGGGCGTACTGCCGGCGCAAAGCGTCTGATCGGCCGCAATGGTGCCGGGCGTAATAACGGGCTGCACCGTGATGGTTACCACGTTGCTAAGCGCCGTGGCGCAGGCTCCGAGCGTAACCCGGCGCCGATAGTACGTGGTAGCGGACAGCGTTGCCGGCGTGTAGGTAGCGGCCGTTGCTCCACTGAGCGGCGTCCAGGTGGTGTTATCCAGCGACGATTCCCACTGGTAGGTAAAGGTGCCGCTGGCGGTGGCGGCGGTAGTCTCCGTAAGCGAGGCCGGGGTAGCACCGGCGCACAGAGCCTGGTCGGCGCCAATGGTGCCGGGCGTGAGCGCCACGGGCTGCACCATGATGGTCACCACATTGGAAACAGCCGTGGCACAGGCCCCCGACGTTGCCCGGCGCCGATAGTACGTAGTGGTACTGAGCGCGCCGGGCACGTAAGTAATGCCGGTAGCCCCCCGCACCGGCGTCCAGTTACTATTATCCAGCGACGATTCCCATTGGTAGGTGTAGGTGCCAAGGCCGCCACTGGCTTCGGCGGTGCTGGTGAGCGGGGCCGGCGGGGCTCCGGCGCAAAAGGCTTGGTCGGCCCCGATGGTGCCCGGCGTCACGGTGTACGCCTGCACCGGAATGGTGTAGGTGGCGATATTATTAGACGGGCTGCCCTTAGTATCGGTAGCAATGTAGGTAAACGTGACGTCGCCGACGGGGCAGCCCGGGGCGGGCACGTAGACCAGGGTACCACCACTGCTGAGGCTGCCCGGGCTGGCTACCGGAATTACCTGGCCCGCCGTCACGGCGAAGCCATTGTAGTAGAGAATACCCGTGGCAGGCAGGGTTCGCACCGTAAACGAGGCCACCTGAATGCCCGCACTGCCGCCCGTGGCGATAGTGGCGCTTAGGGGTAGAATGGTGGCGGGCACCGGGGCATTAATCACGGTGGTCGTAGTCTTGGTTTCGGCCCTGAGCAGAGTGCTGCACGAACCGAAATACAGGTCGTCGAGGACAAAATCGTTGCCGAAGGCCGTCTTGTTGATGTCGCGGATTTCGAACGTTACCGGAAAGCCGCCGGCTGGGCCGGGTCCCGAATAAAATACGTCCGAAAACTGGACGTATTGGTTGGGTATGGCGGGCAGCGTCGTGACCACCGACGTAGACTTGCCAGCGACTACCAGCCCCAGCTGGGCCGGGCTGCTGCTGGTGGCGCTAGCCCCGTAGGCCGAGAGAAAGTAATACGTGTCGGGCTGCACCGTCACGGTCTGGGAGTACACAATGCCCAGCGAGGCCGCCCCGTTGACGATCATGCAGTTATCGCTGGCTCCGGTGCGGCCCGTGGCGTAGAAGGCCGAGTGGTAGGTGGTGGAATTGCCCCCTATGGCATAGGTCCCCTCTATCTGTAGGCTTGGGGAAGCGCTAGGCGTCGCCACGTAGGTGTAGCTGGAGCTAAAGCCCACGTTGCCCGCCGTAAAGCTGGGGTTAGTGATCAGGTTAAGGCCGGTGCCCAGGGTGCAGACGACGTTGGCATCGTACACGCTCAGGGCCACGGTGGCCGTGGCGGCCGTGCAAGTGGGCGTGGCCCCCGGCTGGCAGATGCGGTAGGTAAAGCTGTCGGCCCCCGCGTAGCCCGCGTCGGGGGTGTAAGTGTAGCTGCCGTCAGCATTAAGGTTTACGCTGCCGTGGGTGGGCGGCGTGGCCAGCGTCACGGTAAAGGCCGAGTTGGGTAGGTTTTGCGGGTTGTCATCGTTGATGAGCACGTTGCCCGATTTAGTCGTGTTCTGGGGCACCTGGTTGCTGTCGTCGTGCGGCACAAACAGGTTGGTTTGGGCTAGGCTGACCAGGCTGCTCAGTAGCAGAGCCAGTAGCAGCCCGCCCGCCCGCCAGGAAAGTTGCATCAGAAACCGGGTCAAAAAGCTCATCAGTAGAGTAATCGGTATTAACACAGGCGCTATAACATAAGTAACTAGAGGCGAATGGGCAGCATAAAGATAACGGCCTCGGTTAGCATATTCCTAACTCCTTGCCAGCCAATCAGCTCCCCGGGCCAGTTCCGTAGGGTCAAGTGGTATAATAGTGCAACTTGGCTACCTGGATGTTGCTCAAAACGGCCAACCAATCCACCAGCCGCTCGCCGCTTAAAATGCGCGGTGAAAAGGCCCGGCAGCCAGGGCCACGCTTCGCCGTTAGCACCCTGGCGTGAGCCTGCTGCCCAAGTAGGTTGGGGGTGCCTGACCCGTTGGGATGCGCAGTTTCAGGGCCGCGGCATTTAGCGAAATGAGGTATTCCAGCCAGCGTCGACCTTCGCCCGCTGCCAGCCCGGTGGGAATGAGGCTGAACCGGCAACTAATAGGCGCTGCTTGACGTCAGGTAGTGCTATGCGCGCAATCAACAGGAATATAAAATGGCTAGGCCAAGCGGTCGGGATGCTAGCTGCCGGGCTGCTGAGTGCTAGTGGCGCGTGGGCCCAGGTGCCGGCGCTGCTGGTGGGGCAGTGGGAAATGCGCCAAATCAGCTTCTTAGCCGAGCGGGCCGTGCCCGATTCGATCTTGCACCAGATGGACAACCCGCAGGTGGCCGACCTGAACAACGCAATAAGAGCCGGCGAAGCACGGGCAACAGTTGATTTTCGGCCCGATGGCACGTATCAGTTTATCCTGACCCACGCTGGCCGAACTGAGCGCACCGAAACCGGTTCGTACTCGGTGCAGCACAACACGCTCATGGCCCACAGCCCCGCTACGGAGGCGGGCTCCTCCTTCAACGACCAGCTTCTCACGCGGCTGACCCGTCGCACGCTGGTCGTCACTTTTGTGGTGGGGCCCGAGCTCCCGGAGGTGCTCGAAGAGGTAGAATACCAACGCGTCAAGCCCTAGCCTTAAAAGGCCCACCGCCGAGCCGGCAGCGGTGGCTTGGCTGCCCACAGGCGATAAAAAAGCAGGCAAAAACTGCTTGCTGATAACCTTGAGGAAGAATATGCTTTCCTATAGGACTTACGCAAAACCTGTTTGTCATTGCGAGCGAAGCGCGGCAATCGCCCCCGAACGACACCCGCACGGCTCGTTCGGGGGCGATTGCTTCGCGTTGCTCGCAATGACAAACAGGGCAAAAGCACCAAATGCACACTTGACGTTTCCTTACTGTCGAGCTAAAAAAGCAGGCCTCAATTCCAGTAGCTAAAGGCACTTTTTGACTCAGAAACTTCTCTGAGGCAGCTTGGTAGCTTTTTAGCCCAAAAGAAGGTAATTACTTTACAAGCAGTATTTTTATGCCTGGTCCGATGCTAAGTGTGCATTTGGTGCTTTTGCCCTGCAATGACAAACGACTTTTTGCGTCAGTCCTATCCTATTTACAAGAAACATTTTCTGGCATCATACTTAGCTCCTAGCTTTGCCAAACTTCCAGGCAGCCTAGTATGTCGAATAAAAACTGCTTTTCATAGGTGCGCCGCGCTGCACCTGGTCATTGTCCAACTTATCGCCAACCGCTGACGAGAATAACGCATGTTTATTTCCTCTATCAAAGAATTTCGGATTCAGCATGATGAGCAGCTGGACATCATGCGAATAGAATGGATTGCAGGGAAGAAGATGAATCGGTTTCGGGAGGCTTTGGGCCAAGTGCTTAAGCTGGCTAAGGAAATTCAAATGACCCGGTTCCTGTTGGATATCAGCTCCTTGTCCGATATCCCAGTGTTTGACCAACTATGGCTGAGTACGCATTTTATGCCGGTGCTACTGGAGTTGCCTTTGCGGCGGGTCGTGGTTGTTATAGGTAGCAATAATATTTATAATCAACACGTTGTGGAAGAACTGCTAATGGCAGTTCGCCCCCTGATTCGCTTCGATGTGCAGTATTTTACCCAGGCTGATGGGGGGATGTATTGGCTGACGGATAATACGTCCGGATTGCGTGCGCTGCTGGCTGAATGGGAACAAAACCCCAACTACGATTCGCCCGATTTGGGGGAGGTGAACGAGCCCCGGGCGGACTACTACCTGTTGTAGCCTGGTAGCCTGCCAACCTGACAGGTGCTACCTACTTGGAATAGCCTTTGAGAACAGCAAGCTGACCAGCGCCCCCGGGGCCGCCGGTCAGCTTTTTTAGTACTCCTTACCTCGCTATTCCCATGTCCGAAACCGGTTCCATTTCCATCCATACCGAGAACATCTTCCCGATTATCAAGAAGTTCTTGTACTCTGACCACGAGATTTTCCTGCGCGAGCTGGTCAGCAACGCCGTCGATGCCACCCAGAAACTCAAAAGCCTGGCCGCGCTAGGCGAGTATACCGGGGAGCTGGGCGAGCTGAAAGTGCGCGTGACGGTAGACAAAGACGCGCGTAGAATTACGATTTCGGACCACGGCCTGGGTATGACGGCCGACGAAATCAAGAAGTACATCAACCAGATTGCCTTCTCCGGCGCCA
>CAZERY010000174.1:0-7508 GCA_964514915.1 uncultured Hymenobacter sp.
GCAACGTGCTGGTGCTCGACGACCCGACGAACCACCTGGACCTCGAAAGCATTCAAGCCCTCAACAACGGCCTGAAAGACTTCACCGGCTCACTCATCTTTGCCTCGCACGACTTGCAGTTTATCGAAACGGTGGCCAACCGCATTATTGAGCTCACGCCCGATGGTATCATCGACCGGCGCATGAACTACGAGGAGTATCTGGCCGATGAGACGTTGAAGGCCCAGCGGCAGAAAATGTACCAGCTAGCCTAGTCGGGGAGTTATGTAGACGTTGGGGAAAGTTTCGTCTGGTAAACCAAGCTTTTTCATCTTTTCTTCCTGTCAATCCGCTAATTTCCTTTCATGAAACGTCTGCTTCTTCCCTTCTTACTAGGCGCAGTAGCGCTATTAGCTCCCGGCCGCAGTTGGGCCCAGGAAAAACCGGTGCTGAATACGGCGCCCGGCATGCCCACTCCCGCGCAGCCTGTTCCGGCCCTCGCCGATACGACCACCCGGCGCACGTACACGCCACCGACCTCCACATCACCCACTTATACGCCGCCGGTCAGCACCGATGTGCAGCCAAGCCAAAATAGTCCTTCGGGGCTAGAGCTGCCGGGCCGCGAGCAGGCACGTAAAGCTGCCCAGCAGCACGCTGACATGTATACTAAGCTATTTGTGTACTCGGGTATCGGGTTGGGCTATAGCTCGTACTACGGCTCCAGCAATTTCAACTTTAGTCTCTCGCCGGCTATTGGCTACCGGGTTACCGACCGCTTTGCCATTGGGCCGGGCATCAGTTACTCGTACAACTACTACGGAGTCAACGATGGCTACGGCAACAGTAGTAGCATGAGTACCAGCAACTTTGGGGTCAAGGTTTTTGCGCAGTTGCGAGTCATAAATCAGTTTTTCATTCATGCCGAGTACGAGTCAACCAAAGCAGAATTCCCAGTAATAGACTCAAACTACAATTTTGTGGGTAAAGTCTCTCGCCAAGTGCAAACGCCACTAGCTGGCGTGGGCTACCGCTCACAGATTAGCAACCGGGCTGCCGCCGACATTGTGATATTATATAATTTTCAGGATAACTACGATAGCATTTATCCCAACCCAGTTATCCGCTTCAATTTCCTGTTTAATATCGGCCACTAAGCCAAGATCATTATAACGGAAAAGCCCCGACTACGCTAAATAGTCGGGGCTTTTTATATGGAGCGAAATCGCTTTATACCGGCCGGCGCCCGCTGATAACGCGGAGCAGAATGGCAATAATGGCGATAACAAGCAGAATGTGAATCAGGTTATTACCGGCTAAGCCGCCCACGATACCAAAGAACCCAAGGGCCCAGATAATGATGAGAACGACGGCGATGACATACAACAGGTTACCCATGAGTGAAAGTGAAAATAGATGCGTGAGGTGAGAAGGTGGGTGGTTGCTACTAAGTAGCCTCCTTGGGCCTTGTACGGCACCCCTAAAAAAAAGATGAACTTCGCCTCATAATTTGTAGCAGCCGGCGCACGACCAAGCTACCAGTAGCTTTGCAGCGCAGGTTGCGGCGTAGTAAGCTGCACCATTAATTTCTCATTTTTCCTTCCCACCCATGCAAATTGCCGTTATTGGCTCGGGTACGATGGGCAATGGCATTGCTCACGTTTTTGCTCAGCACGGCTTCGCCGTTTCTCTTATCGACATCAACCAGCCGGCGCTGGACCGTGGGCTAGCCACCATCGCCAGAAACCTCGACCGCCAGGTAGCCAAAGGCACCTTACCCGAGGCCGACAAAACCGCTACCCTGGGCCGCGTGCACACCTTCACGAGCCTGGCCGAGGGCGTGGCCGGCGCCGAGCTGGTCGTAGAGGCTGCCACCGAGAATGTGGACCTCAAGCTCCAGATTTTCCGCGATCTCGACCAGTACGCGCCCGCCGGGGCCATTTTGGCGAGCAATACTTCGTCAATTTCAATTACCAGGATCGCGGCCGTCACCAAGCGCCCGGCGCAGGTTATTGGGATGCACTTTATGAACCCCGTGCCGGTGATGAAGCTCGTGGAGGTTATCCGCGGCTACGCCACGGCTGACGACGTGACGGCGCGCGTGATGGAGCTGTCGCGCCAGCTTGGCAAGACGCCCACCGAGGTCAACGACTACCCCGGCTTCGTGGCCAATCGCATCCTGATGCCCATGATTAACGAGGCCATTATCAGCCTCTTCGAAGGCGTGGCGGGCGTGGCTGAAATCGACACCGTGATGAAGCTCGGCATGGCCCACCCGATGGGGCCGCTTCAACTAGCCGACTTCATTGGGCTCGACGTATGCCTGGCCATCTTGCGGGTACTGCACGAGGGCCTCGGCAACCCCAAATACGCTCCCTGCCCGCTGCTGGTGAATATGGTAATGGCTGGCCGTCTGGGCGTTAAATCGGGCGAAGGCTTCTTCCAGTACACCGCCGGCTCGAAAGACCTGGTGGTAGCTAGCCGGTTTGCCAAGTAGCCCGGAAGCGGCGCGCCCACGGCTGGCGGATGCTGCTCGGCACCTGCCTTCTTTGCGGGCTAACCGACGCTGCGCTACGGCGTAGCAGCCGAACGGTATTGCCCTGATTCACGTTAATTGGACACGCTGGTACAGCATCAGCGCCATCAAAGAAACAGCGCAACGCTGCGATTACTCATGGAACATGCAACATTTGGGGCCGGCTGCTTTTGGTGCGTCGAGGCCGTTTTTCAGAATTTGAAGGGAGTAGAAAAAGTGGTGTCCGGCTACGCTGGGGGTCGCATTAAAAACCCTACTTACAAGGAAGTATGCAGCGGCATGACGGGCCACGCCGAGGTGATTGATATCACCTTCGACCCGGCCGTTATCAGCTACAAAGAGCTGCTGGAAATCTTCTGGAAAACCCACGACCCGACGACCCTTAACCGCCAGGGCGCCGACACCGGCACGCAGTACCGCTCGGTCATCTACTACCACAGCGATGAGCAGAAGCAACTGGCCGAAGAGTACAAGCAGAAGCTCAACGACGGCCACGCCTTCCCGAACCCCGTGGTAACGGAAATCACGGCCGCGCCCGAGTTTTACGTGGCCGAGAACTACCACCAAAATTATTTCAACCAGCACGGCCACGAGCCCTACTGCCAGTTTGTGGCCAAGCCCAAAGTAGATAAAGTGAAGGCCCTGTTTGGCGAGAAGCTGAAGACGGCAGCTGTCTGAACCGCGGATTCAGCGGATTCGTCGGATTCGTCGGATTTTGGTGACGTAAAAAAGGCCGCCTAAACAGGCGGCCTTTTCTTTTTGGTCAATGTCAATTGCTGTGGTCACCAAAATCCGACGAATCCGACACGATTTCAATTGCTGTCGTCACCAAAATCCGATTAATCCGACGAATCCGATAAATCCGCGGTTCAGACAGACACGCCGAAGTCACGCAGCGCGTCGTTCAGGCTGGTTTTCAGGTCGGTGCTGGGCTTGCGCTGGCCGATGATGAGGGCGCAGGGCACCTGGTAGTCACCGGCCGGGAAGCTCTTGGTGATGGAGCCGGGAATGACGACCGAGCGGGGCGGCACGTAGCCCTTGTACTCCTTGGGCTCGTCGCCAGTCACGTCGATGATTTTGGTGCTGCCCGTGATGGTGACCCCCGCGCCAATCACGGCTTCCTTACCAATGCGGCAGCCTTCTACCAAAATGCTACGCGAGCCGATGAAGGCGCCGTCTTCGATGATAACCGGAGCCGCCTGCACGGGCTCCAGCACACCGCCGAGGCCCACGCCGCCGCTCAGGTGCACGCCCTTACCTACTTGGGCGCACGAGCCTACGGTAGCCCAGGTATCCACCATCGTGCCTTCGCCCACGTGGGCGCCGATGTTGGTGTAGCTCGGCATCAGGATAACGCCGGGGGCCAAATAGGCGCCGTAGCGAGCCACGGCGGGTGGTACTACGCGCACTTTTTGGCTGGCGTAGTCAGTTTTGAGGGCCATCTTGTCGTGGTACTCGAAGGGGCCAACCTCCTGGGTTGCCATCTGCCGAA
Organism: uncultured Hymenobacter sp.; assembly: GCA_964514915.1. Classification (GTDB taxonomy): domain Bacteria; phylum Bacteroidota; class Bacteroidia; order Cytophagales; family Hymenobacteraceae; genus Hymenobacter. Next base: position 4,008 of record CAZERY010000174.1, read on the forward strand.
GGGGAAAGTACAGGATAACGGCCTTTTTGACCCACTCGTTGATGGTCCATTCGCCACCTTCTGCGGTGGGAGGTTCGGCTACGCGTAACTGGCCTTTGTCCAGGTCTTCGATAACGTGCTCGATGGCCTTCTGAGTTTCGGGCTGGTCAAGTAGGGTGCGGTCGGCCCAGGCAGCTTCAATGGCTTCCTGCGCCGCAAAACGGTCGAGGACGGGGCTATGATGGGAATCTAGTTGCGTATCCATGGCAAAACTTGGAATTGAGGTAGAATTGCGCGCAAAACTAGCATCTTTGGCCGGAGAATACACCGGAGCTTCTCGCCGCTCCTAGCTCCGCTACCTCCCCAGGGGGTTTGCCACTTGCCTACTACCATGATTCTGCTAGCCTCCGTGCTCAAGCCCGTCGACGACACCCGGATGCTCGGCAAGTTTGCCCGCACCCTGGGTGAGCTGGGCGCGCGGGTAGCCGTAGCTGGTCGGGCTAGCCCGGCCGCCCAGGCCCCACCAGGCGGAGCCACGCTGCACCCCATCTTCAGCGGCGCGCGCCTGAGCCTGGACCGGCTCGCCGCCCAAGGACGCTACTGGCGCCTGCTGCGGCAGCTGCGGCCGGCCTTGGTAATCGTGCACGCCCCCGAGCTGCTGCCGCTTACGATAGCCTGGCAGTGGCTGCGTCCAGGCCGCCAGTTCATCTACGACATCCGCGAAAACTACGCGCTCAACGTCGCCACCCAGGGCATTTACCAGGGCTACGTGCGCCGGGGACTGGCGGCGGGGCTGCGGTGGGTCGAAGGGCTAGCTGCCCGGCGGGCGGCGGCCCTCACGCTGGCCGAAGCCAGCTACGCCGCCGAGCTGCCCTTTTTGCATTACCTGCCAGCGAGCCGCGTCGTGGTGCTGGAAAATAAATACCAGCCTGCCCCGGGCGAAATGCTGCCGACGCAGCCCCGCCCCTTGCCCACCGCTAGTGAGCCGCTGCGCCTGCTGTACTCGGGCACGATTTCGGCGCTCAACGGCGTGTGCGAAGCCTTGGCGTTGGCCGAAGCGCTGCACCGGCACCGGCCCGGCGGGGCGGTGCTCACGGTTGTTGGGTTTTGCCAGCAGCCGGCTTTGCTGGCTCAGCTGCTGGACGTAGCGGCCCAGCACCCACCTTGGCTACGGCTCATTGGCGGCGCCTACGCCGTGCCGCACCAAGCCATCGTGGCCGAGATAGCGCGGGCGCATCTGGGGCTGGCCCTTTACCGGCCGCACGCCAGCACCGCGCGTTGCCTGCCCACCAAGCTGTTTGAGTACCTGGCCCACGGCCTGCCAGTGCTGGCGCCGGCCAACCCGCTCTGGCAGCGGCTGGTGCAGCAGCACGATGCCGGGCTTTCTTTCGAGGGGTCACTGGCTTCGCTGGAGCCCAGCGTAGCCTTGCTGCTAGCCGAATTGACTAGCTCCAGAGGTTTCTATCGCCAAGGCCTACCCACCGAGGTATTGTGGACTACGGAAGGCAAAAAATTACAGCATTTACTGGAAAGCCTCCTGCCAGGCCCGACCTTTGCGACCCTTTCTGCCTAGCCGCTCTCCAAAGAAGGCTGACTACGCTATTTTTTACTTAGTCAGAAGAGCTGCCAACACGGGCCCTTCTACTTACTTCCTGCCCACCCGCTCTCACGCATCCTTTTCCATGGCTTCTCCTACCACTTTGCGCCCCGCCGAAATCGCAGGCGTCGGCCACTACGTCCCCGACCGCGTGGTCAAAAACGCTGACCTTGAGCAGCTAATGGAAACTACCGATACCTGGATTCAGGAGCGTACTGGTATTCAGGAGCGGCGCTGGTTTGAGGAAGGCAAGGACACCACTGCCGGCATGGGCGCCGAAGCTGCCCGCCGCGCCCTCGCCAACGCCGGCCTAGCCGTCGACGATGTGCAGCTCATCGTATTTGCCACGCTTTCGCCCGATTATTTTTTTCCGGGCTCGGGAGTGCTCATGCAGCGCGAGCTGGGGATGACGGGCAACGTGCCGGCGCTCGACGTGCGCAACCAGTGCTCGGGCTTTATTTATGCGCTCTCGGTGGCCGACCAGTTTATCCGCACCGGCATGTACGACACGGTGCTGGTAGTGGGCTCCGAGATTCATTCCTCAGGCCTCGACAAAAGCACCCGCGGCCGGGCCGTATCGGTCATTTTTGGCGATGGCGCGGGCGCCGTGGTGCTGCGCCCCGCCCGCACTGAAGGTAATGGCATCCTGAGCACGCACTTGCACGCCCAGGGCGAGTTTGCCGAGGAGCTCATCGTGAAGGAGCCGGGCTCAAACCGCGAGGGCCGCGTGGACTACGCCATTGCCCATGAGCTGGATATGTACCCGTACATGAACGGCCAGAACGTGTTCAAACACGCCGTGGTGCGCTTCCCGCAGGTGATTAAGGAAGCCCTCGACCAAAATGGCTACCAGCCCCAGGATATCGACTTGCTCATTCCGCACCAGGCCAATCTGCGCATCACCCAATACGTGCAGCAGAAGATGGGCTTACCCGACGAGAAGGTTTTCAGCAACATTCAGCGCTACGGCAATACCACGGCCGCCAGCATTCCCATCGCCCTCAGCGAGGCCGTGCAGGAGGGCCGCATCCAGCGTGGAGACCTCGTGTGCCTGGCCGCCTTCGGCTCGGGCTTTACGTGGGCCTCGGCGCTGATTAAATGGTAATTTCAATCAGCAATTATAGCGGTTTCGTGACCACCGTACCCTTTTTGATTGCCTTGTGTGCTGACAATCAGTAGCTTGATAATTTAAAGAGGATAATTGGTTCACGAAACCGCTATATCAATCAACAATTAATATTTTCATCGAGAAGCAATTAGCATTTGTTATTCCATTGCTAAATAGAGTTGTTATTGACTAAAAATCAAGTATTTGCATGATATCTCTTAACGCAAGCTAACTCAGTACACAAGCAGAAGGCATCAGCTGGTTTTTCCTTCTTTCTCATCCGATTTTCTATCCGCAATATGAAGAAAGCTTTTAGCTGAGCAATGCTATTCTCTACGGCTACCCGAACAGCTGCTAACCCCTGATTAAGGGCTTTTTGGAAAGGAGTAAGCGGGTGATTTTTTCGCGCTTTAAAGGAAATAAAAACATACTTACAAGCAACAAATTTAGCAATGCCTACAAAGCCTGAATCAACATGAACCCGATACTTTTCTAAGGTTAAATGGGCAAATATGCCTTTAAAGATAGTAAAGTCGTGGGTGCTACCAGTATACCACTTGCTAACCCACAAAATGCGCCTATCGAGCGTACTAATAAGCAACCATTTTACTGTATGGACTTTTTTTACCCCTGTAGTCCTCTTCCTGTACTTCTTGATTAACAGCACGTTCAACAGGTACTTCGGTTACGTCAATCACCAGGTCCGTTACCGTCGCAAAGCGTTGGTCAAAATCAGCCTGGTTCTTAAATAACGTGCTTTTATCGGTAGACCAGAAAATGTAATGCTGGAGTTTCAGTTTATAAACTATTTAAAAAA
>CAZERY010000175.1:0-7431 GCA_964514915.1 uncultured Hymenobacter sp.
GAGCCCGGCGTGAAGCGGTGGGTGATGAACTCCACGGTGAGGTCGCAGTCAAAATCGAATGCCGCTTGCAAGCGGTCGAGCAGCTCGCCGTAGTGCTGCTGCCAGTCGGGCAGCGGCATGATGGGCGCCAGCACCACGCCCACCGGGTAGCCTCCGCCGCCCTGCGCCACCGGCAAGGCTAGCCGCCGCAGGGCCTGAATGCGCGCCTCGATGCTGGCCGTGCCGCCTTCCAGCTGCCGGGCCAGCGGCTCGGCATTGAGCGAGGCGCGGGCGCGGGTGTGGCCGTGGTGGGCCAAGCCCAGCAGGCTTTCGACGTGGTCGTACTTACTCACAAAACGCAGCCGCCCACCCTCGCGGCCCGCAAAATAGCGCACCGTTTCGGCCAGCGCCCCGGTGAGGTGCTCGATACCCAGCACGTCGGTGTAGCAGCTCGCCTCGAAGCTCACGGGGCGGTCGGCGCGCTCGTAGGCTTGGGTGTTTGCCAGCAGCTTGGGCAGGTTGGCAAAGGCACGCACCACAGGCGGGCCGCTGAGGCTACCGGCCAGGTAGCAATACTGGCAGTGGGCAGGGCAACCTTCGGCCAAGTTGAGCTGGTAGTCGGCTGAGGGCGGTGTGGGTTGCAGGCGCAGCGCCCCGGCCGGGGCGTTGACGACGGCCAGCGTAGTTTTGGCGGTGCGGTAGGTGGCGCGCTCATCGGCGCCACGCAGGCCGGTGAGGCGGTTGCTCTTGAGCAGCTCGACCGCTAAGCCGAGGGCCGTGGCGCGGGCCAATATCTGCTGGCCATAAGCCTCTTGTAAAGCATCGGGCGTGAAAAGCACGCGCTTGGGCAGCCACAGCTTGGCGCCGTGCGTACGAGGAGCAGCCTCATTCGGTAGTGGGGCCGCCACCAAAGCTGGCGCATTGAGAACGGGCAAAAAGAGATCGGTCTGCATAGCGCTATCAACAGCGGCCACCCGGCAATGGGTCCTTTTCGCGAGCTAAACGCCTCAACTTTTAGTTCTGTCAACCAGCAGATTACCAGGCAAGCCACCGATTATTTTAGGTATCTCATGGCACTTCCCTCCCCCGCCCCGCTGATTCTTACGCTCACCCTCGACGAAGCCAGTCAGGCCTTTTTTGATGAGCAGCGGCGGCAGTATTTTCCATCCAAAATTAACTACCTCAGCGCACACCTCACGCTGTTTCACGCGCTGCCGGGAGTCGAGTATGACGCCATCGCCAGCTACCTGGCCGAGGTAGCCGCTGCGCAGCCGGGGCCGCTGCCGCTGCGCGTCACGGCCCTGAAATTTATGGGCCGGGGCGTGATGTATACGCTCGAAAACCCAGCCTTGCCGGCGCTGCACCGGCGCTTGCAGCAGCACTGGCAGGCGTGGCTCAGCCCCCAGGACCAGCAGGGCCTACGCCCCCACATCACGGTGCAAAACAAAGTGGACCCCGCCGTGGCCCGCGCGCTGCACGAAGAGCTAGCCGCCGGGTTTCGGCCTTTCGAGGCGCAGGGCACGGGGCTGGCGCTGTGGGCCTACCGGGGCGGGCCCTGGGAGCAACTGGCGCAGTGGCCACTTGGTGCGGAGCCGGGCTAACGGATAGGTAGCCGCCCGGCAGCCAATAATTCCAGCGCTGCTTTGACTTTGCATATTCAGCCTTCAAACGTACTGTTGGCAGCAGCGCGTTTACTTCCAAATTTTCACTTACTTGCCTTAAAACAGCGCCTGGGTGTAGGCGATCGAATACAGATACTTGTAAGCAATGGCGGAGAATAGCCGGGTCTTTTCGCCAGTTGCCCCTCGCTGGCGCAGGCTTTGGCTGCCATCTTTGTATAGTATGAACCTGACTACCCCTCCCGCGAAGCCCCTGACCGCTGATGTTATCCTCATCGGCGCGGGCATTATGAGCGCCACGTTGGGGGTTTTGCTAAAAGAGCTCGACCCCAGCCTGACCATTGCCATCTACGAGCGGCTCGATGCTGTAGCCGCCGAAAGCTCCGATGCCTGGAACAATGCCGGCACCGGCCACTCGGCCTTTTGCGAGCTCAACTACACGCCCGAGCTGCCCGACGGCAGCATCGAAATCAGCAAGGCGGATAAGATTGCCGAGCAGTTTGAGCTCAGCAAGCAGTTCTGGGCCAGCCTGGTGCAGGAAGGCAGCCTTCCCGAGCCGGGCGCGTTTATCCACAGCATTCCGCACATGAGCTTTGTGTGGGGCGCGGCCAATGTGGAATACCTGCGCAAGCGCTACCAGGCGCTGCTGGGCTCGCCGCTGTTTCGGGGTATGGAGTTTAGCGAAGACCCCGCCCTGATCGCGCAGTGGGTACCGCTGGTGATGGACGGCCGCAACCCCAGCGAGCCCGTGGCCGCCACGCGCATGGCCATCGGCACCGACGTCAATTTTGGCACGCTTACCCGCTCGCTGTTCGACCACCTGCGCCAGCAACCTGGCGTCACGTTTGAGCTAAACCAGGAAATTGAAGATTTTCGGCGCAAGCCCGACGGCCTGTGGCGGGTTAAAATCCGCGACCGCGCTACCAGCAAAAGCCGCAAGGCGCGCACCCGCTTCGTGTTTATTGGGGCGGGCGGCGGCTCGCTCACGCTGCTCGAAAAATCGGGCATTCCGGAGGCCCACGGCTTTGGGGGCTTCCCGGTGAGTGGGCAGTGGCTGAAGTGCGTGAACCCGCAAGTGATTGCCGAGCACGACGCCAAGGTGTACGGCAAGGCCGCTGTGGGCTCACCGCCCATGTCGGTGCCCCACCTCGACACCCGCCAGATCAACGGCCAGCGCGAACTGCTGTTTGGTCCCTACGCCGGCTTCAGCACCAAGTTTCTGAAGAAAGGCTCGTACGCTGACCTCTTCCGCTCCATCGAATTGGGCAATATCCGGCCGCTGCTGTACGCTGGCGCGCGCAATATTCCGCTCACCAAATACCTCATCGGGCAGGTGCTCCAAACACCCGAGCAGCGCATTGCGGCCCTGCGCGAATACTGCCCCGAGGCCCGGCCCGAAGACTGGCAACTCGAAGTGGCCGGCCAGCGCGTGCAGGTTATTAAAAAGGACAAGAAGAAAGGTGGTGTGTTGGAGTTTGGCACCGAGGTGGTTACCGCATCCGACGGGTCCATTGCGGCGCTACTGGGCGCCTCGCCAGGCGCCAGCACGGCCGTAAGCATCATGCTCGACCTCGTGCAGCGCTGCTTTCCCGAGCACGCCGCTTCGCCCGAGTGGCAGGCGGTTTTTCACCGCCTGGTGCCATCCTTTGGCCAGCCGCTAGCCAGCAATCCGGCGCTGACGGCCTCGGTGCGGGCGCACTCGGCCGAGGTGCTCAAGCTAGCCTAGCTAGGAGGTATCACCCCAAAAAAGTTGCTATTTGTTGAAAATCAGCAATTTATATTGAACAAAAAAATCCCTGGCGTCATGCTTCGACAAGCTTAGCATGACGCCAGGGATTTTTTAACATCTTAGCTTACAGCAGGTAGCAGCCCCAATAACCAAGTTCTTACCGGTTGTTCATTTGCTGAAACCGGGCGTCTTGCTCCGCGCGGCTGGCTAGCCGCATTTCCTCCGAGCTGCCGTAGCCAACTTCGTGTTCGCCAGCGGCTAGCCTAGCCAGCACCGCATCGGCAAAGGCATCGACGGGTTCGCCCCAGGTGTGCAGGCCGGGGCCGCCCAGGTCGGTATTGACGGCGGGCGGCACGAGCTCCAGCACCCGCACGCCAGTGGGCGCCAGCTGGTGCCGCAGCGAGAGCGTGAACGAGTGCAGCGCCGCCTTGGTAGCGCTATAGATAGGCACGAAGGCCGCCGGCGCAAAGGCCAGCCCCGACGTCACGTTGAGGATAATGGCGGCCGGCTGCCGCTGCAAGTGCGGCAGCAGCAAGGTGGTGAGGTGAATGGGCGCCTCAAAGTTGATGGCGATCTCCTGGCGCTGGGCTTCCCAGCCGCTGGGGCTGGCATCGGCCTGGGCTAGCTGCACCCGATTTTGGATACCTGCGTTATTAATCAGCACGTTGAGGGCTGGGAAATCGACCTGCACTCGGCGGGCTAGCTCGGCACGGTCGGTAGCCTGAGCCAGGTCACACGCGTAGATGTGCAGGCCGGGTACTTGCTGCTGGGCTTCGCGCAGGCGGTCGGCCCGCCGCCCGCAGATGATGACTTCGCTGCCCGCTTGGCGCAGCCGCTGGGCTAGGGCCAGGCCAATGCCCGTGGCCCCGCCGGTGAGCAAAATGGTGTTGTTGCTGAGGTTCATAACTAAATGAGGTTGGTAACTGAACCAACTTGCTTGTAGTAACGCAGGCTAGCCTGGACGGTTTTGGGCAGTTGAGCTCTTACCAAACTTCTTTTTTACGCTGGGGCTCCGCGTGGCTAGGGGGTGATGGTGGCGATGCTGCCGTCGGCGCTACGCTTGAGCTCCGTCACTTTCACGTTGCGCAGCCAGGTCTTGTTGCTCAGCTCGGTATCGTGGTAGAAGATGTACCACTTACCTTTAAATTCCAAGATGGAATGGTGGGTGGTCCAGCCCTGCACGGGCTTCATAATCACTCCCTTATAGGTAAAGGGCCCGGTGGGCGAGTGGCCCACGGCATACACCAGCAGGTGCGTATCGCCGGTCGAGTACGAGAAGTAATATTTGCCCTGGTACTTGTGCAGCCAGCCGCCCTCGAAGAAGCGGTGCTTGCTGTCGCTAGCCTTCAGCGGCTTACCCAACGAGTCCAGAATCGTGATTTCCTTTACCGGGCCGGCGAAATGCTGCATATCGGGGCCGAGCCGGGCTACGCGGGCGCCCACGGCCGGCTCATTGCCGTCGGGCTTTTTGTCGGGCGCGGTGGGGTCATACTTGCCCATTTTCCAGCGCTGAAGCTGCCCGCCCCACAGGCCGCCAAAGTACAGATACGCCTGCCCATCGGTGTCGGTAAACACGGCCGGGTCGATGCTGTAGCTCCCGGCGATGGGCGCTGGATCGGCCTTGAATGGCCCGCTGGGCGACTTGCTCGTGGCCACTCCCAGGCGAAACACGTCGTGCTTGTCCTTCACCGGAAAGTAGAGATAGTAGGTGCCATTTTTGAAGGCCGCATCGGGCGCCCACAGCTGGCGGCCAGCCCACGGAATATCCTTAATGTCGAGCGCTACGCCGTGGTCCGTCACTTTGCCCCCCACGCTATCGAGCGATAAAATATGGTAGTCGCGCATGGCGAAGTGGTCGCCATTGTCGTTTTCCGGAATGCCGGCCTCGATGTCGTGCGAAGGATAAAGATAGATTTTCCCCTCAAACACGTGGGCCGAAGGGTCGGCGGTATAGATAGTACTGATAAGAGGCTTAGCCAGGTACTTGGGGCCAGCCGCAGCGGCTGGGGCAGCGGTAGTAGCGGTGGTTTCTTGGGTGGGTTGGCTGTGGCAGGCGGCTAGCACCAGGGGCGTGGCTAGCACCAGCGCCGAGCGAGAGAAGAAGGAAGTACGCAACATTTTGGTGGGCTTAAGGAGTAGAGACGCAAGGTACACGCCGCCGCCTTGCCTCACCTACCGGTTTCGTTTTGAAAGGCTAGCCTTTCGCTACCGACTGAGCAAGCGGCTGATTTACCGGTTTTTATTCATGAAAATTCAACCTCGTAACTTCAATCCCGGTTGGGAAAACACGCTCTACCGCATCATTTTCGAGTCGGATACGCGCAGCGGCCGGGCGTTCGATATCGGGCTGTTTTTTGCCATTATCCTGAGCGTGCTGGCCGTGATGCTCGACAGCGTGCGAGCCATTCACGCAGTGCATGGCGAGCTGCTGCTGGGGGTAGAATGGTTTTTTACCGGCCTGTTCATCGTCGAATACTTGGCCCGGCTCCTGGTAGTGCGCCAGCCGCTGGCCTATGCTTTTAGCCTGCTGGGCATCATTGATTTTTTGTCGATTGTGCCCACGCTGGTGGCGCTGGGCTTTGCGGGCAGCCGCTATTTGCTGGTTATCCGCACGCTGCGGCTGCTGCGCGTATTCCGGATTTTCAAGCTGGGGCGTTTTGTGGGCGAGGGCGAGTTTATCGTGACGGCCCTGCGGGCCAGCCGGTTCAAGATTCTGGTTTTTTTGTCGGCCGTTTTCACGCTGGCCGTGGTCATGGGCACGCTCATGTACGTGGTCGAGGGTGGCAGCAATGGCTTTACCAGCATTCCTAAAAGCATTTACTGGGCCATTGTGACGGTGACGACTGTCGGCTACGGCGATATTTCGCCCCACACCGTGCCGGGCCAAACGCTGGCTTCGCTGCTCATGATTTTGGGCTACGCCATCATTGCCGTGCCCACCGGCATTGTCTCGGCCCAGATGTCTAGCTCGGCTGCCCCTACCCCCGGCTACAAGCTAGCCCGCTGCACCGCCTGCCAGGCCGAGGGGCATCGGCCCGAGGCGGCTTTTTGCTGGCACTGCGGCGGGCCGGTATAACAGCTTTTTTGGGCTTACACCTGTTAGCAAGCTAGCGGGCCCTGGCCGCGCATCGCCTATCCGATTTTCCTTTTCATGGCTGACCTGCTTATTATCCGCCCCGCTACGCCGGCCGACATTCCGGGCCTCACGGTGCTCATCAACCGGGCGTACCGCGGGCCGGCCTCGCAACGCGGCTGGACGACCGAAGCCCATCTCTTCAACGGGCCCCGCATCAACGAAGCAGCCCTGCGCATCCTAATGCGCACGCCATTTACGCGGCTCTGGTGCTGCCACGAGCACCAGCGCGGGCTGGTGGGCTGCGTATGCCTCACGCGCCCGCTCGGTGATGCGCTCTACGTGAGCCTGCTGGCCGTGGCCCCCGAAGCCCAGGAGCTCGGCGTAGGCCGCCGGCTCCTCATTCACGCCGACTTGCGGGCCCAGCAGCTCAAGTGCATTCGTATTCGCATGACCGTGCTGGCCGAGCGCCCCGACTTATTAAACTGGTATAGCCGCCGGGGCTACTACCAAACGGGGGAGGTCGAAGACTTCCCGGCGGGCCTGGGCGCTGGGCAGCCCTTGCGGCCCCTACGGCTACTGACGCTCGAAAAACCGGTTTCGCAGGCGTAGGGATTTTAATATTCTTTCGCCTGCTTGTCGCTAATGTTGGGCCTGGCCACTACCTAGCCGGCTGCCAGCAAACCATTTTTTGAGTAGTTAGGCATCGGCAAACCAGCAGCTTGGACTACAAAGCCCAAGCTACTGACCACCTGCTCCTTAAACGGGGCAGGCAAAGTAAAAAGGCTCTTCCCGAAAATCTTGTCGATTTTCGGGAAGAGCCTTTTTTAGCAGTATTCTCAGGAATGACTAGGCGGCTACCACGCTGGCGGGCTGCACTTTCACTAGCTCCTCAAACTGGGCTTCGCGGGCTTCTATTTCTTCCAGCTTCAGATTGAGCAGGCGCTCGGTGCCAAACTTCTCGACGCAGAACGACGCCATGGCCGAGCCGTGGATAACGGCGCGCTTGAGGTTCTCAAACGAGCAGTCGT
>CAZERY010000176.1:0-7372 GCA_964514915.1 uncultured Hymenobacter sp.
TCATGTAGTTGGCTCCAGCCGCCGGCCCGACCTTGGCGCGGCAGTACCCGGAGTAGTTAGGGTTAAAAAGGTCGCGTTTTCAATTATCAGTTATCAATTATCAGCCGTTTAATTAGCTAATTGGAGTGATTGAGCGGCTGGTAATTGATGATTGATAACTGATGATTGACTACTGGTAGCCGAAGCGGGTAAGAGCCTTGGCGTCGGTGCGCCAGTTCTCGTTCACTTTCACGAACAGCTCCAGGAATACTTTTTTCTGGAAAAACTTCTCCATTTCTTCCCGGGCCCAAGTGCCTACTTTCTTCAGGGCTTCGCCTTTGGCGCCGATGATGATGCCCTTCTGGCTGTTGCGCTCGACGTAGATAACGCCGCGAATGCGGATGATTTCTTCGTCCTCCTTAAACTCTTCGATGGCGACTTCGCAGCTGTATGGCACCTCCTTCTTATAGAGCTTGAAGATTTTCTCGCGCACCATTTCGGCGGCGAAGAAGCGCTCGGGCTTGTCGGTGAGCTCGTCTTTGGGATAGTAGGGCGGGTGAATGGGCAAGCTGTCGAGAGCTAGCTGGAGCACCCGCTCGGTGCCAAAGGCATTGAGCGCCGAAATGGGTAGCACGTCGGTAGCATTGGGCAGCTGCTCTTTCCAGTAGGCTAGCTTGGCTTCAACTTCGGCCTGGTCGGCTTGGTCTATCTTGTTGACCAAGATGTAGATGGGAGTACCTTCAGTTTTGCGCAGGCGCTCAACTACCGGCTCTTCGTCGTGCTTTTCGTAAATGTCGGTGACGAAAAGGATAACATCGGCATCTTCCAACGACGAGTACACGAAGGCCATCATGGCGTTGTGCAGCTCGTATTTAGGCTGGATAATGCCGGGCGTATCGGAGTATACCAGTTGAAAGTCGTCGCCGTTGAGGATACCCAGGATGCGGTGGCGCGTGGTCTGGGCCTTGCTCGTGACAATGCTCAGGCGCTCGCCCACCAGCGCATTCATCAGCGTCGACTTGCCCACGTTGGGCTTGCCGATGATGCTGACGAAGCCGGCACGGTGGGGCTTAGGTTCGGGATTCACGCGAGATAGGGGTTTGATTTTGAGGCCGCAAAGGTACGGCTGGTTTTAGCTGTTAGCTGCTGGCTGTTAGCTATTAGCTTTTTTTGCAGTTTGACTGAAGCCGAAAAGCCACTAATTTGGTTTAAGGGGCATTCAACCTACATCGAGCTGCTAGCCAGCGGCTGCGCGCTTTTGAAAAGCTGACAGCTAACAGCTAACAGCTAACAGCTACTACTAATGCCTACTCCTACCCGCCGCATTGGCGTTTTGCTAGTTAACCTCGGCACCCCCGACTCGCCGCAGACTGGCGACGTGCGCCGCTACCTCAACGAGTTTCTCACTGACGGCCGCGTTATCGACATGCCGGCCGCCGTGCGCTACCCGCTCTTTCAGGGGTTGGTGGTGCCGCTACGGGCGCCCAAGTCGGCCAAGATCTACCAGCAGCTCTGGGATGCGGAGCGCGGCTCGCCGCTGCTGTTTCACGGCCTCGACCTCAAAAAGCTGGTGCAACAGGAGCTAGGCGAGGGCTACGTGGTGGCTTTCGGTATGCGTTACCAAAAGCCCAGTATCGAGAGTGCTCTCGAAGAACTGCGCGACGCGGCCGTGGATCGCCTTATCGTGCTGCCCCTGTTTCCGCAGTATGCGGCGGCCAGCACGGGCTCGGTGCAGGAGAAGGTGATGGATTTTGTAAAGAGCTGGTGGATAGTGCCGAGTATCAATTTTATCAGCACGTTTGCCGACGACCCAGGCTTTATTGCCAGCTTCGTGGCCCGGGGCCAGGCCGAAATGGCCACGCACGACTACGACCACATGGTGTTTAGCTACCACGGCATTCCGGAGCGACACGTGCTCAAGGGCAGCTTCAAGGGCTATTGCCAGCTTGGCAAGTGCTGCAACACCTATAATAAAAACAACCGCTACTGCTACCGGGCGCAGTGCTTTGCCACGTCGCGCCTGCTAGCCCAAGGGCTAGGCCTGCGCGACGACCAGTACACCGTTACCTTCCAGAGCCGCCTGCAAAGTCGCCTGCGCGACCCCTGGCTTCAGCCCTATACCGACGAGGTGATTAAGGACTTCCCAGCCAAGGGCATCAAAAAGGTGCTCGCTTTCTCCCCCGCTTTCGTGGCCGACTGCCTCGAAACCACCGTGGAAGTAGGCATGGAATTTAAGGAGCTATTTGAAGAAAATGGCGGCGAGCACTGGCAACTGGTACCCTCGCTCAACTCGGAGCCCCAGTGGGTGACGGCCGTAGCCGAAATGGTGCGGCAGAACTAGCCAGCTGTAAGCTGATGTTACGCAGCACCTGAACCAGTTTGCTGGAAACAGGCTTTTTCTGCTCTCCTGGAAGTCATTTCCAGCAAGCTGACGTGGGTAGTGCGTAACAGCAGCTGTAAGGTTAGCCAAAAAGCAAACGGGAGCGTTGAAAACCCAATTGGGTTTTCAACGCTCCCGTTTGCTTTTTGCAGAACTGTCTGACTCTAAAGCCGCCTGGCTTTACAGATTATGATTGCGCCGTAAGCGCTTGCTGCATGGCAGTCTCAAAATCGGCCGGCAGCATAAAATCCACAAAAGGCGGGTAGCTGGCGACGGTATCGTGGCTGAGGGCAGTGACAAAAACATTGCTGCCTTCCGTGTCGAGATTGACAGCTGCTACAGGCAGCAAAATCTGTTTTTCGGTATGTGGAGCCGGGGGCGGCACGCCGGGCAGGCCGTGGTCGAGCTGCACGTTGAGGTAAAGCACTTGCTGGGCGGCGGGGTCAACCAGCAGCTCGTGCACGACGCCAAAGGCTTTGCCGTCGCGGCCCCGCACGGTCCAGCCGCGGGGGTCGGGGTCGCCGGTAGCCATTTCAAAAGTGGGCAAGTCGCGTAGGCGACGTAAAACAGGGCTGCTCATAACTGATAGATTTTAAAGCACATCGCGCGCCGGGTAGCTCAGCGTATTAAGCATGGTAGTTACCTGGGCGAGGTAGGCCCGGTTTTGAGCTTGCTCGGCGGGCGTGGCATCGCGGCCTGATAGCTGGCTAGCCTGGCGCAGCAAATTGTTGGCTTCAGTATCGAGGTTGGGGTAGCCTTTTTGCTGCACGGCCAGCAGTAAGCTGGCGGCGGCCAACAGGCCGGGACGCAGACTGGCCTGCGGGTCGCCATCGGCGAGGCGGGCGGTAGCGCTGGTAAAGTTGTCGCGTTGCTCGCGGATGGCCGCATCATCGCGCAGGTCGGCCCGGTCGGTTAGCTCCGTAAGCTTGGGGCTTAGCTCCAGCAGCGTAGTGCGAGTAGAAGAAGAAGTTCCTTCCGTAGTAAAAGCGCTGGATGCTACCGAATCGAGGTCGGCCGGTGGAGTAGCGGGTGCTTGGGTGGCCGGGCTGTCGGGCGCCAGGCTATCGGCCGGAGCCAGGGTGGTAGTAGCCGCGGGCACTAGCTCGTCGGTTGGGTCGGGGCGCAGGTAGAAATACGCTGCTGCGCTTAGCAGCAGTACCGCCAAGCCTATTAGTAGCCACGGACTAGGCGTCGGCTTTTTAGGTTGAATACGAAGTTCGGCCATATAAATAAAGAACTAGCTGCCCACGATACGGAGGTTAGCCGCTGGCAGTTGGGCTAGCCGAGCCACCTTGGCAATGAAAATAGGGATATGTTTACGGGCAGTTTAATCCGTACCTGCCTTGCCATGTCTGTCCCTACTGATCGCCTGCTAGCCCTTTTGGAAGCCGAAGATCTAGTGCCTCCCGAGCAGGCCATTGTCATTCGGGAAGATGAGCGCCCGCGGCCGTGGTGGGCACTCGGGCAGAGGACGCCGGAAAATTTTAAAGGGTAGGAAATGAATACGCTACTTGCCGCCTCGGCCCAGTAAGCCAGTGTATTTGCTGGTAGACCCGTTGGTCGCTTTCCATTACGCCCGACCTTTGCCCCGCTGCCCGAAACCTTCCGCCCCCCGGCCGGCGTTACCGTATTCATGTCCGACAATTCCGCTCTGCAAGTGGCCGCTCCGGCCCACGACGAAATCGACCACCTCGACCCGCGCCAGTTTATTGTTATCAAAAACGCCCGCGTCCATAACCTCAAAAACCTGAGCGTGGCGCTGCCCCGCAACAAGTTTATCGTGGTTACCGGCCTCTCGGGCTCGGGCAAGTCGAGCCTGGCCTTCGATACCCTGTATGCTGAGGGCCAGCGCATGTACGTCGAAAGTCTGAGCAGCTACGCCCGCCAGTTTTTGGGCCGGATGGACAAGCCCGATGTCGATTATATCCGGGGCATTTCGCCGGCCATTGCTATCGAGCAGAAAGTCAGCATCAAGAATAACCGCTCGACGGTGGGCACCAGCACCGAGATTTACGACTACCTCAAGCTGCTGTTTGCCCGCGTGGGCCGCACGTACTCGCCCGCAAATGGCGAGCAGGTGCGTAAGGATACGGTGGCCGACGTAGTCGATTTTCTGTTTTCGCTGCCCGCCGACACGCGTGTTACCGTCTTGGCGCCGCTGCTGCGCACCGAGCCCGACCGCCCCATGAGCAAGGAGTTGGATTTGCTGCTTCAAAAAGGCTACGGCCGGGTAGTGCTGGCTAGCGGCGAAAATGCGTTTATCGAAGACCTTATTGGCGAAGGCAAGCCCGAAGTGGAGGGCGACGTATTTATTCTCATCGACCGCGCCGCGGTGCAGCCCAATGATGAAGACCTGCAATTTCGCCTGTCCGACTCAGTGCAAACGGCCTTTTTTGAAGGCCACGGCACCTGCCTGGTGAAGCTCGACCACGAGACGCGCACCTTCTCCGATAAGTTTGAGTTGGACGGCATCGTGTTTGAGGAGCCGAGCGTTAACTTCTTCTCTTTCAACAATTCATACGGGGCCTGCCATACCTGCGAGGGGTTCGGCTCGGTGCTGGGCATCGACGAAGACCTGGTCATCCCGGACAAAAGCATGACGGTGTATGAAGGAGCCATCGCGCCCTGGCGCACCGAAAAGCAGGGCGAGTGGCTGAAGCCGCTGCTCAAAAACGGCATCCGGTTTGACTTTCCGATTCATCGCCCTTACAACGAGCTGAGTGCCGCCGAGCAGCGCTTACTCTGGACGGGTAATAAGCACTTTGAGGGCCTCGACGCGTACTTCCGCTGGGTAGCCGAGCAGACGCACAAGATCCAGTACCGCGTGCTGCAAAGCCGCTACCGGGGCCGCACCGTGTGCCCCGATTGCCGCGGCACGCGCCTGCGCAAGGACGCCCAGTACGTAAAAATCGACGGCCGCAGCATCACCGATTTGGTGCTGTTGCCGATTGCCGACGCGCTCACCTTTTTCGAGTCGCTGAGCCTCTCGGAGCACGAGATGGCCGTGGCCGACCGCCTGCTGGCCGAAATCACCAACCGCCTGGGCTACCTCAACCGGGTGGGCCTGGGATACCTCACGCTCAACCGCTTGAGTAATACCCTCAGCGGCGGCGAGAGCCAGCGCATTTCGCTGGCTACTTCGCTGGGCTCGGCGCTCGTGGGCTCGATGTACGTGCTCGACGAGCCCAGCATTGGCCTGCACCCCAAGGATGCGGAGCAGCTTATTGGCGTATTGCGCTCGCTGCAAGCGCTGGGCAACACGGTGGTGGTGGTGGAGCACGAGGAGAAGATGATGGAAGCCGCCGACCAGATTATCGACATCGGCCCCGAAGCGGGCAGCGGCGGCGGCAACCTCATGTTCCAGGGCACTTTCCCGGAGCTGATGCAGGATACGGCCACCTACACGGGCCAGTATTTAAGCGGCAAAATGGCAGTGGCCGTGCCCACCGTGCGCCGCCCCTGGCGCAACGCGCTGGAGCTGACCGGTGCCCGCGAAAACAACCTCAAGAACGTGAGCGTCAAGGTTCCACTGGGGGTAATGACCGTGGTGACGGGCGTATCGGGCTCGGGCAAATCGACACTCATTCGGCGTATTCTGGCCCCGGCCCTAATGAAGCAGCTCGGGGGTGGCGCGGGCGAAAGCACCGGCAAATTTGACCGCCTGCTGGGCGTGAGCGGCCAGGTGACGCACGTCGAGTTTGTGGACCAAAATCCCATCGGCAAGTCGTCGCGCTCCAACCCGGTGACGTACGTAAAGGCCTACGACACTATCCGCACACTCTTCTCGGAGCAGCCGCTAGCCAAGGCGCGCGGCCTCAAGCCATCGCACTTTTCCTTCAACGTGGAAGGCGGGCGCTGTGAAGTGTGCCAGGGCGAGGGCCAGGTGAAAATCGAGATGCAGTTTATGGCCGACATCTACCTGACCTGCGAAAGCTGCGGCGGCCATAAATTCAAGCAGGACATTCTGGAAATCAAATTCCAGGACAAGAACATTTTTGAAGTGCTCGACCTCACGGTGGAAGACGCCGTGGAGTTCTTCAAAAGCCAGCCAAAAGTAGCCGAGCGCCTGCGGCCGCTGCTCGATGTCGGGCTGGGGTATATCCGCCTGGGGCAGTCGGCCAACACGCTTTCGGGCGGGGAAGCGCAGCGCGTAAAGCTGGCTAGCTTCCTCACTAAAGGCGCTGTGCTTCAGCAGGACAAGATCCTGTTCATCTTCGACGAGCCCAGTACCGGCCTGCACTTCCATGATATTGCCAAGCTGCTGGGCGCTCTCAACGCGCTGGTGGAGCAGGGCAATTCGGTACTCATCATCGAGCACAACATGGACATCATCAAGTGCGCCGACTGGCTGATCGACCTTGGCCCCGAGGGCGGCATCAACGGTGGGCACCTGCTCTTCGAAGGCACGCCCGAGCAACTGGTAAAGCTCAAGGATACCAATCACACGGCCCGCTTCCTGGCCGAAAAAGTGTCGGGCTAGCGCAGTAGCCATGAAAGCTAAATACTTGATTATGGCCGCGCTGGCCCTGCTGATCGGGTGGTTCGTGTGCGACTCGCTGAGCCAGCCGGGCGTGGGCGACCTGAAAGGCGATTTTCAGGAAACCGCTACGTACCGTAACGAAAACAACACCGGTCCCATCGTGCGCGTGTACGCCGTGACGGTGGCCGACACGCTGTGGCAGCAAATGCGGCAGTACGGCGATTTTATGCCCCACACCAAGTACGGCAATACGAAAGTGTACTTCTTTCGGCAGGGCCAGCCGGTACCCCAAACCGTGCGATCGGGCGAGGAGAATTTCGACCAGAAATTTGGGAAGTATTGCCTGGCGAAATACGAAAAGGAAGTGATGGGTAATGTGACGTTTAAGCGCTATCCGTTGCAGTAAAGCTTACAAAAACACATCCTGCTGAACGCAGGGAAGCAGGACGTGCTGTAGAATAAAACGAGCAAAACGCTACGCTAGTGCTCAGTCAGGCAAATTAGTTGCCCTAATTTTCTGATAGTGCCGGTCG
>CAZERY010000177.1:0-7316 GCA_964514915.1 uncultured Hymenobacter sp.
GGGCTACGCGGGCTCGCAGCGCTACGCGGCGGCCATTTGGAGCGGCGACATTGGGGCGCGCTGGGAAGACTTTAAGAACCAGATTCCGGCGGGGCTCAACTTCTCGCTTTCGGGCCTGCCGTACTGGACTTCCGACATCGGTGGCTTTGCCGTAGAGCGCCGCTACGAGCATCCCAACGCCCAGGACCAAGAAGAGTGGCGCGAGCTCCAGGCACGTTGGTACCAGTACGGCGCCTTTTGCCCGCTATTTCGGGTGCACGGGCAGTTTCCGTACCGCGAGATTTATAACGTGGCACCCGCTGGCCACCCGGCCTATGCGAGCATGCTCTACTACGACCAACTGCGCTACCGCCTGATGCCGTACATCTACTCGCTGGCCGGCCAGGCGCACCACCAAAACTCGACCATCATGCGCGGGTTGGTATTCGATTTCAACGCCGATCCGGCCGTGCACAACGTGGCTGACCAGTTCATGTTTGGCCCGAGCCTGCTCGTAAACCCCGTAACCGACTACAAGGCCCGCAGCCGCAAGCTGTACCTGCCGGCTACTACGGGCTGGTTTGACTTCTACTCGGGCCAGTACCAGGCGGGTGGGCAGACTATCACGGCCACCGCGCCGCTCGAAAAAATGCCGCTCTACGTGCGGGAAGGTTCGATTTTGCCTTTCGGCCCGGCCATGCAGTATACTACCGAAAAGGCCGCCGACCCCATCACGCTCTACGTGTATACGGGCCGGAACGCGAGCTTCTCGCTGTACGAGGATGAGAACGTGAACTACAACTACGAGAAGGGCGCGTTTGCCACCATTCCGCTGAGCTACGACGAAAGCACTAAGACCCTGACTATCGGCGAGCGCAAGGGAAGCTTCCCCGGCATGCTGGCCCAGCGCACCTTCCGGGTGGTGTGGGTGAGCAAAGACCAGCCCGCCGGCTGGCAGCCTGCCGCGGCCGCGGCGCAAACCATGTCTTATACCGGCGCTGCTTTGACCGTCAAGCGCAAGTAGTTCTCTGCATTTCCCACCCACCTCCCGATTGCCTCTCATGTATCTTACGACCATTCGCACGCGCGCGCTACTAGCAGCGGCGCTGTTTTGCGGTGCCATCGGCGCGGCCCACGCTCAAAGCCCCAAGCCCGGCCGTGCTGCCACCACGGCCCGCCCCACCGCTGCCAAAACCGGGGCTAGCACCAATGCGCAGCAGGCCCTGCTCGGCCACGAGGCCGAAATCACAGCCCTGCTCGGCAAGCTGACGCTGGAAGAGAAAGTGCACCTGATTCACGCAAACTCGGCCTTCGCCGCCGGTGGGGTGCCGCGCCTGGGTATTCCCGAAGTCATGACTTCCGATGGCCCGCACGGCGTGCGCCCCGAGCAGGGCCGCAACTGGAAGCCGCCCGTGGGTGCCAACGACGCCGGTACCTACCTGCCCACCAACAACACGCTGGCCTCGACCTGGAACCCCGCCCTGGGCTACGCCTACGGTACCGTGCTGGGCAGCGAGGCCAACGCCCGCGGCAAGGATATTATCCTCGGGCCCGGCATCAACATCGTGCGCGCGCCCCTCAACGGCCGCAACTTCGAGTACCTCAGTGAAGACCCCTTTTTGGTGTCGAAGATGGTGGTGGGCTATATCAAGGGCGTGCAAAGCCAGGGCGTGTCGGCCTGCGTGAAGCACTTTGCGGCCAACAACCAGGAAACCCACCGCGACGATATCGACGTGGACATGAGCGAGCGGGCGTTGCGCGAGATCTACCTGCCGGGCTTCAAAGCCGCCGTGCAGCAAGCGGGCGTGTACTCGCTCATGGGTTCGTACAATAAGTTTCGGGGTACCTACGCCACCGAAAATGCCTACCTGATGAACACCATCCTGAAAGGGGAGTGGGGCTTCAAAGGGTTGGTAATGAGCGATTGGGGTTCGGTGCATAATACCCAGGAAGCCCTGCGCAACGGTACGGACCTCGAAATGGGTACCGACCTGGCCTTGATGTACAGCAGCGTTGACCAAAGCGCCGCCACTGCTGGCGCTAGCGCGGCCACTACCGCGCCCGTTCGCAGCTATTACGACCGCTTCTTCCTGGCCGACCCGGCGCTGGATGCTATCAAGAAAGACCCGACGCTGCTGCCGCTGCTTAACGACAAAGTGCGCCGCATCTTGCGCGTGATGTACGCCACCCACCAGCTCGGTACCGCCAAGCGCCAGCCCGGCGCCTACAACACCCAGGAGCACCAGGCTACCGCCCTAAAAGTGGCCGAAGAAGGAATCGTACTCCTCAAAAATGAGGACAACCTGTTGCCTTTCAAGAAGTCGATAAAAACGGTGGCCGTTATTGGCGCCAACGCCGACCGCGCAAATTCCATGGGTGGCGGCAGCGGGCAAATCAAGGCGAAGTACGAGATTACACCGCTGCAAGGGATTAAGAATGAGCTGGGTAGCGGCGTGACGGTTACCTACGCCCCGGGCTATACCATTGCCCGCGATCAGAAAGCCGACCCGCAGCTTATGCAGCAGGCGGTGGCGGCGGCCAAGGCCGCCGACCTGGTTATTTACGTGGGCGGCTCTATTCACGGCTATGATTACACCAAGTGGAGCGACAATGCCTACGACGCCGAAGGCACCGACAAGCCCGATATGAACCTGCCCTTCGGCCAGGATGAGCTGGTGCAGGCCGTGCTGGCCGCCAACCCTCGCACCGCCGTGGTGCTGCTGGGCGGTGGCCCCATCGACGTGTCGGCCTGGGCTGGCCAGGCTAAGGGCATCGTAGAAGCGTGGTACCCCGGTATGGAAGGTGGCAACGCCTTGGCCCACATCCTGTTCGGTGATGTGAACCCTTCGGGTAAATTGCCCTTCACTTTCCCCGTGAAGCTTGCCGACTCGCCCGCCATGAAGCTGGGCGAATACCCCAGCACTCCTGGCAACCCGCTGAAGGAAACCTACAAGGACGACATCTACGTGGGCTATCGCTACTACGACACCTACAACGTAAAGCCGCAGTTCGCCTTCGGCTACGGCCTGAGCTACACCACGTTTGAGTACGGCAAGCTCGCCGTGACGCCCGGCGCGCAGCGGGCCACCGTTACGCTCACCGTGCGCAACAGCGGCCCCACGGCCGGCGCCGAAGTAGTGCAGCTCTACGTAAAAGACGTGAAATCAGCCGTTAAGCGTCCCGAGAAGGAGCTCAAAGCCTTCGAGAAGGTTTTCCTGAAGCCGGGCGAATCCAAGACCGTGACCTTGCAGCTGCCCGCCGAGTC
Source organism: uncultured Hymenobacter sp. (assembly GCA_964514915.1). Classification (GTDB taxonomy): domain Bacteria; phylum Bacteroidota; class Bacteroidia; order Cytophagales; family Hymenobacteraceae; genus Hymenobacter. The sequence goes on from CAZERY010000177.1 coordinate 3,245, forward strand.
GTTCCAGTACTACGACGAAGCCAGGAAGCAATGGGTGCTGGAGCCCGGCCAGTTCGATTTGCTGGTCGGCAGCTCCTCGCGTGACATTCGCCAAACTGGCAGCGTGACGCTGTAAAGAAATTAAATTCCTAGCATAGGGGCAGCCACTGGTCGCCCCTATTTTGTTAGCAGTAGCAACCTACTCAACTTATGAACCGACTGCTTCTTCTACTCGGGTTTTTGTCGTTGAGCAGCGCCGTGCCGGCGCAGCCTATCAAGCAAAGCAAGCTGCTCTTCGGAGTGGCCTACTACGACGAGTACATGCCCTACGAGCGCCTCGATAAGGACGTGGCTATGATGAAGGCCACCGGCATCAACGTGGTGCGCATTGCCGAATCGACCTGGAGCACCCTGGAGCCTCAGGAAGGCGTGTTCGATTTTTCGCACGTCGACCGGGTGCTGAATGCCATGCACAAAGCTGGTATTCAGGTGATAATTGGCACGCCGACCTACGCCGTGCCCACTTGGCTGGTTCGCAAATATCCGGGTGTGCTGGCTATTACGCCGGCCGGGCAAAATCAGTATGGGGTGCGCCAGAATATGGACATTACCAACCCCGATTTCCGGCAGCATGCGGAGTGGGTTATTCGTGCGCTCCTGGCGCACGTCAAAAACCACCCGGCTATTATTGGCTACCAGGTTGATAACGAGACGAAAGCCTACAACACGGCGGGCCCGGCGGTGCAGGCGCAGTTTGCGCAGTACATGCGCCAGAAATACCCGTCGCTCGACGGGTTGAACGCCGCCTTCGGGCTTGACTACTGGAGCAACCGCATCAATAATTGGGACGATTTTCCGTCTACGGTGGGCACCATCAACGCGAGTTTGGGTAGTGAGTTCAGCAAGTTTCAGCGCCAGCTCGTGACCGATTACCTGGCCTGGCAAACGGGCATCGTGAACGAGTACAAGCGCCCGGGGCAATTCGTAACTCAAAACTTTGACCTGGATTGGCGCGGTTACTCCTACGGCATTCAGCCTGATGTTGACCAATTTGCGGCCGCTAAAGCGCTCGACGTGGCGGGTATCGACATTTACCATCCCAGCCAGGACCAGCTCACGGGCACCGAAATCGCGCTCGGCGGCGACTTGGCCCGCTCCATGAAGGGCGGCCAGAACTACCTCGTTATCGAAACCGAAGCCCAGGGCTTTCCGCAGTGGGTACCTTACCCGGGGCAGCTGAGGCAGCAAGCCTTTAGCCACCTGGCCTCGGGCGCTAACATGCTGGAATACTGGCATTGGCATTCCATCCACAACTCGGCCGAAACGTATTGGAAAGGTCTGCTCAGCCACGATTTTGCCCCCAACCCGACTTACGATGAGGCCGGCACTATTGGCCGCGACTTCCAACGGCTGAGTCCGCAGCTCGTCAACCTGCGTAAAACCAATCAAGTGGCCATCCTTTTCAGCAACGAGGCCCTGACCGCCTTCAAATGGTTTGGCTTCGGCTGGGGCACCAAGGAAACGTACAACGACGTGCTGCGCCCGCTCTACGACGCCCTCTATCGCCAAAACGTGGGCTGCGACTTCGTGGACCCTTCTAGCACCAATCTGGAGCAGTATAAATTGCTGGTAGTACCAGCCTTGTATGCTGCCCCCACTAGCCTGCTTGAGCGGCTCAATCGCTACGTGCAGCACGGCGGCCACATCGTGTACACCTACAAAAGCGGCTTTTCGGACGAGAACGTAAAGGTGCGTACCACCGCGCAGCCCGGCATCATCAGCGCGGCCTGCGGCGTCACGTACTCGCAGTTTACGCTGCCCGACAAAGTGACGCTGAAAGGTGATCCCTACCAAGTGGGTGCCGCCAACAACCAGGTAACCACCTGGATGGAACTCCTAACGCCTACTACGGCCAAGGTACTAGCTACTTACGACCACCCAGTGTGGGGCAAGTACGCGGCCATCACCGAGAATCAATACGGCCAGGGGCTGGCCACGTACATCGGCTGCCGTACCAGCCAACCGGTGCTGGACAAGGTGCTAGCCGACGCCGTTAAGAAAGCTGGCCTCTGGGGGGCCGACCAGGCATTGGCCTTCCCGCTCATTACGCGGTCGGGCATCAACCAGAAGAAGCGTGCGGTGCATTACTACTTCAACTACGCGGCCACGCCGGCTACCGTCACGTATCCTCACGGCCGCGGGCGCGAGCTGCTGTCGGGCGAAAACGTAGCCCAGAACCAGGCACTGCCGCTAGCTGGGTGGGGCGTAAAAATTGTGGAAGAGCAATAAAAAACGGGGCTAGCGGCATCACTTTGCCGCTAGCCCCGTTTTTTATTTGGCTGCTGAAAGCGATTACTTCAGCTTATCCAGCGCCGCTTGCAGGCGCGGCAGCGCCGCTTGGATAGAAGCTAGCGACTCGGCCCCCATTGAAAGCCGAAACCACGGCTCGGCCGCCGAAGCGCCGAATGCACTGAAGGGCACCACCGCCAGCTGCGCTTCGGTGAGTAGGTACGACGTAATTTCCTTGGTGCTGGCTAGCACTTCGCCGGCCGCCGTAGTGCGGCCAATGATGTCAATTTTGGCGGTGAGATAGATGGCGCCAGCCGGCGCGATGGCATCCACGGAGTAGCCTTGCTCGCGCAGCTTTTTCAAGCCGTGATAAGCGGCGTCGAGGCTGGCTTGCAGTTTGGCCTTGAGATCGGTGAGGAAATCATCCACTTCTGCCTTTTTTGGTAGCAGGGCCGCAGTAGCCACCTGCTCGGCCTTGGGTGCCCAGGCCCCAATGTGGCCCAGTAAGGATTTCATCTTGTCGATCACTAGCTTAGGGCCAAACGAATAGCCCACCCGCACGCCGGTCGCCGCAAAGCACTTCGAGATACCGTCGATATACACCACGTAGTCGCGCAGGGCGGGGCGCAAGCTCACCGGGTCGAAGTGCTGGGTTTCACCAAAAGTCAGCAGCCAGTAAATCTGGTCGTAGAGAATGTAGAGCGGCTTTTCGTCGGGGCCACGGCGCTGGTTTTCAGCCAGCACTAAGTCGCAGATTTCTTCCAGTACTTCCTTCGTAAATACCGTGCCGGTGGGGTTGAGCGGCGAGCACAGCGCCAGTAGCGTAGCGCCGGCCAAGTGCGGCGCCACCTCGGCGGCGGTAGGCATAAAATCGTGTTCAGCTTGGGTAGGCACTACCACCTGGCTGGCCCCCGAGAGGTGGCAATAGTGGTTGTTATTCCACGACGGTGCGGGGTACACTACGCGGTCGCCGGGGTCTACCAAAGCCAAGTAGGCGGCGTAAATGAGGGGGCGCGAGCCCCCAGCCACCAACAGCTCGTCATTGGGCGAATACGTCAGGCCCAGGCGATCCTGGAGAAAGTTGGCCGCCGCCTGGCGCAGGTCGGCGGTGCCGGCGGCCGGCGGGTAGTTGGTGTGGCCGGCTGCGTAAGCCGCCATTACGCCTTCGCGCAGACCATCGGGAATGGGAAAAAGCTGAGGATCGAAGTCCCCGATGGTAAGGTTGCAAATCGTTTCGCCCTGGCGAATCTGTTCGCTGACGGCGTTACCAATTCTAATGATTTCGGAGCCGCTTAGTTGGTCGGCCAGCCGGGAGATAAGCATGGGTAGGAGGTAGGGGTAGAGAGAAGCAAAGACCAGCCAAAGATACCAATTGTTGCATCAGCACCCGGAATTTGGCTCTGGGCTAGCTTGCCCCAGGAGTGTTGCGCTAGGGGTAGCCGCCCACGCGGGCAACAAAAAACCGGCCTCCTCGCGAAGAGAAGACCGGCCCTAAGCTTTGCCAAGAGATGTAGCTTAAGCAGCTACTTCCTTTACCACGTCGCGGCGACGCTCTTTGATACGAGCAGCTTTGCCCGAGAGGCCACGCAGGTAGAACAGACGAGCGCGACGTACTTTACCACGGCGGATAACTTCGATCTTGTCGATGTTAGGCGACAGCAGTGGGAAAATCCGCTCGGTACCAATCTGGTTGGAAATCTTACGTACGGTGAAGGTTTCACCGTTGCTGCTGGGGTTGCGACGCTGAAGAACCACGCCTTGGAACTGCTGAATGCGCTCCTTGTTGCCCTCGCGGATTTTTACG
>CAZERY010000178.1:0-7162 GCA_964514915.1 uncultured Hymenobacter sp.
AGTGGTAGCATGACCCAAAACTACTACTCGATTACTTATGCACGAGTACTTAGTTGTCTAGAGCCGGTGCCTAAGTAGGTGCTACTCCTACGCCTGGCCTGGCAACGGTAGCTTGCTAAAGCCACGCTGCTTTTCTTTGCAGGCCAATAGCTTCATTGAAAATACATGTATACTCGTAAAAGTCTGCGTCCGCTCTTCGTCTGGCAACATTATGGCTGGCGGCCGCTGCTCATTTTCGCTGCCTACGACGCCTTAGTTGGCCTGCTCTACGGGCCACTCGATATTCATTGGCTCGACATTCCGTGGCAGCCGGTGGCGCTACTGGGTACGGCCGTAGCCTTCTACATCGGCTTCAAAAGCAATGGCTCCTACGCCCGCTTTTGGGAAGGCCGGCAGCTGTGGGGCTCCATCGTAAATACCACGCGCGTCTGGACGCTGCGGGTTCTCGACTTTGTGCAAGCCCCTGCCCATGAGCACTTGCCCGACCACCAGGAAATCCAGGAGCTGCACCGCCGCTTGGTCTACCGCCAGCTAGCCTGGTGCAATGCCCTGCGCCTGCACCTGCGCCGCCAAACCGCCGAGCTCTGGGATAGCGAAGTGGCGCCCTACCTCACCGACCCCGCCGACCGCGCCCTCGCTACCACCGCCAACCCGCCCACGCACCTGCTGCGCCGCCAAAGCCAGGAGCTGCTCGCGTTGCACCAGCGTGGCCTGCTTACCGAGTATCGCCAGGTGGCAATGGCAGATACCATTCAGGATTTATTCAATGCCCAGGGCGCCTGCGAGCGCATTAAGAATACGCCCTTCCCGCGCCAGTACGCCTATTTTAGCTACGTGTTTGTGTGGCTCTTCGCGGCGGTGCTGCCGCTGGGCCTCGTGGAGGAGTTTGATAGCCGAGTGGCGCTCGGGCCGTACCATGTGTGGCTCATGGTGCCCTTTGCGGCGCTGGTTAGCTGGGTGTTTCACACCATCGAGGTAGTGGGCCACAACAGCGAAAACCCCTTCGACAACCACGTCAACGATGTGCCGATGACGACTATTTGCCGCTCGATCGAAATTGACCTGCGCGAGCTGCTCGGTGAAACCACTCTACTCAAGCCCCTTCAGCCAGTAGCCGACGTGCTGTATTAAGCGCCAACGCCGAGCATAAAGTAGAGCGCCGCTTTTTGCGTCTCCCTCATTCCGCCAGGAAGGTACCTTTGCGTTATGTTGAGTGGAGTGAAGTATAACTACCCGCGGCCGCTATCCGCGTTCGGCCGTTTTGTGCTGTTGATGTAGGCGATGGTAACCCGGCCCGAGCGCCGGGAGATTGTATGGCACCGCATCCTGGAAGAAGCGGTAGACATTGGGGCCGACTCAGTATTTATCGTGGGTTTGGTAGCCACGTTCATCGGCGCCGTGACGTGTGTGCAGATTGCCTACAACATGGTCAATCCGCTCATCCCGATGAGCACCGTGGGCTTTATGGTGCGCGAAATGACCATTCTGGAGCTGGCGCCCACCATTATCTCGGTAGTGCTGGCGGGCAAGGTTGGCTCGGCCATCGCGGGCGCCTTGGGCACGATGCGCATCACCGAGCAGATTTCGGCGATGGACGCCATGGGCATCAATTCGGCTTCGTACCTGGTACTGCCGCGTGTGGTGGCTTCCATTTTCGTGTTTCCGCTGCTCGTAATTCTGGCTATGTACCTCAGCATCCTGGGCGGCTACGTTGCCACCCAGCTCGCGGGTGTGATGCCGGGGGCCGATTACATCGAGGGCATTCGCTATGCTTTCAAGCCCTACACCATGCTTTTTGCCTTGGTGAAATCAGTGGTGTTTGCCTTTCTGGTGTCGGCTATTTCCTGCTATAAAGGCTACATGCTGCGCGGCGGCGCCCTGGAGGTGGGCAAGGCCAGCACGGCAGCTGTCACCAATTCCATCATTGCCATCCTGCTGGCCGACTACGCGCTGGCTAGCATCTTGCTGTAGCAGCCCGGCCCCGGCCGCAACCCCGGCCCCGGCTAGCCGCGTACTTTCGGGTAGCCATGCCGCTTGCTCTACCCCATTTGTCGCGCCGCGACCTATCGTATTTTTTCTTTAGCCAGCACTTCTCCGATGGGCTGCGCATTACGTTTGCCATCTTGCTGCCGGCCCTGCTGGGTGCGCAGTGGGGCCAGTTTGCGGCCGGCATCACCATCTCGACCGGGGCGGTGTGCCTGAGCGTCACGGATACGCCCGGCCCGGCCCGCCACCGCCGCAATGGTCATCTGGCCGCCCTAGCCCTCATTGGCGTGGTAGTTATCCTCATGAGTTTGGTTGTAGGCCACCCGCTGCTGCTGGGCGCTCTTATCGGGGTGTTGAGCTTTGGGCTGACGATGCTGCTCGTGTGGGGCGCGCGCGCGGGCGCCGTAGGTTCGGCTGCGCTGCTGACTATGGCGCTCACGCTAGCTCATCCGCCGAGCCTGGCCGAGCTGCTTCCGCACGCGGGGCTACTGCTGCTCGGGGCCCTTTGGTACATGCTGCTAGCCTTGCTTCAGCAACAGGCGCAGCCCTACCGCGCCGCCCAGCAAGCTCTCGGTGAGTGCCTGCACGCCATGGCGGGCTTCTTGCAGCTTAAGGCTACGTTTTACAACAGCGCCACCGACCTCGACGACGACTACCGCCGCCTCGTGGCCCAGCAGGTGGTGGTGAATGAAAAGCAGGAAGCCGTGCGCGATCAGATATTTCGCTCGCGCCAGATAGTGAGCGAAAGCACCAGCGCCGGCCGCCGCCTGGTGCTCACCTTCACCGAGGCCGTGGACCTCTACGACCACATCACGGCAAGCTACTACGACTACGGGGTGCTGCGCCAGGCCTTCGGGGCTAGCGGAGTGCTGGGCGAAATTGAAGCCATGCTCACTCGCCTCGCCACCGACCTCGATTACCTGGGCAGCGCCATCCTGGCCAACCGCGCCTACGGCTCCGCACCGCCCGAACGCATTCCCGAGCTAACGCGCCTGCAAGCGCGCGTTGCGGCCCTGCCTACCCCTGATGCCGCCCTAGGCACGGGTACGCTGGTGCTGAAAAAAATCCTGGTCAACCTCCGCGATCTGGCCCGGCGTACGGCCAATATCCGCCACTATTTCGACGAGAGCCTGGCGGCCGAGGGCCCCGACCCTAGCCGGGTGGCTAGCCACGGCCGCTTCGTAGCTTCGCAAGAATTGGAGTGGCGGGCCTTTGGCCAAAATCTGACACTCAGCTCCTCCGTGTTTCGGCACGCTGTGCGCATGACCGTGGCCTGCCTGGTGGCTTTTGGAGTGGCCGAGAGTCTCTGGCACGGCCAGCACAACTACTGGATTTTGATGACGGTCACCATCATGCTCAAGCCGGGCTTCAGCCTCACCCGCGAGCGCAATATCCAGCGCATTATCGGCACGCTGGTGGGCGGACTAATGGGGGCGTTCATCCTGTGGGCCGTGCCCGATGGCGACGTTCGCTTCGGCTTCCTGGTGATTTTTATGGTCGTAGCGTACACGTTTCAGCGCACGCAGTACCTGATAACGGTCATTTTCCTGACGGCCTATCTGCTCATCATGTTCACCTTTCTGGGCCAGGCCTACTTGGGCATTATTCAGGAACGCCTTACCGACACCCTCATCGGCTGCGCCATTGCGTTTGGCACGGCTTACCTGCTGTTTCCACGTTGGGAAAGTGACCAACTGCCCGACTTGCTCGCCGCCACGCTACGCGCCAACCTCGCTTACCTGCGCCAGCTGGCCGACCGCCTGGCCGGGCGCGACGTGCCGCCCACCACCTACCGCCTGCTGCGCAAAGATGTGTATGTGGCCTCGGCCAACCTGGCGGCGGCCTTCCAGCGCATGCTTTCGGAGCCGCGCCGCACCCGCCGCCATCCCACCGAAATCCACCAGTTTGTGGTGCTGAACCATATTTTATCGGCCAATATTTCAGCCCTCACTACTACCTGGGAAGAAGCCGAAACGCCCACTGCCGTAGTTCCGCCCGATGGCCGCCGGGCGCTTACCAGCGCCCAAGCCGCCCTTACCAAAAGTTTGGCTCGGCTGGCCACTGCGCCCACGCCCGATGTCAGCAGCCCGCCCCCCGTGCTAGCTGCTGACGTGCAGGCTGATAGCACTATTGCCAACGCCACTGCCACCGACCGCTCCTTATCAGAGCAGTTGGCCTTCTTGCAGAAAGTGAGCGCCGACCTGAGCAAGGTGACTGAGACGCTGGCTGTATAGTGGCAGCTCCTTGCATAGGTAGAAGTCTGGTCAGCCTCGGCACCTTTAGGGTGGGCTACCTCAGCGGCTGGCTACTCGAAATCAGGGTCATATCTATTGCCAGGCTAGCCGGCGGCAAAATTGCACTGTTCGGCTAATGGTGCTTCACTACTGGTAGCCCTAGCGGCGCTCGGCTAGTAGCCATCGTGCCGCTAGGGCTACTAAAGCGCTAGGCCTTTTTGCGACCCGAGCCGCCGGGCTTTTTGCCGCCACCGTCCTGCTTGTTTATAGTGGCCCAGGCGCGGGCCTCTGCTTCTTCTTCGGGTACTCCACGCTTTTCATAGCCTTCCTCAATGTGTTCGGCTTGGCGCTTTTGCTTGTCGGTGTATTTCGACTTATCTCCCTGAGGCATAGTAGTAAAAGTTTGAAGAGAACAAAATTGCTGCGTACGCTTGCTCGCAGCCTTTGCTACCCTACGCGTTGGCTGGCTGCGTTGTTAAGGTCGAGTTTAGGGACCAGCCTGCGCTGGCTGGGCGCCTATCTTCGCCCTCTCATCTCACTCGCCTGCCCATGCGCCAAGTCGCCATTATCCCGTATCCTCAAGTCAAAATCACGCTGCTGGCCTGGAACGGCAAGTACCTGCTCAAGCTGGAGCAGGGCCCATTGGAACAGACCTACAAGGTAGCTGAACTGGATATGAACGGGGTGGAGCCGCCCGACGTAGAAATCCGCCAAATCCTCGACGACGAGTTTTTAGACGCCGCCGTCGCACGCTTCCAGGCCATGCAGCAGGACTTGCGTGCTGCCTTTGCCCGCCACGACCTGCGCTAAGCCATCTCTTCCCTTCTCCGCTACCCTTATGTTTAAATCTTGCATCGCACTGCTAGCCAGTGGTTTGGTCCTGGCAACTACGCCCGCCCGGGCCCAGCTCTATGAAATCGTGCCGGGCTCCGTCACCCACGACCGCCGCGAGGTGTCGGCGCTCAAAGTGCAGGTCGATGGTAACCTCGAAAATACCCGCACCTACTGGCAGGATTTTATGAAGGATACCTACAATATCCGCTTCAAGGGCGGCGCGCTGGCTAGCCTCGGCGTAGGCAAAAAAGACGAGCTGAGTGCGCAGCAAATCCCTAACATCGGAGTGTCGAGCCGGCCCGTCGACCTGTACGTGGCGTTTAGCGCGCCTACCGATTCTACTACGGAAGTGTCCTTGTTTGGCAGCTTTGGCGACAAAACCTTCTTCGAGCCTACCCGCACCGTGCCCGAGTTTAAGGGTCTGCGCAACCTGCTCACCAAGTACATCACCGGCGCCCGCGTCAATGCCTATCACCAGCAGGTAACCGATGCCGAAAACGGCGTGGCCGCCATCGACAAGCAAAAGCAGAAGCTTGAGCGCAGCATCCAATCGGCCCAGAGCAACACCGCCTCCAACCTCAAGCGCATCGACGAGCTTACTCACCAAAACGTGGCCAACGCCCAGCAAATGCACCAAGACAGCCTCCAACTCGTATCCAATGCCCAGTTGAGTGAAGCCGCCCGCGTCACGTTACAACATCGCCGCGATCAGTTCAGCACCGTAGCTCCTAAAAAATAGTCTGCCTTTTTGCTCCTATGAATCCTTCAGATGCCAACTCACCCCTCGCTACCCTGCGTCAGCTCAAGGAGATGCTCGATGCGGGCACGCTCACGCCCCAAGAGTTTGAGGCGTTGAAGCAGCAACTGGTGTTTGGCAACGCGGTGCCAGCTATTCCACTAAGTAGCACTCCCTCGCCCTTGCCGCTTGCCGCGCCACTGCCGCTACCGGGCACTGAAGAACCGATAACGGCTTCAGCGCCCGCACCCGAAGTATCATCTGTAGCCGATAGCCCCGACTGGCTGGCTGCCCCCGCGCCTCGGCTGGCAGAAGCTGCTACGCTTCCAGCCACTTATTCCGATGAGGCCGAAGAGCGCCGTAATCCATTGACGCTGGTTTTTGCCATTGGTGGAGCATTATTGCTCCTCAGCATCATCCTTTATCTAATGCTGGGCCACTCCACTAGCGCCGACGAGCATTTAACCAGCGCTAGCCAGACCGCTGCCGATTCGACCGCCGTCGCTCCCGAAGTCGGTCCCCAAGCCCAGCAGATCACCCTGGCGCCCACCGCCCCCGAAACTATTCGCGTGGCCCCCGCTATCCCGCCGCCCACCGCTACCGTGCCGGCCAAGTTTCGTACCGATTCGGTAGCTGTCCCGGTGTCCACGGCCCCAACGCAAGCTCCGGCGCCCACTACGCCCGTCAAAGCCCCAGTGCCCGCCAAGTCTTCCGTACCAGCCAAAGCCGCGCTGACGCCGGCGGTTAGCCCCGATTCTAGTAGCACCAAGGCTGGCCAGCCGTGAGGAGAAGATTGAGTTAGACGGATTGCCGCTGTCTAACCTTAGTAGATGGGCAACAAATAGAAAGCCCGCTGGCGACTGCCAGCGGGCTTTCTATTTGAAAGCAATTTCGAGCTAAAAACTAAGCCCCGATTGCCACGCGCTTGAACGACTCAACCGTCATGCCTTTCGACGTCTTGTCGAGCAGCTGAGCGATGGTCACCGAGTTGTCTTTCACAAATTCTTGGTTCAGCAACGTATTGTCTTTGTAGAACTTGTTGAGCTTGCCTTGGGCGATTTTCTCCAGCATTGCCTCGGGCTTGCCTTCGGCGCGAGCTTGCTCTTTGCCGATTTCGATTTCGCGCTCTACCGTAGCCGAGTCCACTCCGTCTTTATCGACGGCAACCGGCTTCATGGCTACAATTTGCATGGCTACGTCGCGGCCAACTTCGTTGGTGTCGGCGCCGCCCACGTTCTTCAGGCCCACGAGTACACCTTTTTTGTTGTCCGAGTGGATGTACGAAGCCACTTTCTCAGCGGTCAGCGTAGCGAAGGTGAGGTCGAGCTTCTCACCGATTTTGCCGGTTAGCTCGGTGATGTGCTCCTGCACG
>CAZERY010000179.1:0-7159 GCA_964514915.1 uncultured Hymenobacter sp.
AGGACGAGCGCGGCTGCCTCACGGTGCGCGGCGACGTGACCGACGACAAGCTCATTGTAACCAACGACCACATCGCCCTGCTCGATAAGCATACCTTCGACTGGCTGGGCCGGGTCGATTTTGTCATCAACTCGGGGGGTGTGAAGGTGCAGGCCGAAAAGGTGGAGCAGGTGCTCGACGTGGCCCTGGCCGAGCTGGGGCAGTCGCGCCGCGCCTTCGTGGCGGGGCAGCTCGACGAGCGCCTCGGCCAGGCCGTGACCGCCTACGTGGAGGGCGCTGCGCTGCCCGCCGCCGCCGAAAAGCGCCTGCTGGGCCTGCTGGGCGAGCGCCTGGACAAGTACGAAGTGCCCAAAAGCGTGATTTACATCCCAGCTTTTCGGGCCACGGCCTCAGGCAAGCTCGACCGGGCAGCCACCTTGCGCGGCAGCGCCTCGCCCCGGCGCAGCGCGTAGGCTACTGCTAGCCAGCCTAGTGCCGGAAGTCAAATCAACCTCTACCGGATAGCTATATTTGAGCCTCGTAAGCAGCTCATTAGGGACAGTAACGCGGGTCAAACCCCATAGTGTACCTCGGGCAAGCGTAATTTTGGCTTACATGACTGACCAAAATTTTCGGGGGTTTGGGAAGCGGGCCAGCGGTATTTTGCTGCTGCTGGCCCTCGCGGGCACTGCCCGGGCGCAAACGACTCCTGACTCTACCCCCGCCACTACGACCTCAACGGCCGACACCACGGCCTCGCCGACAGTGTCGCCCACGGCCGGCGGGGCGGTGGGGCTGCCTTCCTCCGAGTTTGAAACGTATACCGTGCAGGAAAGCGGCGTTCGCTACACGGCTAGCCTCACGGGCATCTACAGCACGGGCACCGTGGAGCGGGTGTATTTCACGACCAGCCAGACCGGCAACTTCAAGCTGAGCGAGCACTGGCTGCTGCCCACCTCCTTCGGCTTCAGCTACGGCAAGCAGGATGGCCTGCTACGCGAGCGCGAATTGCAGAGCCTGCTCACACCCACCTACCAGCGTGGCAAGATGAAGTACTACCTGCTCGCCAACGCCGAGCAAAGCAACCTGCGGGCTATTGCGCGGCGCCTGGTGGCGGGCGCCGGCGCCGGCTACCAGCTCTACGCCGATACGCTGCACAATGAGGTGGGCATCAGTCAGTTCTTCATCTACGAGCATACCGACTACCTCGAAGGGCTGCGGCGCGAAGTACCCCGCAGCTCGACGCGCCTCAAGCTGCGCGCCAGCAAAGGGCCGGTGGTGTTTACGAGCCAGCTGTTTTACCAGCCCTCGCTGCAAGATGTGGGCGGCGACTACCGCCTGAACCTAACCAGCGGCCTCAACTTTGACCTTAGCCGCCACCTGGCGCTCACGGCCGCCTTTTCTTATTCCTACGAAAGCGTAGCAGTGGAGGGCCGCGCCCCGGGCAATAGTAACCTGACGGTGGGCTTTACCTACGCCACGGGCAAGTAGCGCGCAATGGCTAGCCTCGATTACTTTGGGTAAAATTTTCGTCGTTCGTGGCGTTTAAGGCCGTGGATGCGCACGTCTTTTTGCGAAAACATGGGCTCGTGCGTGCGCACCGTTTTGAGGAGCGGCCCGATGAGCAGCTTGGCCCGGATGTAGAAAATAGGCCCGCTGAGCTCGCGCCGCACCAACGGGGGCACGAACAGCGTTTGGCGCCAGCCAGCCCCTGCGCCGAGGCTAGCCCACGAGAACAGCCGCATCTGGGCGGCTACCGAAGGCTCGACCAGGCCAATAAAGTCGCGCGGCGAGCGTACCCGGTTCAGGTTATCATCGGTGTACTCGACGCGCACCGTGCCCAAGCCGCCCTGCAAGTTGGCGCCCAGCTCCCAGCGGGCATTTTCGAGAATAATGTACTCGCCGTAGAGGGCAATGTTGTAGAAACGCAGGGTAGCATCGGCCTCGGTGGCGGCATTATCGGGCGGCTCGAGGCGCGTTGGAATGCGGCTACTGAGCAGGTAAAAGGCCGCCCCGGTGCGCACCCGCCCCTTCCACTCCAGCCCCAGCTTCAGGCCGTTGATGACGCAGTATTTGCTGTTGATGATGGAGTAGCGCGAATCGATCTGCACCACCAAGCGGCGGCGGGTAAACACCGGGGCAGGCCGCAGCGAATCGATAGGCCGGGCAGGCCCGGCCCAGGGGCTAGCCACCACGGGCCCAACCAGGCTAGCCAGCCCCACCACGGCGAGCAGCCGCCCCAGCCAATGGGGCCAAACAAATTGAGTAGTACTACAATACACGTAAATAAGCCACGATTGTGGCGGGTACGCAAGCGCGGGAAAGACCGTTGCGGCGTTGCGTCATTCAGGATCAAACAGCCAACCCACGCCGATGGTTATCGGCTACAGCGCTTGTTCGAGGGCCGTATCGATAGCGGGGCTGGTAGAGGGCCGGGGAGGATTGTTGAGCAAGATGCGGCCGTCGCGCCCAATGAGCCAGTAGCTCGGGATGGACTGCACGTTGAAGGCCTGGGCCGCCGCCCCGTCGAAAGCCGCTGCGTCGTGCAGCTGCACGGCCGCGGGGCTAGCTGGCTGTTTGGCAGCTACGTATTTCTGCCAATCGGTGGTTTTGCTGTCGAGCGACACGTAGAGAAAGACTACATCGCGGCCCGCAAATTTCTGGCGCAGCTCCAGGCTGGCCGGCATTTCGGCCAGGCAAGGCCCGCACCAGGTAGCCCAAAAATCGAGGTACACCACCTTGCCCTTAAAATCGCTCAGCGACACTTGCTTACCGCTGGCATCGGCCAGGGTAAAGCTGGGCGCGGGCTGGCCGTTGGTGAGGGCCAAGTGGGCCAGCACGGCCTGGCGCACGGCGCGAGCAATGGTCGAGTCGTGGTTGTGGGCCCGGAAATCGGGCAGCAGCGGCCGGATGTCGGTGTGCTCACTCTCGACCTTGCCCAGCAGGTACTGGCCCACGGCCACGTCGCGCACCAGACCATCGCCGAGGGCATCGGTGGCAACCTGGTAGAGGTGGCGGCCAGCGTTGGGGCCGGTGGGCAGGTTGCCATCGGGCCCGTTGAGCTGGGTGAAGCCGTAGGTCATGAGTAAGCTCTGGAACGCGCTCTGCGGAAGGGCCGAGGCTTGGCGGTCGAGCTGCATCTCACGCACAAAATCGTAGTAGCCCACCGGCAGCGTGGCGTAGCCGGCGCGCTGCCGCTCGGCCGGCTGCCGCGCGTAGTAGCTGAGCATCGAGCCCGCCCACTCGTAGGCTATGGCCTGCTGCTGCTGCCGCACAAAGGCGGCCGGCAGCGGGTGCGCGGCCGCGTAGGCGGTGAGGGCTGCCTGCCGGCGCTGGCGATACTCATCGGCCACGCGGCGCAGGTCGGCGGCGCTGAGGCGGGCGGCCTGCGCATCGGGGGTGCGGCGGGCTTCGTCGTCCTGGCTGGCGGCCAGGTAGCTATTGGCCAGGTAGTTATTGGCATTCGCCCCGCGCCCGCTGAAAGCCAACGATTGGTCGAGCCGAGCGGGGTCGAAATTCAGGCGCAGGTCGTCGCCGGGCGTGAGGTAGAGCGTGGCGTACTCATTATTGTAGCCCAGGCGGGCTTCGGTAGGCGTGGCCAGCCCCGGCACCACCAGCCGAAACTCGCCCGTGGGGCTCAGCTTGGCTTCCACCGTTTTGGTGAGGTGACCGCGCCAGTTGGGGCCATAGCTAAGGCTGATGTGGGTGGCCGTAGGCTTGGTAATGCGGCCACTGACGCTGGTGCCAGTTGCCAGCAGCGTTTTGTCGCGCAGGACTGGCGCCTTAAGCGGCGGGGCCGGGCGCTGCTGCGCGCTGGCTACCAGCGGTAGCCCGGCTAGCAGCCAGGCCAGCAGGTAGTTTTTCCCTGAAAACAGCGGGCGCCCCCCGGCGCGGCCAAACAACGTAGCACCCATACGAAAGCTGGTATAGCCCAACCCAGCAAAGATAGCCGCGGCTGGTAGCCGGGGCGGCAGTAGCCTAGTTTTGCAGCAGTCACTCCTCTATTTTGCTGCCCATGCCTACGCCCGCTGCCCTCTTTACTCTAGCCAACTCGCTGGCCCTGCCGGGCTGGCTACTACTAGGGTTGGCGCCGCGCTGGCGCATCACCAAAGCGCTGGTACTCAGCGGCGCGTGGTCAGCGGGGCTGGCGGCGGTCTATGCGGGGCTCCTTGCCACGCACTACCTGGGCGGGCACGGCAGCGCGGGCGGCCTTGGCTCGCTGGCGCAGGTGGCGGCACTGTTTCAAGACCCGTGGGCGCTACTGGCAGGCTGGGTGCACTACCTGTGCTTCGACCTATTTGTGGGAGCGTGGGAAGTGCGCGATGCCCAGCGGCGCGGCGTGCCGCACGCAGCCCTAGTGCCGGCACTGGCCCTCACGTTTTTAGTTGGGCCGGTGGGGCTGCTGGGGTACTTTGGGGTGCGCCGGGCCTTTGGCTCACCAGCCGCTTCCGCCTCCATTCCTTCGTCAAATTCATAAAAATGCGGTCGCTTGCTGATTTCACTACCTTCCGCTCAATAGCCCAGGCCGCCCACCCCCTTTCTGCGCTAAGCTAATAGGCAGCTGGTAGCGAGCCTGCCGGGCGGCTGTTTCCCACGTATCTTGTTGCCTCAATCTGCCCCGGTTTTTATGGATGTCATCAAGCTCAAAAGCCCGGTTCTGGACCAGTAAAGCTCGGAGCATAGCGAGTAGAAAAAGAAGAAAGGAAACGGGTGCTCAAGGACGGGCGGCCAGGCTATCGCGCAGCTGCCACACGCGCCGGCTCAGCGCCGCCGAACGGTAGAAACAGTTGGTTTGGGCCAGCTGGGCCACTTCACCCTCGCTGGATGAGGCGAGCCGAAACGTGATGGTGCGGCTGTGCAGCTGCTGGGCCGTAGCCAGCGCGGGCTGCAAGCGCACCACCAGCGTGGCCGCCAGCAGCGGCTGAAAAGTGGGGCCAGCTAGCGGCAGGGCGCGCAGCTGTTGCAGGGCCGGCAGCAGCGTGCGCAGCAGCCCCGGCGCGCGCACCTGAAACGGGCGGCCCTGGCCCGGCAAGAGCGGGTACACGGTGATGCTCTCCAGGTCGGTGGGCCGGGCGAGCCGCAGGGTTTGCTCCACGGCCGCCCGGCCGTTGGGCGTGGCCCCTTTGCGCACCAGCAGCCACCCTATGCCCGTGGCAACCACTGCGCACAGCACCCAAATCAACTCCGGATAGCTACGTTTTAGCACGCTTTACAAAAAGCCAAACAGTACTTGCCGCGCCGCTACAGGGCCAGCAGCGGCAAGGTAACCACGAATTCGGTGCCCACCGGCCCCGCCGCCACCGGCCGCGGCGTGAGGAAGGCGTAGCGGGCGCGCAGGTTGGCGAGGCCGCGGCCCGAAGCTTCGTCGGCGGCCAGGCGGCGCGGGCGCCGGGTGTTACGCACGGTGAGCGTGGCGGCGGCCAGGTCGATGGCCACGCGCAGGCGCAACGGGTCGGCCTGGTAGGCGGTGCGGTGCTTGAGGGCGTTTTCGAGCAGCAGCCGCAAGGCCAGCGGGGGCGGGTAGAAGCCGGCGAGCTCGGCGGCGGGCGCAGCTCGACGTGCAGGGCCTCGTCGAGGCGGGTTTTTTGCAGAAAAATATAGGCTTCGGCAAAGGCGAGTTCTTCACTTAGCGGCACCAGCTCCTGGTTTTGGCTGTCGAGCACGTAGCGGTACACGCTGCTGACCTGCCGGATAAAGCTAAAGCGCACGGCGCGGGCCGGGTCGTGTGCCTCTACCAGGCTGGTGAGGGAGTTGTAAAGAAAGTGCGGATCTACCTGCCGGCGCAACGAGTCGAGCCGGGCCACGGCCGATTCTTTTCGAGGCGCTCGGCACGCACCATGGCTTCTCGCCAGGCGAGCAGGAACGAGCGCGAGCGCATGAAAAGCGAAATCACGACCGTCGGGAGCAGCGTAAAGGCCGAGTGCGACAAAAACTGCTGGCGCAAGCTGTAGCTCAGCAGCTGCCCAAACAGCAGCACCACCGACAGCTCGCCCACCAGCACAATCACCAGCAGCGACAGGCCCACCGTGAACAGCCGCCGCCGAATGGGTCGCTCGCTCCACCCCGTGCGCAGGTTGAGCATATCGGCGGTGTAGGCATTTGGCAAACCACAGCCCCGCCGCGTAGCAGAACGCAATGCCGCAAGACACGGCGTAGCCCCGCGGGTCGCGCCAGGGCGGCGGCGCAAAGAGCAGCGCGACGCCCGCGCACACCAGGGCTATCCAGCCCAGCACCCGCCCGAACACCCGCACGTTGGAGCGCACCACGGTGGTCGCCCAGCGCTGGCCGGGGCGAGCCTCATCGGCAAAGGGCGGCGTAAAAGAGGAAGAGCTAGCTGTATAGCAGGGCAAAAGCACCAAATGCACACTTAGCATCGGGCCAGGCATAAAAATACTGCTTGTAAAGTAATTACCTTCTTTTGGGCTAAAAAGCCGCCAAGCTGCCTCAGAGAAGTTTCTGAGTCAAAAAGTGCCTTTAGCTACTGGAATTGAGGCCTGCTTTTTTAGCTCGACAGTAAGGAAACGTCAAGTGTGCATTTGGTGCTTTTGCCCTGAAACGCCTATGGACTTACAGTCCATAGGCTTGCTTTGCGAATGAAATTCGCTGGTTTCGACTAAAGCCGACTGAAAGACGACCACTACAAGTGGGCTATTCCAGAATAAAATTCTCGTCCCCATTCGGTTGGTCTTTGTGATGATTCAAATAGGCTTTCAATAGCTCGTCTGTAATGTTGCCCACGCTCCAAGAACCGTAGCCAATACCCCAAAAATGACCGCCCCCATACCGACGCTTTAACTCCGGAAACTCCTGCAACAACAGCTTGGCACTACGCCCTTTTAGCCGCCGCATCAACTCACTTAGCGCCAGCGAAGGTCGATACGACACGTGCAAATGAATGTGGTCCTTGCGCACGACTCCTTTCAAAATCCGCACATCCAGTGCGTTACACGTCTGCCGCAACAAATCTCGGCAACGCAATTGCACGTCCCCGGTTAGCACCTGATACCGGTACTTCGTACTCCAGACCAAATGCACTTCCAGCTTGTGAACCCACTGAGTGCCTGTTCGCTGCTTCATGTCACAAAGCTACCAACCAGCTAAAAGTGAGTAGCAGCTAAAGTCTTGCCCTACTCTACCCTACTAAAAACGGGGCATAAAAACGGGAAGGCTCGACCTTTGG
>CAZERY010000180.1:0-7104 GCA_964514915.1 uncultured Hymenobacter sp.
CCGAAACTTCCGAGTGCATGGCCGCGCCGCCGAGCGCCTCGTTGTCGATGGTTTCCCCGATGGCCGACTTTACCAGGTACGAGCCGGCCAAGAATACTGAGCCGGTGCCGCTCACGATCATGGCCTCGTCGCTCATAATGGGCAAATAAGCCCCACCGGCCACGCACGGCCCCATAATGGCCGAAATCTGCACGATGCCCAAGCTGCTCATCACGGCATTGTTGCGGAAAATGCGGCCGAAGTGCTCTTTATCGGGGAAAATCTCGTCCTGCATCGGCAGGTACACGCCCGCCGAATCGACGAGGTAGATAATCGGCAGCTTGTTCTCCAGGCTGATTTCCTGGGCCCGCAGGTTCTTCTTGGCCGTGATGGGAAACCACGCACCGGCCTTCACGGTGGCGTCGTTGGCCACCACCACACACTGGCGGCCCCGCACGTAGCCGATCACCACGACCACGCCACCGCCGGGGCAGCCGCCCTCCGCCTGGTACATCCCCTCGCCGGCCAAAGCCCCGATTTCCACCTGGGCCGCGTCGGGGTCGAGCAGGTAGCTGATGCGCTCGCGGGCGGTGAGCTTACCCTTGGCTTTGTGGGCGGTAATGCGTTGCTCGCCACCACCCAGGGCCACGCGGGCGAGCTTCTGGCGCAACTGGTAAGTGAGCTGTTTGAGGTGGTCTTCGTTGCGGTTAAATTCGACGTTCATAACCTAAAGTTGGGTGGGAGAAGGAGCGTAGGACGGTAGCGCAGGGCACTAAAAAACCCGCCTTGGGTAGGGCGGGTTTCAAAGATAGGGGCGCTACTGGCTGGCTAACCTAGTGCACCATAGCCGGAGTCGTGGTCACCTTCTTGGTTTCGGTGGTCACCGAGCCATCAGGGTTCTTGGTCGTTTCCTTCTTGGTTTTGTCTTTACCGCCCCCAAATACCGAGAAGTGGACGTAGCGCTTGGGGTTAGCCTTCATATCCGAAATCAGCTCGTTGGAGCTAGCCGCGGTGGCGTTAAGATTATTGTAGAGCAGCGTGTCGTTGATGAGCTTGCCGAGCGAGCCCTTTTTATCGTTCAGCGCAGTGCTCACACCCTTTAGCGAAGTCTGCGCTTCGACCAAGGTAGAGTTGAGGTTACGCAGGGCCGGGCCCACGGGCGCACTTTTCAACGAGTCGGATAGCTCGCCAAAGTTGGTGGCAATCCGGTCAAGTTTGGCGGTGCTTTTGTTCAGCGCCACGCTCATTTGAGCAAAGTTGCGGGTGATCTGGTTGATATTGGCTTGGTTGGCCGCAATCAGCTGTTGGAGGGCTGCCATGCTTTCGCGGGCGCCTACCAGCGTACCCTGAATATTGGTTTGGGCATCCTTATTTAAGAAGCCATTGATATGCGAAAGCGTCGAGTTTACGGTATCTAGTACGCTTTGAGCGCGCTGCTGCACAATATCGGTAATGCTAACGGCCGTCGTCGTTTTCAGCGTTTCACCACCCGAAAACTCTTTGGAGTTCCGGCCCAGCAGCAGGGTAATGGTTTTGGAACCCAGGAGCGAGCCACTTAAGCCGGCTTTGGTCGAGTCGCCGAGCGTAACCCCCTTTTCAAGCTCCAGCGAAGCTTTGATGGAGTTATTGTCAGAGGGCTGAAGCTCGAGATTTTTTACCTGGCCTACTTTAATACCGTTTAGAATAACGGGCGCGCCCACGTTCAGCCCATCAACTTTGGGATAGACCGCGTAATACGTACGGTCGCTGGACAGCAAATTGCTGCCACGCAGAAAGTTGAACCCCACGGCCAAGGCAATCAGCGCCACTAAGGCCAGTAGGCCCACTTTTATTTCTTTAGACACAGGAGAGTAAATTTAAACGGAAGTAAGCCGACTAAAAGATGGCAGGGCAGGCGCAAAAGGTTGCGTCGGCGCCCCGTATGGTGCCCTTAACGTAAATGACGGCTGGATGTTTGGGCCACCTCTAAGCCCAGCTATACGCTGAGTTATTTATTCGGCTGGCGTGCCTTCCAAGTCGTGCTTATATTGGCGAAAAGCCTGGTAAATGCCGTGCGCAATGGCGTGCTGGCCCGCTTTATCATCGAGGTAATTTTCTTCGTTGCGGTCAGTTAGAAAACCGGCTTCCACTAGCACCGAGGGCATGGTCGATTTCCAAAGCACCAGAAAGCCCGCCTGCTTGATGCCGCGCGAGCTGCGCCCCACACTGGTGCGAAACTGCCGGTCGATGCGCTGCGCAAAGCGCAGGGAATTAGTGATATACGCGCTTTGGAACAGCGAAAACAAAATGTGCGACTGCGGTGAGCGCGGGTCGAAGCCATCGTAGTGCTGCTGGTAGTTTTTCTCTTGCAGGATAACCGAGTTTTCGCGCTGCGCTACACCCAGGTTGGCGTTGCTTTTGTGCAAGCCCATCGTCCACACCTCCGTGCCATGCGAGCCCCGGGGGCCAGCGTTGCAGTGCACCGAGATAAAGAGGTCGGCGTGGTTGCGGTTGGCAATCGCCGCGCGCTCGGCGAGCTCCACAAACACGTTGGTTTTGCGAGTGTAGATGATCCTTACCCCCGGCATATTTTCCTCAATCTGGCGACCCAGGTCTTTGATAATAGCCAGCGAAACGTCAGCTTCGTGCACATTATCACCTTGGCAGCCAATGTCTTTGCCGCCGTGACCCGCGTCGAGCACTACCGTGCGCAAACGGTAGCCTTTTTCGGGGCTGCTAGCCGTTAGCTGCTGGCCATTCGCTTTTTTATCGTCGCTGCTAGCGCTATCTCCTATTACCTGAGACAATTTTGAATTTCTTGGCGGCTTGAGTAGCTCAACGGAGGAGCTAACAGCTGACAGCTGATAGCCAATAGCTACTAGAAACGCAATAATTCGCACGTCGGTCGTTGGGGGAAAAACTAGGGCCGGGGCAACCATTGGGAGGGTAGCCGGCCTCTTATCTTTGTATTAAGCCTCAAAAGTAATTCGCTCGGTGGCTTTATTTAATTTGGTTTTTTCTGACGCGCTTTTTTTGGGTCTTTTTGACCGCCATCGCTGGGCAGTAACCAGCGCGTTGGGCGTGTGGCTGTGGCTACTAGCCGGGCTGGCCCCTACCCTAGCCCAGACGACAACCGCCGACTCGACCACCACCAATCCGCGCCGCGCCGGCTCGACCCCTACTCAGCCGGTACGCAATATCTCGCTCGACCGCAACGCGCCGCAGAGCCCGCCACCACCCGGGGTGAAGAATACGGGCCAACCTTCGGTGGTGGGTGCCTCGCGCAAGGCGGCGCCCAGTCTCACGCCCGATAGCACCGGCCTGCTCGCCGATACCAGCCGCCGCGTGCGCGACTCGCTCAACCTAGTGGTGCTAAAACGCCGCAGCCCGGTCGAAACGACTGTGAAGTACGCGGCGAAGGACTCGATTCAGTTCGATGTGACGAGCAAAATCGCCAAGCTTTATACTAAATCGACGGTCGACTACGGGCCCATGAGCCTGAAGGCGGCGCTCATCACTGTCAATTACGGCACCAATACCGTACAGGCCGCCGGCCGCCGCGATACCATCAAGAACAAGATGGAAGGCGTGCCGCTCTTCAAGGATGCCGACGGCACGTACTCGGCGGGCGCTATCAACTATAATTTCAAATCGAAGAAAGGCAAGATTTCCGAGGTGGTGACGCAGCAGGGCGAGGGCTATATCCACGCCGAAGTGGTGAAGAAGCTGCCCGATAATGAGATTTATGGCTTGCACGGCCGCTACACCACCTGCAACCTGGCGCACCCGCACTTCTACATCGAGGCGGGGAAGATGAAGGTGATCCCGGGCCAGAAGGTCATTACCGGGCCATTTCATATGGTTATTGCCGACGTTCCGCTACCTATCGGGCTGCCCTTCGGCTACTTCCCCACGCCGCACAACGGCCGCGGCTCGGGCTTCATCATTCCAACTTTTGGGCAGGGCGCGCAGCGAGGCTACTCACTCACCAACGGCGGCTACTACTGGGCGCCAAACGACTACATTGGCCTGCGCGTGACGGGCGACATCTACGCCGGCAATGCCGACCGCTTTGGCGGCTGGGGGCTGGCCAGTGAGCTTACGTATCGCAAGCGCTACAAGTACCAGGGCAGCTTCCGGTTTACGTATGCCCAGCAGCCGACTACGGCCACGCTCAACACGACCACCGTCCTTAACGAGAATTACGCCTACCCTACTTCCGTCAATACGTTCTGGATAAGCTGGAGCCACACGCCTACTCCGCTGCCCGGCGGCGGCGTATTTTCGGCTAGCGTGCAGGCAGGCAGCAGCTCCTACAACCGGGTGAATACCCTTAATGCGCGCCAATTGCTGTCGGCTGCGTTCAACTCGACGATTAGCTATAGTAAAACCTCGCGCAGGCTACCCATCAACTACACCGTGCAGCTGGCCCAGAGCCAGAACGTGACCACGGGCGTAATGGACTTCACGCTCCCCAACCTCAACCTTGGCGTAGCTCGCCAGTACCCTTACCAGTGGTTTGGCATTCAGCCCAGCGGCAAGTTTTACGAGCAGTTTGCCATCAGCTACAATCTGGTAGCTCAAAATAGAATCAGCAGCTTGGTACCCGCCCGCTCGCTCAGCGGCGACATTCCGCTGCTGGGGGGCAGCAGCACCAGCTACAGCATTCCGGTGAGCTTCCGCAATATCAACCAGCTGCTACGCAACGCCCAGAACGGCTTGCAACACCAGTTTCAGATTACGCTGCCTTCGGCCACGGTGTTGGGGCGCCACATCCAGATTCAGCCGTCGGTAAACTACGGGGAAACGTGGTATGCGCAGCGCTTGCAGTATGCGTATCTACCAACCGTAAGGGCAGTTAAAGTTGATACCATTCCGAGCTTCAATCGTGCGTATTCGTACTCGGCTAACCTAGCGGCAACTACCAATTTTTACGGCCTAGTGCAAATCAAAGGCAACCACTTTATAAAGGCTGTTCGGCATAAAGTAACCCCAAGCGTAACCTATTCATTCTCACCCGATCTATCCAACTCATCTGCGTTTGAATTCAGTAGAAGCACGGAGTATAATGACCTGCGAGCGGCCAACAACGGCCGCATCCTCGACCCTACTAGCTTCTCACGCTACCAGGGCTTTGTGTACGGCACGCCGACCTCGCGCCTCGTCAACCAGATAGGTTTAAGCATCCAAAACAGCATCGAGATGAAGGTGCGCAACAACCGCGACACCACCGGCAACGACCCCTACCGCAAGGTGAGCCTAGCCGATGGCATCGATGTGAGCCTGGCTTATAACTTCGGGTCGGGTAAGCGCGACGAGCGCACGAATAAGCCGATCGATTCGCTCAAGCTCTCGAACCTCAATCTTGGTTACCGGGTGCAAATAGCCAAGAAGCTGAACGTAGTGGCCACCAGTTCCTTCAGCTTCTACCAGCGCGACTCGACCGGCCGCCTTATCAACCGCTATTTATTTGACCAGGAAGGTATTCTTAATAGGCGCATAGCCCGCCTTTTATCGGCCAACCTGAGCCTAGGCTATCAGTTTAACCCCGCCGCCAAGCCCAAGAGCAAGGCCAACATTCCGCGGGCCGTAGCTCCAGCCAACGACCCGGTGCTGGGCTCGCCGGCGCCGCAGGCCATTTATGCCGACTACATCGACTTCGACATTCCCTGGGAAGCTACCGTGCAGTACACCGCAAGCTACACGGCCGCGGCGGCGCCCATCCGGCCCACGCTCCTGGGGGCTACGCCGCTGCTTTCGGGCAGCTCAGTCACGGCCAGCGGCTCGGTCAAGCTCACGCCCAACCTGCGCCTAAGCACTACCCTAAATTACAATTTCTCGCAAAATCAGTTTGTGTACCCGACGGTCAACTTCTACCGCGATCTGCACTGCTGGCAGATTTCGGGCCTCTGGATACCGGTGGGTACTTACCGGGGCTACCAGTTCACCATCGCCGCCAAGAGCAGCTTGCTGCAAGACCTCAAGCTGAACCGCAACAAGACCATTCTGAACCGCTAAAGCGTGGCCCCCGAAAATCCACTGGTTTTCGGGGGCCTTTTTACTAGGGTTGTGGCAGCTACTCCTTGCCGCCAAACTCGAATACTTCTTCGCGCACAAACAAGTCGCCATCGGGTCGCAGAATGGCCAGGTTCGTTATTTTGAGCTCCAGGTTAAATGTCTGGTTATTCAAAAATTGCAGCACCGGGCCCAGCAGCTCGGGCGTGGTGTCGTGCAGGGCTAGCGAGATATGCGGCAGCCACAAATCGGGCGCGCTAAAGCGGTCGGTGCGCGAGCAGAGCGGCGCGGCTACTTCCAAAATGCGATGGTGCAGCTGGTTGAGGTAGTCGGAGCGCAGCACGGGAATGTGAATGACGGGCCGCTCGCCCGGAAACATCCCGAGCCCGGTAGTGTGCGCAATAAACGGGATGGTCGTAGCGGCGATGTTGCGCAAGCCCTCTTTCAGCGTCGCGAGGTCTTCGGGCTCCACGAGCTGGTAGGTGAGGTGGGGCTCGGGCGTGGCCTGCACATCGGTGAGGCCAAACTCCGTTTCCAAACTCTTGATAAGGGTGTTGATGTGGTCGGAAGCCGGCGACGGTAAGAGGGAAGTGATAGCGAGCATAAACAGAAGCCGCGGTGGAAAAAACAGCCGGCGTAGCCTTGGCTGAGGCCCGCCGGGCGGCCCAAAGCTACTGTGCCGCCCGGGAAAACCGCGAGCCTGCCCACGCTACCGGCCCAGGGCGGCTAAGCTACCAGCGGGTTTTTATAGTTGTGGTAAGGTGCCGCGGCACGAATAGCCCACTTTTGGCGGCGGCCCTACTCCGCTGGCGAGGCTGTTTACTATGCCGAGCGGCATTTTTCAAGGCCCTCAAAACCTAGCTGAGGGGCAGCCATGGGGGCTGGCTTACCGGGCCGCACTGCTTGGCCGTACTAAATGATTGGGGCCGCGGGCACTGAACTACCGGGTTGGCACTATCGGCCGCCGTACCTTTGCCCCTAATATCTTCTGCGCAATGATTTCCATCTCTGACCTAGACTTTCACTTTGGCTCGCGCACCCTCTACGACGGGGCTAGCCTGCACATCAAACCTAAGGATAAAATCGGCTTGGTGGGCCTCAATGGCACCGGCAAATCGACGCTGCTGCGCC
>CAZERY010000181.1:0-7087 GCA_964514915.1 uncultured Hymenobacter sp.
ACCCGCAACTTTCATATTCTCGACGCGCAACTCACTTCGTGACGAGTATAATTACTTCCAATGAAAAAACTATTTGTACTAGCCGCCTTCGCCGTGGTTAGTCTGGCTGCCACCACGGCCCATGCCCAAACTACTACGCCTGACCCAGCTCTACAGGCGCCGGCGCAAACCACGCAGGATGCTAAGGCTACTTATGAGCAGCAGCGCGACCAGCGTAAGCTAGCCGACCAGTCGGTGAAAGACAATCGCCGGTCGCTTAAGCAGGAGCAAAGCCAGACCCGCGACCTGAAAGCGCAGATGAAGGCTCAGCGCCAACAAGCCAAACAGCAAAAGGAGCAGCTCAAAATGCAGCGCCAAAACAGTAAGGTAGCCAGTGAGCAGGAAAAAGCAGCCAAGCAACAGCTAAAGGCCCAAAAGGCAGCCGACAAAGCAGCTAGCAAAGCCCAGTAGATTAGCTTACTGCGTAGCTTACTACAGAAAAGCTCCGGCTGCGGCCGGAGCTTTTCTTATTTTGCCCGTATGCCTGTTTTCACTTTCCTTGTATTCCTTCCCTGCTCATGGCCGCCAAAAATCCCGTTCGCTACTACCCGCTGCACCACTTCATCCTGCTCCCGCTGACGCTACTGATGGTCGGCTACACTATCCGGCGCTACGTAGGCGTGGCGGGCGACGACTCCGAGATCTCGCGGTTGTGGTTTTCGCTGGCGGCCGTCACGCTACTATTTTTCGTCACGCTCGTGATGCTGCGCCAGCACTACGCCCTAACGCTGCAAGACCGTATTGCCCGGCTTGAAGTACGCCAACGCTATTTTGAAGTAAGCGGCCAGCGCTTTGCGCCGCTCGAAAAAGAACTCAGTTTAAAGCAAATCTTAACTTTGCGCCTGGCGGGCGACCAGGAGCTACCGGCGCTAGCGCAGGTCGCCGCCCGCGAAAAGCTGTCGCCCGAGGCCATCCAAGCCCGCATCAACGACTACCAATTTGACCCCATGCGCGTCTGAGATAACTCATCATTTGAGTTGACCAGCACTTACTTAGCTTATGATTCTGTACAACGTTACCACCAGCCTAGAGCCGCAAATCGCCGACGAGTGGGTGGCTTATATGCTGGGCCACCACATGGCTGAAGTAGTGGCCACTGGCTGCTTCATCAAAAGCCAGCTTCTGCGTTTGCTCAACGAAGAAGATGACGGCATCACCTACGCGGCCCAGTATTTTGCCGTTAGCCTCGAACAATTGGAGGCGTACCAACAACACTTCGCGCCTGCCCTGCGCGACGAGATGGACCAAAAATTCAAGGGCAAATTCGTTTCTTTCCGCACTGTGCTGGAAGTAGTCGAATAGCCTTGTTTCTTAACTAGGACTTACGCACTTTGCTAAGCAAGTGCTTGAATGACTGGTTTTTGAAGTAGTTGCCGCAGGTAGGGCGCCCATTGCTGTTGGTGAGCCTGGCACATCGTCTGCCCCAAGCGCCGCGCATGTTGCGCCAGCGAGACCCAAGCCAAGTAACAACAAGTCAGGTGGTTGCGTTGCGCATTGGCGTTGCGGCACTGGCACTTCTCGGCGCCCGTCAACTGTTTGAAGCTGCGATGAAACTCCTCCACCTGCCAGCGCACCTGCACGGCATCGATAACCATCTCCCGCGTCAGATGGGCCGCTAAGTGATTGGTAACGACCCATTCAATGTCGCCGTTTGTGGCCACCAGCTTGAAGAGTTTTACCGCAAAGGGCACTTGCTGTAACCGCACCTCGACGCCCGTGCTCCAGCCTTGGGCGAGCGGCTCGAGCGTGTCCAGGGCTTGATAGCCAGTTTCCTGGGCCACGCTCACCTGACGGTTGCTTTTCAGGGTCGTGAAAAAAGTCCAGCCCGCGCGGTGAATCTTCTTTAAATTCGTGCTGCCGGCCTACCAACTGCCAAATAAAAGCGTGCGAGCCAGAATCTTATCTTCTTTTACGACTTGCTCAAACATGTCCAGAAAGTGGTCGTTTTTTGTTTTCTGGTCCTGGTCCGGGGCGTACACGCGGTAAGCGAGGGGCAGAAAATCCCCGGCCTGCCCGCTGCTGTGGACCAAGTTGACCAGACCAATGCCGCGTACCATAGCGTGGACGTTGCCCGAGTACTGGCGCTTAGTCAGTTCGATAAAGCGACTGTAGCGTTTGTCCTGCACACTGTCGTCCACGAGCAAAAAGGCCTCCGGCGAGTCAGGTAACAAGGGCTGCACCAACTGCCGTAATTGCCTGACCGGTAGGGCGCTCGTGCGCAAAAAGCGATTCACCTGGTCGTGGCTGATGTCGGGCAGATGGTCAGCTAGGTTGGTACACGTGTAGTTTTTGGGTGTACTGAGCAGGTACTCGATATAGCGGGTTTGAGTCAGCATAGCAGCAACGTTTTACCTAAAATAACCCCAAAATGCGTAAGTCCTATGGGTAAGTCTTCAATTATCTACACTGTTAACACACGACAGCCAGAATTTAACTCAATGGGGCTCGGTCACGAGCCTCGCCTTGCAGCAGTCCGACGCCTTGTTTACCCAGCCGGCGCAGTTCGTCGCCAGCCGCTACGTCCGCGAAGTAGTCGACCTCACCACCGCCATTTAGGAAAAGAAGGAAAGCCAGGCCAGCCACCTGGTCACCTTCCAGGGTACGGGCGAAAAACCAGGCTTCAACATAGGAGAGGTAGTAGCTGTGAAGGGCAGCTACCAGGGAGACAAGCAGCACCACGACTACGGCCAGTACCGCCTGCTCCAGATAGCGCATTCGGTGACGGGAAACATGATGTACCACAACGAATTTGAGGCCCTGCCTGCCGCAGCCAAGCGCCCACCCACCAACCTGCTGGTGCGGTTCCCGCAGGGCATGCCCGAACTGGCTGATGTTATCAACGTTGCCGACCCCCAGGGGCTAGGCCGCATCCGGGTGTGCTACAAATGGTACCACGCGAAGAAGGGAATGAAGGCGTCTGTAACGGACTGGATACGGGTGAGTACGTGTATGGTCCCGGCGAGTCGTAGTGTAGATTTGGATTCTGCTTTTCGTGCAAACTTATGGACCAAGTACTTCACGGCAGCGCCCGTACTACGCCGGCCGTGCGCCAAGCCATCCAGGCTAGCACCGAGAGTCTAACCAAGCTCGCCGTCCGCTACGGGCTCAACGAAAAGACGGTAGCTAAGTGGCGTGGCCGAACCACCACCCAGGACGCGCCAATGAGACCTAAAAACCAGGTATTCAGCGCGTTAAGCCCCTTAGAAGAGGCCGCAGCCCTGACCTTTCGCCAGCACACGCAGTCGCCGCTCGATGACTGCCTCTATGCCTTGCAAGAGCGCATCCCGCACCTCTCGCGCTCGGCGCTGCATCGCTTGTTTCAGCGCCACGGCGTCAGTCAATTACCGATGGCTGAGTCGCTTGGCAAAGCAGCTAAAAAGAAGTTCAAGGCGTATGCCATCGGCTATTTCCACGTCGATTTCACGGAACTGCGCCTGGCTGACGGCAAACTCTACTTATTTGTCGCCATTGACCGCACCAGCAAGCTGGCCTTTGCCGAACTGCACCCCGCTGCCACGGCAGAGTTAGCCGCTGCTTTCTGGCAGCGGGTCGTGCAGGCTGTGCCGTATACGATCACCAAAGTACTGACCGACAATGGCGTGCAATTTACCCAGCTTCCCCATCGGCGCAGCCCGGTGGCCCACCGCTTCGATGCTGTCTGCGCGGCCCACAGCATCGAGCACCGCTGTACCCAAGTGGCGCACCCCTGGACCAACGGCCAGGTGGAACGGCTCAATCGCACGCTCAAAGAGGCCACTATCCAGCAGTACCACTACCAGGATGCGGCCGAGCTGAACGCGCACTTGCAGACCTTTTTACAGGCCTATAATAGAGTTACTATTGGTTGAAAATCAAGTACATGCCTACTTACTTAATTCGACAGTAATTCGGAGCAAATTCATTTAGCTCCGTAACACGCCAAAAAGTACCCAAAGAAGGTCTAAATATGCTGCAATAGCAGGAGTGACTAACAGCATGAAATTGCTTGATGCTCATAAAACGCTGAAAGTCATAGCATAGCAACTCTAATAGCGGCAAACGACTCAAAAAGCTGCACGGGCAGGCCCCCTATAAATTTGTGTGCGCCCAATTTGCCCAAAATCCTGGTATCTTTATACGAGACCCAACCCACGACTTGCCGGGACTATACAGATAAGCCTATAAATTTGCTGAACAACCGAGGGATAGAATTTGTGATTTATTATCAGAGGGTTAGGCTGTTGCTGAGCTGCTGGCTGGTGCTGGGCGGCAGCCAGCGCGCCAGTGCCCAGGCTACCCTGTACAAAGACCTAAAAAAAGACTTTGGCGCCGTGGGCGACGGCCGCACCAACGACCAGCCGGCTTTCCAAAAAGCCGCTAGCTTCTTCAACCAGCGCGCCCAAACGCCAGCCGGCGCGGGCCGCGCCGTGTTGTACATTCCGCACGGGTTGTACCGGGTGGGGCAGGCGGGGGTAGCCAGCCCGGGCGACCTGCTGCACCTCACCGGCTGCCGCAACCTGGCCATCGTGGGCGACGACAGCGCCACCACCGAAATCCGCTACGCCGATAGCCTGCGCTACGGCGCCTTTGACCCCACCACGCACCTGCCCTACGAAGCACCCACGGCCTACTTTACCGACCACCGGTACGCCGCTAGCCTCGGCACGGCTATCGTACTGGATAGGTGTGAGAACGTGGAAATTACCAACCTGCGCCTCAACGGCAACAGCGCTCACCTGCTGGTAGGTGGGCACTGGGGCGACGTGGGCATCCAGCTCGGGGCCGACGGCATGTTTGTGGGCGACTCGCGCCGCGTGCGGGTGCGGCGGCTGGCCGTGCACCACTTCGGGCGCGATGGCATGCAAGTACTCAACCACCTAGCCAAGCGCGTAGATGACCCAAGCCAGGAGGATATTCTGCTTGAAAACTCGCGCTTTGACTACAACGGCCGCCAGGGCTTGTCTATCACGGGCGTCAATGGGCTGCGGGCCGTCAAGTGCAGTTTCAGCCACACCGGCCGGGTGCTGATTCCGGCGCTCGGCAAGCCGCTGTATTCCAACCCCGGCGCGGGCGTCGACCTGGAGCCGGAGGGCGGCTTCGTGACCAACGTGCGCCTCGAAAATTGCCGCTTTGTGGACAATGCCGGCCAGGGCATCGTGTCGGATCGCTACGGTAACGGCCCGCCCACCACCAAACATATTGTGATCAGCAACTGCCTGATCTGGGGTGTCACCAACTGGTCGGCCTGGGTGCGGCAAACCGATTTCCAGTTCGAAAACTGCCGCATCTACGGGGCCTTCGTGACGGGCTGCGCCCTGGCTAGCCAAGCCACGCGCTTCGTGGGCTGCACGTTTGAGGACCGGCCCTACCGCGGCCAGCCCGCCTACGGGCAGTTTTTGGTGTATTCCAACCAGGAGGCGCGGGCCATGAGTTTCACCAACTGCCGCTTCGTAGGCACGCACAACAGCTTGCTGTTTGCCCGGCCGGCCGCGCCCGATACGGCTAGCCGCTTTCGGCTGCGCAGCTGCACGCTGGTGCTCGACCAAACCGAGTCACCACTAAGCCCCACCGTCATCCTGGGGGCGATATTGAGTGGGGCTACGGTGGTCGAAAGCGGCCCGCACCGCGCCAGCCCGGTGCGTCAAGAGTTTGTGCTGGGCGACAGCACGGCGGCGCTGCCGCTGACTATCGCGGCAGGCGGCAGCTGGCAGCTGCTGGCGGCTGGCAGCTACTACCGGCTAGCCAGTGGGCTAGACATTGGCCGGCTGCCGAGCCGCCGCCCGGCTAGCCTGGTAGTGGGCGCTGGTAATACGCTGGTCTTAAGTGCGCAGCCCGGCAATATCTCGGAGCTGTACATTGGCCCTACTGCGCGCTTGGTAGTGAAAAAAGGAGGCACGCTGAAAGTCAGCCCCCATACCAAGGTGACAATTGCCGGGTTATTGATCGTAGAAGATGGCGCATCTTTCATGCAAGACGCCCTGGCCGATGTGCGTACCGTGGGTCAAGGCCGCCTGCAAGTGAGTGCCGCCGGCAAATAGCTACAGTAGGCAACGCCTACGTGGCCGCTGCCCCACAGCCAAGCGCTACACTCGACCTATCGACTGGCCGAATCCTGGGCAGGAGTTCGACAACTCTTGTCCAAGAGTTGCTGTCTTATTTTGAAGCGGTTTAAGAAGTGGGCAGTGAGGCGCTTGACTTACACCAGCAAGCTCAAAAAGTCCTGCTTGCCATTGAGGTATTCAAAGCCAAAGCCTTCCTCCGCCATGCGGGCTTTGATGCCTTCCACATCGTGCGGGCTGCTGACCTCGATGCCGATGAAGACGGGCCCTTTTTCCTTGTTATTCTTCTTGATGTACTGAAACTGGATGATGTCGGTGCCCTCGGCCAGCACGTTGTTGACGAAGCGGCGGAGCGCGCCGGGCGCCTGGTTGAAAGTCACCATGAAGTAGTGCTTGAGGCCCTGGTGGCGCTGGGCGCGCTCCTTGATATCCTCCATGCGGGTGATGTCGTTGTTGGAGCCGCTCACGATGCAGACCACCGTTTTGCCCTTTATCTGGTCGGCGTAGGCGTGCAGGGCCGAGATGGCGAGCGTGCCGGCAGGCTCCAGCACCATGCCTTCCTCGTTGTACATCTTCAGCAAGTCTTCGCATACCTGGCCCTCGGGTACGAGGTGCACCTCATCGAGCAAGGCTTGGCAGATGGCAAACGTCAGCTCGCCGGGGCACTTCACGGCCGCGCCGTCTACGAAAGTGTCGAGGCTGGCCAGCGCCTGGCGTTGCCCGGCTCGTAAGGCGTCGTGCATACTCGGCGCGCCCAGCGGCTGCACCCCGATGAGCTTGGTCTGCGGGCTCAATTGCCGAAACACGCTCGCCAGGCCCGAGGCTAGCCCACCACCGCCAATGGGCATAAAGCAAAAATCAATTGGTGCCTTGGCCGACTTCAGGATTTCGAGCCCCACGGTCGCTTGGCCTTCCACAATGGCCAGGTCGTCGAAGGGGTGCACAAACGTGCTGCCCCGCTCGTCGCAAAACGCCTGCGCCGCGTGGTAGCAGTCGTCGAAGGTGCGGCC
>CAZERY010000182.1:0-7055 GCA_964514915.1 uncultured Hymenobacter sp.
CTGCCCCGGATGTCGCAGGAGCCGTGCAGCGGGTACACTTCCTCAAACACGATGGGCTCCATCTCGGCGTTGCGGTTGCCGTCTTCGTGCTGGGCCAGCAGCCGCCGCGCCGCGTCGTTGAATCGCCATTCCATGGTAGGGTGAATGGCAGTAAACTTCTCTTTAATAATGGATTGAATGCGGGTTTCCAGGTCTTCGGCATTGCGCTTTACGGCCACCGCGAATAGCGGCACGAACTGGGTTACCAATTCCAGGTCAAACTCATCGAGGCTATTCGCATCAGGCGAGCCCAGCTCAAGGAGGCCCACCGTGTCGGGGCCGTAAGGCAGCAGGGCCAGAATGGCCGAGCGGATACCCATGCGCAGGATGCGCTCGCGCAAGCCATCGGGCAGGTCGGGGTCGGTAGCCACGTCTTCGAGCACCAGCGGGCGGCGCTCGGCGAGCAAACGCTCGTAGACCTGCCGAAAATCGCCTTCTAGCTGGTGGCCCTGCATCTGCTTGATGAGGAAGCTGTGGTTGATCTTGCGGCCAAAATCTACGAAGGCCTTTTTGCGCTCGTCGTAGGCCGCAATGCCGAGCTGCAACGCCGGCCGGGCAAAGAGTACCCGCAGCTTTTCCTGAATCTGCTCGAGCCGGTCGGAGGCTTGTAGCACGTCGCGCTCCAGCAGGTCGTACTTCAGCTCCGAAAGGATTTCCTGGGTCGTAACGTCCAGCAAGTGAAGTAGGTTGAAGCCTTCTAGCACAAAGCGGTCGGGCGGCAGCAGCTCCTGCCACAGGTCGAGGCGGTGGCGGTTGCGCAGCAGTTCATGGATTTGCTCGGGCGTGAGCACGGGCTTGTCGCCCACTACCCGCACCCGCACAAACGACGAGTCAAAATCGACGCCGTAGTGCCGGTACAGCCCAATGCGATAGTCCGGCACCGTAAAAATCAGCCCGCCTTGCTCCGGTACTACCGCGCCGTATTCGCGGCTGAGAATCAGCAAGTACGCCATGCGCGTCATGCGCTCTCCAAACATGGCCAGGTCGATGTTGAGCGGCTGCTTGATGATGTCATCGCGGCCCAGCAGCACTTCCTTGAAGCGCGCCGTGTAATAAAAGCTCTGCCGCTGAAACGGCGCAATGGCCCCACTGATGGCCGTGCCCGCCGTGGCTGGTGGAAAAACCGCTAGCATCAGGGCATCGACGAGGTCGCGGTGGGCATCGAGCGCGTGAATGGTGGCCAGGTCGCCGCGGCACTCGGTGGCCTCGGCCACCTGCTGGGCCACGGCGCGGGCCAGCCTCGCCACGCCGGGGTTGCTATCGCGCTCGTGGGTTTCCCAGTACGCAATGAGTGGCTCCAGGCTGAGCCGCGTTATGAAGGGAAACCCGGGCAGCAGGCCCTCCGCAGAGTCGGTGGCCGGCACAGTAGGGGCAATAGGAAGCGTAGCAGAGGCAGGCATAAACTAAAGGTAGCCCGGCTCGGTACAAGCTGGCCAGGTAGTCCATGTACGAAAGCTAGCCGTGAAAAGGAGAAAAGCAACGCTAGCGATGCAGCAGAATAGGTACGGGCTGGCCGCCGGCGCCACCCGCCCCATTGTTTTCGGTGACGTCAAAAAAAACGTTTTTTACCGCCAGGAAGTTATTTCTAACCACCACCGTTTTTTGGGTATTGGCGTAGCACGTGCAGCAGCCATCAGCTTTATACTGCCCCTTGATCACAATTGGCCCGATGCGGTAGTCGTATACCGTGCGGCGCTGAGGCTTGCCGGCGGTGCCATAGAGGGAGTTGCCCTTAGGCACCGAGAGCCGGTAATTGTACTGGCTGAGCTTGCCACCGGTAGTGGTAGGGCTGAAAGGAGCATTGTTGCTCAGAATAAAGATGCTGCTGTCTGTATTGAATGGAGCCGTAAGCTGCTGCTTAGCTAGCAGTTGTTTGCTATTGACCACTAGCTGGCGGCGGGTCAATTGTACCGAGTCGATAGCCTTGGTTGAGTCACTGACGCTGTAGCGAAATAAGTAAACCGTATCGATGTCATTGGCTTGAAACTGCGAAGTGTCAAACTGAAAGTACAGCGAATCGGCCAGCAGGTCGTTGCAGCCGCAGGCGTCGTTGGCACAGCAGCCGGCTAGTAATCCAAGCGGCAAGTAGAGCAGCGCCCGCAGAAAATAGTTCATCATAACTAGCGCAGAAGTGGCCCACCAAAACGATAGTTCCTGCTTTTTAGCGTGCAAAAATAAACAGCCCGATCTACGCCGCGCCCAAGGGCTAGCGGCCAGACCGGGCTGCCAGTAAATTAAAGCTGGCCAGGCTGCGTCAAGCAACCTAGCGGTTATCGCTGCTAATAATGGGGCTATTTGCTTGGCCACCAGCCATTAGTAGCGGGCGCAGCCGGGTAGCGGCAGTGTCGAGCTGCGGGCGAATCTGACTCAGCGCCTCACGCAGGGCGATAATGTCGGACAAGCGCGGGGCTTCGGTCTGCGAATAGCCGCTGTACATGGCCACTTTCACATTAGACGTGCCCTTGCCGATGTAGGTGCCTAGCAGGTCGCCGTTGGCATTCATCATTTGTACTTCAGCCTGAATATCAGTCTTATACCATTCCAGGGGCGCGCCAAATAAGCTAGGCAGCAGGAAGGTAACGACCTGGGCAGCCTGGAGGCTACGGCCCGTGCGGATCGTCTTTACTTTCGTCACCACCAAGCGGGCGTAGCCATACGTGACCGTATCGGTGGGCTCCAGTACGTTGCGTTGTAGCTCGGCCTTGAACATGCGCAGTGGGTCGTCGGGCAAAGCGCCGTCGTTCATCGCCAGCGGGCCTGGGTCGGCAGTAATTTCCATTGGTGGTAGGCGCCTGGTAATAACAGCCGTAGGAGTAGACAAGAAGGTGCCTTTCACCGACATACAGGAACCGAGACCAGTTAGGGCCAGAACTGCTAGCAAAGCTGGGCGACTGCTAATTAATATCCGCTTCATAAATAGTAAAAAAAAGGAACAGGCATGTATGGGACTTTGCAAAGAAGTTCTTGGGCACTAAGCAGACAAAGAATGTAAGGCGATTATTATGGCGTCTAAGTTACTGCATGATGCCTGATTAACCACTTTTCCAGCTTATAAAAACGGAGTTGCAGCACGCATCTCCTTGCAGTAAGTACTTGATACTGTTTTTGTTTTCTATTGACGAAAAATTGACCTAAAATTGTACAAAAGCGGGCAACACTAGCTAGTGGGAAATCACGGCATTGGGCGTCTCGGTGGCCAGCAGATCGGCGGGCGCCTGGTAGTTATCGATAAATTCGCCTTCCCAGCGGGCTACTACCGCGCTGGCCAGGCAATTGCCGAGCACGTTGACGGCCGTGCGCGCCATATCCATGAGCGCGTCGATGCCCAGGATAATGAATACCGGCCAGGCAGGCAGGTTGAACGACGGCAGCGTAGCGAGCAGAATAACCAGCGAGGCGCGGGGCACGCCGGCCACTCCTTTGCTGGTGAGCATGAGCGTAAAGACCAGCAGTATCTGGTCGCCAAACGACAGCGATACCCCCGCCGCCTGCGCCACAAACACGGCGGCCAGCGAGAGGTACAGCGTGGTGCCATCGAGGTTGAAGGAGTAGCCCGTCGGCATCACGAAGGCCACAATGCGGCGCGGCACCCCGATGCTTTCCATGGCTTCCATGGCGCGGGGCAGGGCCGCCTCGCTGCTGGTGGTAGCAAAGGCGATGCTCACCGGCTCGGCCACCGCCGCCACGAACCGCCGCAGCGGAATGCGCATGACCAGGGCCACCGGCAGCAAAATCAGCAGCACGAACGCGATGAGCGCGCCATAAAGCGTCAGCAGCAGTTGAAAAGCGTTGAGGAGCGGGCCAAAACCCATCTTGGCCACCGTGTAGGCCATGGCGCCGCCCACGCCGAGCGGGGCAAAAAGCATGACCACGTTGGTGAATTTGAACATCACTTCCGACAGGCTCTCGCAGAGGTCGAGCATCAGGCGGCGGGGGCGCTCGGGTGTGAGGGCCAGGCCGATGGCAAAAATGATGGCAAACACCACGACTTGGAGTACTTGCCCTTCGGCTACCGATTTGGCAATATTCTCGGGGAAGATGTGCAGGATGATGTCGGCCGCCGTTTGGGGCGCGGCCGCAGCGATGGCCTCAGCCTTGTCGGCCGAGGCTACGTGGCGAATACCGATCCCGGCCTTCGTGAAGTTGATGGCGGCTAGCCCGATAAGCAGGGCAAACGTGGTGACTACTTCAAAATAAACCAGCGCTTTCAGGCCCATGCGGCCTACCTGCTTGAGGTTGGCGTGGCCCGCAATACCCACCACCAGCGTCGCAAACACTAGCGGCGCGATAATAGTCTTGACCAGCCGCAAGAATGCGTCGCTCAGTACCTTAAGCGGCAGGGCCACGCCGGGCGCATCGTGGCCCAGCTCGATGCCCGCCAGCATGCTCAGTACTATCCAGAGCGTGAGCGAGCGCCGCGGCGCCAGCGCAGCCGTGAGGGCGGCCAAGGCTAGCCAGCGGGTGACCAGCGGCAGGGTAGGCGGCAGTGCCGCGGTGCCATAGGCCGCCAGCCAAGTGAGCAGCACTGCGATAATAACCAGCAAAATGGCTAGCCAGGAAAGTCGGGAAAACTTCATGCACAACAAGAAAATAGGCGAAAACCGGACCCCAAAGAACGGTAGGCCGGGCCGAAACCTGCCGCCAGCCTTGGTAGGCCCGAGCGCCGGCCCCACTAAAAAGCGCCCGGCCAACCAAGTTGCCAGGCGCCAGTACGGCCAGCAATGCGGCCCGC
The DNA here is from genome assembly GCA_964514915.1 of uncultured Hymenobacter sp. Classification (GTDB taxonomy): domain Bacteria; phylum Bacteroidota; class Bacteroidia; order Cytophagales; family Hymenobacteraceae; genus Hymenobacter. Next base: position 4,772 of record CAZERY010000182.1, read on the forward strand.
CTAAGGAAGCTGTTAGAGGTAACCAATGGTGAAGTTGGCGTTCCAGTAGAAGACAAACTGCTGGCAGCCAGTAGCAGTAGCCAGCGCTTGGTAAATGGTCACGCCCGCTTTGGTTTTTGCGCCCTCTAGCGCGGTGTAGTCGGCGGGAGCGCGTAGCACGGTGTAGGCTTCTTGGCCTTGGCGCCCGGCATTAGCCAGCTCAAACGGCACCCCGCCAATGATGAAGCACGTTTGCCGGAGGCTGGCCAGCACCTGCCCAGCTTTAGCCACCACGTCGGCTACATTCTGCTGAAAGTATTTAGAACCGTAAGTATCGACCGCGGTAGCGGTACTGTGGTCGAGCCAGGCAATCTTAATATTGCCTGAGCCCATATCTACCACAAAAGCTTTGTCGGCGTAGGTGGGGGTAGTGCCACGTGCAGGCCTGGCTTGCCTTCTTGCTCGGGCGTCACGGTCTGCACCACGTAGCCGAAGGCTTTCAGGCGCTGGATACTGTGGCGGGTTACGTCGGCCAAAGCCGCTCCCGAACTGACGATGAAGTGAATATCGCGCTCGCTCACGCCGTAGCCCGGCATCTTGCCGATGTAGGCCTTCAAGCGCCGCCGCACGTCTTCATCGGTCGCAATATTTTCCAGCACGGGGCTATTGCCAAACTCAGTTTTTTCCAGTTTCCAGCGGTGCTGGGCGTCGGTGCGCACAAGAAACGAGTTGAAGCCGCTGGCCACTAGCTCCGCTATGCCCTTAAGCTTGCCCTTGACTGGGGGGCTGGCACTGGCACGTAGGTGAAGCTGCTAGCTGCGGCGCCCTCACCCAGATGATGTCGCCCGAGGGCGTCGCCACATCATCTTGGTTGAGCTGCTGCTCGCCCGTGGCCAGCACCACTTGGCAGGTGAGGGGCAGCAGGCGGTTGCCATTGGGTAGGGCCACCTCCTCTTTGAGCGGTTTAGCGCCCATACTAGTTTTGAGTACGATAACGTTGTTTTGCACAGTATATCAGTACATCTGGCTGCGGCGGCTTCCTGCCTGGGCAGCGCCAGGGTGCGGGGTGCCCAGGCAGCATAAGGCTAGCAGGAAACCAGCAAAAAGCATTCTTATAGCCAAAGTTGTAAGTACATCAAAATTTAAGGTTTTATATAAATTATTAAATATTCTATTAATGTATTTCTCGGGTGAGCAAAAGTATTCCATTAGTTCATAAAAAAACGCGTATTCACGCTGATTTTTTCAAGTTCAGCCATTTACCTCGGATCAATCAGCCCGAAACCAAGTTTTCTGCTCACCTTCGCTTAGGCTAGCAGTGCAACGCAGCCCCGCCCCATCATGCCCACTTCTTGGACTATTACCGCCTACGAGCTGCCGCTGCGCTTTCTTTGGAAAATTTCGCGCAATGCCTCCGCTACCAAAACCAACCTGGTAGTGCAGGCTAGCCAGGCTGGCACCAACGGCCGCGGCGAAGCCGCGCCCAACGTGCGCTACCAGGAGTCGCCGGCGCTGCTGCAAGCGCAGTTTGCCGAGCTGCTTGCCAATGGCTTGCCGGCCGTCGATACGCTGCCCGACCTCACGGCGCTGCTCGCCGCCCGGCCCGTGGCCCAGGCGCTGCGCTTTGCGCTGGAGGCGGCCCTTACGCACTGCCTGGCCGCCCGCGTCGGGCAGCCTGTGTGGCAGTGGCTGGGCGTGTCCGAGCCGGCCCGGCGAGTGGCCACTGCCTTTACACTGCCCATTATGGCGCCGGGCGAGGTAGCAGATTTTATGGCGGCCCAGCGGGCTGGCCGGTTTAGCTTATTGAAAGTCAAGGTAAACCAAGCCGAAGGCCTCGACTTGCTGCGGGCGGTGGCGCTGGCTAGCCCCGGCCAGCCCCTGCTGGTAGACGGCAACGAGGCCTGGCCCGATGCCGATAGCCTGCTGCGCTTTTTGAAAGCGGCGGTGCTGGTGCCGGGCTTGGCTATGCGCCTGCTCGAGCAGCCGCTGCCCGCGGCCTGCGCCGACGACTACCGCTACCTCCACTCCCGCGTGCAAGTGCCATTAATGGCCGATGAGTCGGTGACGGACGAAGCTGATTTTGAGGATATTGCCCGGCAGTTTCACGGCGTGAACGTGAAGCTTATGAAGGCCGGTGGCTACCAGCGCGGCATCGAGCTGCTACGCCAGACCCGCGCCCACGGGCTGCGCCCCATGCTGGGGTGCATGGTCGAAACCTCGCTTGGTATCTGGTCGGCACTGCAAGTGAGCGCCCTGGCCGAGGTGCACGACCTCGACGGCTTGCTCATTATTCGCGACGAGCCTT
>CAZERY010000183.1:0-7005 GCA_964514915.1 uncultured Hymenobacter sp.
GCGAGCCGCTGCTCAACTACGCCAACGTGGTGGAAAGCGTGCGCCGCATCACCGCGTCCGATGGACTGAATATGGCGCCGCGCCGCATTACCATCAGCACGGCCGGCATCGCCAAGATGATCAAGAAGCTGGCTGATGACGACATCAAGGCCAACCTTGCGCTGAGCCTGCACGCGCCCAACGATGTGAAGCGCAACGAGATTATGCCCATCAACGAGGCCAACTCGCTCGCCGCTCTCAAAGACGCTTTGCAGTACTATCACCAGCAGACGGGCCGCAAAGTCACCTACGAATACATTGTGTTCGAGAACTTTAACGACACCTTGCAGGATGCCGCCGAGCTGTACGCCATCAGCAAGTGGCTGCCGTGTAAGATCAACCTCATCGAGTACAACCCCATCGAGAACGCCGATTACCAAAACGCCGAAGCCGACAAAATCACGGCTTTCCACAAGTACCTAGCCGACCGGGGCGTGCAAACCAACATCCGCCGCTCGCGGGGCAAAGACATTGACGCCGCCTGCGGCCAGCTGGCCAATAAGGAGAAGGCTGAAGCCGCCTAATGCTTAGCAACCGGACAGCAAGAAGCCGCTGAATAGAGCATTCAGCGGCTTCTTTTGGTATTGATTTTACAGCTTTTTAGCGAGTGCCTTTGCCAAAGCGGAACGTGAAGTCGTAGTAGACGGGTAGGATGTAGGTGCTAACGCCATCATTGCCATAATGGTAAGTCTGGGTGGTTGTTACCGGCTGGCCGTTGGTATTGTAATAAGTGGACGTTTCGGTTTTGTCGTAGCCAAAGGCGTAGAGATAGGCGGCTCCCATACCCAGGCTGGTGCGCCGCCAGTTGATTTTAATGCCGTAGAGGCCACCCATGCCTGCCCGCGAATCGGCAAGGATGTAGTTTTCGCTGACGAGCGACACCCGACGGGAAATCCGTACCTGGCCGCCGAGCTGCAACACGGGAGTTGAGCCAATATCCCCGTTTACAAAACCATAGCCCAGGCCAAACGTCAGGTTATTATCGGCGCTGCCGTAGGTAACGACCCCGTAGCCGATACCTACCCCGTTGGCGTTGTCATTGCTATCGAATTTGGGCACGCGGGCGTAGAGTAGGCCCGCTCCTACGTGTACTTTCTCGCTAATCGGCAAACTGACTTTAGGCGTTAGCACGAGCAGTTGCTGATTGGGCGACAGCCCTGGCGCCAGCGATGCGTAGCCGCCAATGGAGATATTGCGGGTAAGCCCGTAGTTGAGGCCCACAAGGTATACATTTACGTCTTGCAGCGTCGCTTCGCCCTGACGCAGCCCACGGGCAGTTGGCGCAAAAAATAAGCGGTTGCCATTGCCAATATCAAAATAACCAGGCTTGGTGGCGGCGGCAGTTGCTACTGTTGGTCCTTGCAGATCAGCGCGCTTTATTTGGGTGCGCTCCAGGCTAAGATGGCTCAGCTCGGGGGTATCAAACTCCAGCTTGGTTAAACTCATGCTGACCAAGTTACCCGTGAAGGTGGTACCCTGTACCGTTTCGACGAGGTAGGTGCGCCCGAGTACGTATTGCTCGCCAGTAGGCAGCGGCGTAGCTACTGGTGGCGCGCTGGGGGAGGGAGTCTGCTGAGCTAGGGCAGGTAGGCCGAGCAGGACCAAGGCCAAGCTTAGATAGGGAAGCGAAAGTGGACGTTTGTTCATAGGAAAAGGATTTCCTCAAAGATGCCCTGCTTACCCCGTTAGGCTGCAAGTCTATTTTCTATATTTAGGGACTTTTACACGGCGGTTTAGAGCAGCAAGAACGGCCTTGCTATCAATAAGCTACTTATTGATAGCAAGGCCGTTCTAAAAAAAATCAGTCTGGATATCGCTACTGAAAAAGGATATTAGAGTCGGTTGAGAAGCTTGCGGCGGCTTGTCATTTTAGCCTCGCCACACCCCGGTGCTCGGAGGCCGGCCACTCGCCTTGGCTTCCTCTGTTTCGCCAGGATCCACTTCTACTTGCTTTACGCGTACGGCGTGGGGTTTGGGCCGCACGCGCTGGCCATAGGCATCGGCAAACTCCTGGGTGAACTCGGCGCCGAAAAAAATGATGAGCGAAGAGTAGTTTACCCACACCAGCAGCACAATGGCCGACCCCGCCGCCCCAAACGCCGACCCAGGATCGGCTTCGGCGATGTATAAGGAAATCAAATACTTGCCAATGATAAAGAGAACGGCCGTGATAAACGCCCCAATGCCCACATCGCGCCACCGAATGATAGCATCGGGCAAAAAGCGGTAGATGAGAGCAAAAAGCAAGGTGGTTACTACCAGCGATAAGCTAAAATCGACCAGCTTGATGGCAATAACGCCAGCTTCCGGAATATGGCGCTGGAGCCAATCGGTAAAGAAGCTAAGTACCGCGCTGACTACAAAGGAAATAAGCATCAGCAATGCTACACTCAGGATAAGCCCAAATGACAAAAGCCGCTGCTGTAAGTATTGGCCAATGCCGATGCCTTCCGTTTGCACCTTCAGGTTCCAGATATCGTTGATGCTCTCTTGCAACATTACGAAAAAGGTAGTGGCCGCAAAAACGAGCGTTCCCAGGCCGATGGCCGTGGCAATGCCGCTCTTTTGCTGCAACGTGAATTTGGCAATACTTTCTTGCAGAAAAGCCGCCGACTCGGTGCCCACCAGGCCTTTCAACTGCCCGTATATTTGCCCCGTAAGCGCCTCACCACCATATATTTTGCTGGCTACCGTAATAACAATAAGGAGCAGTGGTGGCAGCGAAAAAATAGTGTAGTAAGACAGCGCCGCGGCGTGCCGAAACGAGTTGTTGTTGGCAAACTCAGTAGCCGACGTCTTTAGGATGGTAAGGATGTCGGAAAATTTGTAACGAGCCATTAGTAAGAACTGTAAGTAAGGCGGCAGTGATGGCAACGCCTTGGTAGCCAGGCAACCAGCCAGGCTGCTGCTTGCCCAAAGCGAAGGAGCCACTGAGGCAGAAAAACCAAGCCCCAAGCCCCGGCCCCGCGCCCCATTTCCCCAAACCGAATACGGCCCGGAAGACTTTTTGCCCGAAAAACGCCCAAAAATAACTTAAGCAGGTTGAAGCGTCCAGCTTAGCGTTTCGATGGGACCTTGGTGCAGGGCGGTGGCTAGCTCCGCATCATCCCGAAACTGCAACTGGTGCAACTGCTGCGCCTCTACACTCACCACTAGCTCTTTAGCGGCAAACGGCCAGGGGCTTATTACCACTGTGGTGCCCGGGCCGGCGGGCTGCCGCACCACGTGCGCGGTGCGGTGGCTGGCTCCCAGCGGGTCTAGATAAATTTCGACGGCCCGGCCCATTTCGGGTAGTTCCTGGCGGCAGAGAATAAGCGACAGGCGGTCGCACCAGTGCAGTAGGTCGTAGGCCTGGCGCGCCTGGTTTTTGGTGAGGTGCAGCTCCTTCTGCCAGCGGGCCTGGCTAGCGTGCAGCTCGTCGAGAAAAGCCGTAGTGGCCGGCTGGCTGCCCCGCAGTGGCTCGTACAACGTGCTCAGGTGCAGGCTGGTGAGCAAGCTGCGCCAGCGCCCCTGAAAGCGCGCCGCGTGCAGCACCCCGCTGGCCTGCTCGGCAGAAAAAGCCTGCTGCGTAAAATTGGCCGGTGCCCCGGCGGGCGTGAGGCCGTGGTGGCCGCCGCGCCCGTGCCAGGCGGTCTGCTCATCGTCGTGCTGAGCGGTGGCTGCCAGCAAGCCCACCCAACGGTCGGGAACCAGGAAGGGCGGCCAGGCCCAGGCTAGTTGGGCGGCCAGCAAGGCGTGCGCCTGCTGGTAAATCACTTGCCAGCCGGTAGGAGTAGGGTTTACTATCATAAGCCGAAAAAGAGGCGCGGAGCAGCCGCCCCGCTAGCCCATACGCCCCGCCTGCTCCTGAGTTGAGGAATCCCGACTTGCAGCAGCCAGATTTGATGCTCAAGTTGCTGTAAATCAATCTACTGTTTGTAATTTTCGAGCGCTTTCAGCCAGGCCGTCCCTTCCGCCTTTTCCTCACCAACGAAAACGGCGACGTGGGCCTGATGGTGCATAGCTGTGTTTGGGGTGCCGCTGCTCACCTCACGGCTACTGGGCTGGCCGCGCCGGCTGGGTGGGCGCTAGGCTAGCGCGAGTTGGTGAGCCGGGCAGAGTCGGGGTGGCGGCCCAGACGGTAGCTCAAGCCCAGGCGGTCAGCCACGTTGCTGCCCCACATCAAGCTTCCCATCCCTTCGTTGCTGCCGCTAGTGTAGAGCTGCCCATCGAGGGTGGCCGTAAAGCGCTGGCGGCGCCAGCCCAGGGTGAGGTTGGGCAGCAGTACTGGGTTGGCGTAAATGATTGAGGCTTGGTTGTCGCGGTTTGGCGTAGCCCAGCTGCTAGAGGCCAGCGCCTTTAGCCCCCACACAACGTTGTGCTCAAACCCTAGCCCAAACACAAGCTGCTGGCCCGCATTGGTCAGCGGCAGCAGGTAGCGCAGGCCAATGCGGGCCGTGCCCAACACGGCTTGGTAGTCGTAGGGAACGTACGCCATGCTACTCGTATTCGGGTCGTAGGTATCCACCACTCCTCGGTTGCTAAACGAGTTCACGGTTAGCTCGCCGTAGAGGGCGACGAGGCGGCTAGGCTGCAACAATTCGGCATAGAAGCCCCCGAAGGGATGCAGCTGGCAATCGGTGGGCTCGCCGGCTAGCTGGTAAGCGCTGCTTTCGAACCGGTTGTAGCGCACCCCGGCCAGTACCCCGCCTTGGAAGGCTACGTGGCGCTTAGCCTGCGCCGGCGTTAGCCAGGTACGCAGTGGGGGCTGGCCAGCCGCGCAGCTAGCCGCGTAAGCTTGAGCCACGCCGACTAGCCCCGTGGTGGTGAATGGCGCCGCCTGGGCCGCACTATTGGCCGCCGGGCAATCGCCAAAATACAGCGCCAGCTGGCTCCGGTAATTGTTGCCATCCGTCACCTGCAACGCGCCATCATTAGCCTCGCGCAAGTAGCGGCGTTCGCTGAGGCTAATGGGCGGCTGGCCGGTGCGTTGTAGCACGAAGTGCACGGCGCCCGGCCACACCACGCGCCGCAGCTCAACCGGCCCGGTCAGCAGCACTTCGGCCAGCAGCGAATCAACCTCCATTCGGATATAATTGCCGCGCTGCAGGTTGTCGAGGCGCGTTTCAGCAGCGTGGTCGAGCGACAGAGCTTCGTAGCGGAAATAGCGCCCGCCCGTGAAGCTGACCGCTCGCAGTTGGCGCGGCTGAAATGACTGAGTAGGGCTAGCCGGCGTGGGCCGAAAGCGAATGAAGGTAGGTGGTTCTACCCAGAAGCTGTTTTCGACCTCCCCGCGCAGCGTGTCGCCGTTGGCGCGCACCAGCAGGCCGGGCTCGAAAGTTTGGGCGAGCGCTGGGGCAGCGCCCAGTAGCAACCAGAAAAGAAAGCAACGTAACAGTAGCCGCATATAGTTTAGCTTAATGGAACGTCAAAAATAGGCGCGAGATTGAATTTTTACGCGGCTAGCCAGCTTGAGCGATTCTCAGGTCAGGGTACAGATGGACTCAACCCGGTCTCCAGAGACGGGCGACCGCATCCCCAACTTGAGAACCGTTGTAGACTGCTCGTTAGGTTGGCACCGGCTTGCGCAGGTACCTCAACCCATCAGGTGGCAGTTTTGAATTTGCTGCGCGGACTCCGCAACCGCTCTAGCCAGGCCAAATTCGGGCGCGCCCAGGCTTGCCAGGCGATGTAGCCGTACGAGCTGGCCGCACGGCTAGCCAATTGGCGAGGCGCATACCGCTCGATTGTTTGGGCCCGGCCCCAACCGCACCCAGCTGGTCGCCGTTAGGAAGGGAGTATTTTACTTTTTCTGTTTTGCTTTTTATGGCCACTTCCTCCTCCCTCGAGCAGCTCGACGCTACCCTCAACACCTTACAAGACAAACTTTTCAAAGTGACTGACGAAGCCAAATCGGCCGTTGGTGACTGGGTTACTACCCTGCAAGGCAATGCCGACTTGGCGCCCGTTGCGGCCGAGCTTCAGAAGCTGCAAGATGCCATTGCCCAGAACCACTCCGGCACCATTGCCGATAGCCTGAGCACCCTCAGCCAGCAAACCGCGGCGGCGGCCGTCAAGGCTACCCCCGACGCGCAAAGCCGGCTTTACCAGTTGAGTCTCACTCTCAAGCAAATAGCTGACCAAGTGGGAGTTTAGGTAATTAGCCATTGGCTTTTAGCTGTTAGCTTTTTTCTTACTTGATAGAATCTTCCTAAACGGCCAATGGGCGGTTACTTTTTACCGATTACTGCGCACGTTGTTTACTAAGCAAGCAAGTAGCTTGGACTTTGTAGTCCGAGTGCGAGCAAAGCGAGCATCCCGCGTATGGTTCGTTCGATTGTAGCTGCTCGCTGCGCTCGCGCTCGGACTACAAAGTCCAAGCTACAGCCAGCTACTCGCTCGCTTCCTGAACAAGGTGCCGAGCCTGAGCACAGTCCACAACAATAAGCCGACCGCCCTCGCTCCCACTGGGAGCGAGGGCGTTTTTTTAAGGGCCAGCCTACGCCGGCACGGGCTGGCGCAGGTGCACTAGCATGTCGTGCGTCATCTTGGCCAAGTCAAATTCGGGTACCCAGCCCCAGTCTTGCCGGGCGGCGCTATCGCCGATGCTAGCGGGCCACGAGTCGGCAATGGCCTGGCGCTGGTCGGGCGCATAGCTCACTTGGAAATCCGGTATTTCCTGCCGGATGGCGGCCGTGATTTCGGCGGGCGAGAAGCTCATGGCGCCCAGGTTGTAGCTCGTGCGCACCTTGATGCTCGCGGTCGGCGCGTGCATCAGGTCGAGGGTAGCCTTGAGCGCGTCGGGCATGTACATCATCGGCAGGTAAGTATCGGGCTTAAGGAAGCACTCGAATGCCTCGCCTGCCACGGCTTTATGGTAGATATCGACGGCGTAGTCGGTAGTGCCGCCGCCGGGCAGGCTCTTGTAGCCAATGAGGCCGGGGTAGCGCAGGCTGCGCACGTCGAGGCCGTGGTGGCGGTGGTACC
>CAZERY010000184.1:0-7005 GCA_964514915.1 uncultured Hymenobacter sp.
GTAGGGCTAAAGGCCATGTATCAACAACTCGCGCAACTCACTGCGTAACATCAGTCATTAAGATACCCAGCATTTTCCAGACCATGCACCAGCTAACGTCCTTGAGCAGCCAAAATAGGATGTGCCTATTTTCCATCTTCCGGTATTCGGCCGGGATGGCATAAATTTCTTCGGGCGGCTGGCTCATGAAGCTGGATAAATGGAGTAGGTTACTTTTGGCGAAAGCACGTATTAGCTGACAAAATAATCGCTTCTACATGCCTGCAATTCTGCGCAAAATAGGGAAATTCACGGGTTATACGGCTGCCACGCTGGTCGGCGTCGTGGCCGTATACTTGGGTACTTCGTGGGTGCTGTCGCGGATCCCAGTGGCTAAAAAGCCTTACGGCGGCGCCGAAACCATTCCGTTCTTCGTGCTTTCCAATGGTGTGCATACCGACCTGGTAATGCCCGTGAAAAACAGCCAGATAGACTGGAGCCAACAGGTGCGCTACGCCCACACGCTAGCCAACGACACCAGCTTGCACTATGTTGGTATCGGTTGGGGCGACAAAGGTTTTTACCTCGATACGCCCACCTGGGCCGACCTCAAAGTGAGCACGGCCATCAAGGCCGGGTTTTGGCTGAGCAGCTCGGCCATCCACGCCACTTTTTACCGCGAAGCCGACCTGCGGCCCGGTCCCGACTGCGTGGCCCTGCACCTGAGCCCGGCCGAGTACACCCGGCTCATTGCCTACATCCAGGCGAGTTTTCAGCACGATGCGGCCGGCAACGTGCAGCTCATACCCGGCCACAGCTACGCCCGCCACGATGCCTTTTACGAAGCCCACCGCGTGTACAGCGTACTCTACACGTGCAATACCTGGGCTAATAACGGGTTAAAAATAAGCGGGCAAAAGGCGAGCCTGTGGACGCCCTTCGACACGGGCATCCTGTACCAATACCGCGACCAGACCGGCGTGCACTAGCCGGCGCTGCTTAGCTCGCGCAGCACTTGCGGCACGCCGATGCTAGCGGGCTCCACCACGTAGCGCACGCCGCGCCGGCCGCTCACCTCGGGTTGGTGCGGGTCGATGACGTAGACCGGGCAGCTGGCCGGCGCGTAGTGCAGCAGCCCCGCCGCTGGGTACACTTGCAGCGAGGTGCCGACCACCAGCAGCACGTCGGCCGTCGCCACTACCTCGGCCGCTTCTTCGATGGCGGGTACCATCTCGCCAAACCAGACGATGTGCGGCCGCAGCTGGCCCCCATCGGGCGCCAGGTCGCCCAGCTGAATAGCGCTGGCGCATTCGAAAACAACGCCTTCGTTTTTTACTGAGCGCATCTGGCTGAGCCTGCCGTGCAGGTGCAGCACCTGTGTCGAGCCGGCGCGCTCGTGCAGGTCATCCACGTTCTGGGTGATGATGCTGACTTGCCACCCTGGCGCCTCCTCAAAGCCCGCCAGCGCCAGGTGCGCGGCATTGGGCTGCACTTGGCTAGCCTGGGCCCGGCGCTGGTTATAAAAATCGAGCACCAATGCGGGGTTGCGGGCAAACGCCTCGGGCGTGGCCACGTCTTCTACCCGATGCTCTTCCCAGAGGCCGTTGGTATCGCGAAAAGTTCGGATACCGCTTTCGGCCGATACTCCGGCCCCCGTGAGCACTACTAAGTGAGGCATTGTTAGTTAGAGAGTTAAGGATTCTAAATCTGGTTGATAAGGTAATAAGCCGGACAATTTTTGGGCGCTACACCCCGGTCGACACGCGCTCGTACTGTTGCTCGGCAAAGGTGAGCAGGCGCTGAAAAGCCGCGTCTACTTCGTGGGCGTCTTCGCTGAGCAGGTTGCCGTAGACCACGCGGTCGGTGGCGCGCAGGGCCCGGCGCACGTTCTCGTTGTTATTAAAATACTCAGCTAGCTCCTTAGTCGTCAAGGAATTAAGATTGGTTTCTTCGAGGCTAGATAAATAGTTTTTCCAGAGTACCACGGCCCGTTCTACCACCGGCGCCGAGCGCGAGAGCGCAAAGCGTTCGGCGTGGCGGGCAAACTGCGCCAGGAAATACACGTGGTTTTTGCGGCGCTTGTACAAGTTATAGCGGCCGCGCCAGCGCCGGCCGAAGAGCCCCAGCGCGGCGCCCACCGCGCCCAGCACCCCCACCAGCCCAGCCAGCCAGAAGGGATAGTTGAAAGCCGGGGCCAATGGCTCCTGCCGAAAATCGGGGCGCAGGGCAGGGAGCGTGCCCTCGGCCAGTAGCGGGGCCACGCGCCGCAGCTGTACCTGGGCCTGGGCGGGTAGCAGGCGCAGGGTGTCGTGGGCGCCGCGCAGCACCAGCACCGGCAGTTGCAAGCGCTGCCGCGCCGCCAGCGAAAACGTGCGCAAATGGTACACCGCCCGGTCGAGGCTCTGGCCCTGCTGGGTGCGAGTGGGCAGCCAGGTGCGGCCCACATACTCAAACGTCCCAAAATTGGCCAACGAATCGGGAAATACTACTTCCTGGCGCGGGTCGTGCTGGTAGCTTAGCTCGTAGTCGAGGGGCTGGCCCACCTCCACCACGGCCCGCGAAAAATGGCCCGTCGGTGGGGTAGCGGCCGCTGCCAAGCTGCTGCTAGTGGACAGGTAGATAATCAGCAGAAAAAGCCCCGGCGACCTAGTCAATGGCATAGCGCTGAAAATATGGATTCAAAAACATAGTCAACCACCAAAAAGCCCGCTAGCCTACCGCCGCTGCCGAAACAAGCCCACCAGCTGCGGCACAAAATCTTCGTCGGTGCGCAGGGCCAAGAAGCCTACCCGCTGGCGGCGGCAGAGTGCCTGAAGCGCTTGCTGCCGGTCGAGCACCTGGGCCGAGTGCCGCGCCCGAAACCCCGGGGCCGACGTGTCGACCCAGCGCCGGTCCCCGGTTTCGGCATCGCGCAGGGGCACGATGCCCAAGGCCGGAAAATCGGCTTCCTGGGGCGCCACCAGCTGCACTACCAGCAGCTGGTGCTGGCGGGCCAGCATGGCGAGCTCGCGCTCGTAGGTATCGTCGATAAAGTCAGAGATAAGCACCACCAGGCTGCGGCGGCGCAACAGCCCCAGCACCTGCCGGATGCCCGCGGCGATCCCCGTATGGAGCGAGGCGGGCTGCAAACCGTAGAGACGCTGAAGCAGCGCGTACGCGGCCCGCAAGCCTTTGGCCGGCGGGAGGTACAGCTCCTTTTGGTCGGAGAAAGCAAACAGGCCGAGCGCGGCATCCTGGCGGGCGGCCGACAAGGCCAGCACCCCGGCCAAGTCGCGGCCCACGTCGAGCTTGCGCGGGCCGCCGCTACCACCCCCAATGCGCTGCGAGGCGCTCACATCGATGGCCACCAGCACTTGCTGCTCGCGCTCTTCCTTGTAGGTTTTGACAAACGTGCCGTGGCCTTTGCTGCTTACGGCCCAGTCGATGGCCCGTACCTCGTCGCCGTATTGGTAGAGGCGCACGTCGTCAAATTCCAGCCCGTTGCCCCGAAATACCGACCGAAAGCTGCCCTGGAGCTGGGCCTCTACCGCCTGGCGCATGCGCAGCTCGAGGTGGCGCAGGCGGCGCACCAAGGCCGTGAGGCTAGCGGGTAAAGCAGCAGAAGCAGCAGGCGATGTGGGCATAAAAAAGACGACGGAGGGCGAAGCTACGCCGCCGGGTTATTTTTGGGGGTGAAATCGCTCGTTCCTCTGCTTACCTCGTGGTGGCCCGCCGTGCTACCGGCGTTACTGCTAGCCAGCTGCGCCCGCCCCGAGCAGGTGCCGCAGCCCGCCAACTTGCTGTCTAAAGGGCTGATCACGAGCATTCTCATTGAAACGCACCTGCTCGAAGCTCGCGTCGAATCCAGTCATCTCAGCCCCGATTCGGCCCGCGCGCTGTTTCAGACCATGCAGCACGGCATCTGGCAGCGGCACCATATTAAGGAAGCCGACTCGAGCTTTCAGCGCAGCTACCGCTACTACGCGGTGCACGACAAGGACCTGGACGGCATCTATGCGGCCGTGATCGACTCGCTCACTGCCATTGATAAAAGACTGGGTGGCAAGCCTATGCCATCGAGCGCGGGTATGCATCCGTATTAGCTTTAGTGCAGTTGGCTGCCGTTGGGCACGGGCGCGGCGAGCGCCGTGAGTACGGTGTGGCCTTCGGCGTCGAGGGCGCCCAGCGCCAATACTTCCGAGCGAAAAGGCCCGATTTGCTTCGGCGAAAAGTTAACCACTGCCAGCACTTGCCGGCCCCGCAGGCTAGCCGGGGTGTACTGATGCGTAAGCTGAGCGCTCGATTTTTCAAGCCCTAACTCGGGGCCAAAATCCAGCACCAACTGGTAGTCTGGCTGGCGCGCCTCCGGGAAAGGGCGCGCCTCCACAACGGTGCCCACGCGGATATCGGCCCGCGCAAAATCAGTCCAGGAAATCATGGGGGAGACATAAGGATTCAAGCTACGCCTCTTTCTCCGCAAAGGCGGCTAGCTCTGCCAATTGCTCGTGCACCTGCGCTTCCCACTTCGCTTGCTGCTCTTGCCGAAGGCCGTGGCTGGTATCGAGGTCGTAGGCCTCTTCGGCCTGCTGCCAGGCGGTGTAGGCGGCTTTGGTGACTTGGTCGAAGGTAGTGCCCAGCTTATCGCAGGGCACCTTTAGGGCGGCTAGCTGCTGGCGCAGGCGTCGGGCATACACTTCCGTAATGTCGAAATGCAGCTGCTCGTGGCGCAGCAGAGCGGGCGTCAGGCGAGCGGGGTCGCGTACCCAGGAGGTAGCCGGGTCAAAGCTGGCCCGGGCCGTACCGTTGAACACGTTGTCGCGGCAGCTGGCCCCGGTATTGATATTGGCCGAGGTGAGGGCGGCGTGCGCCTCGGTGGGGCGGGGCCGGCCCTTAAAATCGCTCACCGTGAGCGGCCGGCTAGCCGACCAGCGCAGGCTACCCGCCGGAATCTTCACGGCGGCCTGGCCCGCCGCCGAGCCACTAAGTAGTACTCCTACCAGCAAGGCAAAAAAGCCCGGTAGCTTCATCATGGTGCGTGCAGGAATAAGCCGCGGCAACGCTGCCCCGGCCCTTCGCAACGTCCAGCGGCCCGGCGCTAGTTCCGGCCGGCCGTAGCCAGCTACCCGGCCGGCTGGCCCAGTAGCACCACTTCTTCAGCGTGCTGGAAGGTAGTGGCCGGGCTGCTGGCGCCCGGCATCGGGCTGCCCGGCTCGCTCTGGCGGCGGAAGCGCAGCAGCAGCACGACCGCCACGATTGAGAGGCCCGTGAGCAGGCCCAGCCACACCCCGGGGGCGCCCATGTGCAGCCCAAAGCCCAGGCCGTAGCCCAGCGGCAGCGCAATGGCCCAGTAGGCCAGCAGCGCTACTACCGAAGGCACTTTCACGTCTTCGAGGCCGCGCAGCGCGCCGAGGCCTACCACTTGCAGGCCATCCGATACCTGGAAGGCGGCCGCGATGGCCAGCAAGGTGGCCGCCTGGGCCACCACGGCCGGGTCGGTATTATAAAGCGTCGGGATGACGTGGCGCAGCAGCACGAGCAGCAAGCCCATCGTGCCCATAAAGCCGAAGGCTAGCCAGTAGGCCGCAAAGCCCGCCTGCCGCGCCGCGGCCAGGTCGCCGCTGCCGCGCAGGTTGCCCACCCGGATAGTTGCCGCCGCCGCAATGCCGCTCGCCGACATGTACGTCACCGACGCCACGTTGATGGCAATCTGGTGGGCGGCCTGCGTCGTGATACTGATCCAGCCCATCATGAGGGCTGAAGCGCCGAACGCACCCACTTCAAACATCATTTGCACCCCAATGGGCAAGCCCAGCGCTAGCTGGCCCCGCAGCTCGGCCAGGCCCGGGCGCAGCCACGCGGCCGCCGTGGCGGGGCGCTTGGCTTGCAGCTCGCGGGCCCGCAGCACAAACTGGGCCATGAGCGCCGCCATGCCAATCCGGGCCAGCAGCGTAGCCCAGGCGGCGCCCATCAGCCCCAGGCCTGGCGCACCGAAGTGCCCGAAAATGAGCGCGTAGCAGAGCAGCGCATTCACCACGTTGCCCACGATGGAAAGCTGCATGGCCTGGCGCGTCAGCCCTAGCCCCTCGGCCCACTCCCGGAAGCCCTGAAACACCATCAGCGGCAGCAGCGACAAGCCGATTACCCGCACCCAGGGTGTAGCCAGGGCCACTACTTCGGGAGCCTGGTGCAGGTAGGGTAGGGCTAGTGGCAGCAGCTGGCTGAAACCCAGCAGCGCCACGCCCACCAACGTGTTGAGCCACACGGTGCCCACCAGCAAGCGGCCCAGGGCGCTTGTATCGCCGCGGCCGTTGGCGGCGGCCACGCGCGGCACCGCGCCCATGCTAATGCCCAGCCCCAGCACCAGCAGGATGGTGGTCGTGCTCACCCCCAGGCTCACGGCGGCGAGCGGCACTTTGCCGGTCTGGCCCACCATCACCGAGTCGCACACGCTCACCAGGATGTGGCCGAGCTGGCTGAGCACGACGGGGTAGGCAAGGAGTAAGGTAGGGCGGAGGTGAGACTTCAAAATGGGAGCTCGTAAACGTAGGGGTATCTAATTGGAACGTCACGCTTCGCGGGGCTTAGCATTACGTTCGGCAGGCTTTTTTGCCCTCCAAAACTACGCCCTCACTCCGCCACGGCCAGGATTACATCGGCAAAGTCGCCGGCGGCATCCTGAAAAACTTCGACCACGCGCAGCCCCGCGCCAGCGGCCAGGCCGTCAATTTGCGGCAGGGTGAACTTAAAGGAATTCTCGGTGTGAATGGCCTCCCAGGCCTCAAATTCAAACGCCTGGCCCGCCAGCGCTGCCACCCGCACGGTTTGGGCGCGGCGGCTCACCAGCCACGAGCGCATGGCCCCGGTGCTGGGCTCGTAGTCGGGGAAGTGCTGCCAGTGTTCCAGCTGAAAATCAGCGCCCAGCTCCTCGTTGAAGCGCCGCAGCAGGTTTAAGTTAAACTCGGCCGTAATGCCCTGGGCATCATCGTAGGCCGCCCGGATGCGGCGCGGGTCTTTGCGCAGGTCGAAGCCCACCAGCAGGCGGTCGGC
>CAZERY010000185.1:0-6980 GCA_964514915.1 uncultured Hymenobacter sp.
AGGTGCTGCAATACGACGTTATCAATATGAAGGCCCTGGGCTCGAATCACGCCGTAAAGCTAAAGCGGATTTTCACCCGCATGCTGGAGCTGATTGACGAGTTTCTGCCCGACGAGCTCGCCATCGAGGCCCCGTTTTACGGCGTCAACGTGCAGAGCATGCTCAAGCTGGGCCGGGCCCAGGGCGTGGCCATTGCGGCGTGCCTCTCGCGCGATATTCCGTTTGTGGAGTACGCGCCCACCAAGGTCAAGCAGGCCGTCACGGGCTCGGGCTCGGCCGATAAGGAGCAGGTAGCCCGCATGTTGCGCCAAACCTTAACGCTCCCTCCCATCGAAGAGGCTCCCAAATTTCTGGACGCTACCGATGCGCTGGCGGTCGCCCTCTGCCACCACTACCAGCAGGGCAACAACGTAAAGGCCGGGAGCAAAAGCTGGGGGAAATTTCTGGAAGACAACCCCGGCCGCACCCTCGCCGCTACCACGACGAAGAAGGCCGCTACCCCTAAAAAACCCAGCTAGGCGGGGCTACACCGGTAGGTACTAAGCCTGATTTGACAGACCGGCCCTTGCCACCGACGAATAATAGTATTTAGGCGGGTTCAATCAGGCCCGGGCCTTCGTTCGGATAGCAAATCTGGCTATTGAAATAATTCACGTACGGGATGTTAAGACAATTTAGTAGCTTTGTTCCTACCAAAACACCTACCGGCTTACGATGGGTACTAATATAAAATTACCTCGCTCTCCTATTTCTAGCCTCCGTTCTTTTTTCACCGCCTTTGTTGCTGCGCTCCTGCCATTGGCCGGGCCAGCACTGGCGGTACCTCCCTCCCTTAGCACGGCCAAAATTGGCCACGAGCTTCTCGCTGTGCGACTGCTACGTTTGTAGCACTACCAATACCCACTTCGTCGCTGTGACGGCTGGGCATTTCACTTACAAGTACCCGCCGAGGCTGGCCTGTAAACGCAGGTCAGCCTCGGTGCTTAAGTAGCCGTTTCGTTGCTGCCGATAGGCAATGCCGCTAGCCAGTACCCATCGGGCTGGAGCGTGGAGCGCCGAAAACAAGTCTTATTGAAAAAAGCCTTTTTCTCCGCGAAGAAAAAGGCTTTTTTCATTTTATAATGCGCCAATGCGGTTGTCATAATTATATTTCGTGCGGCTTACTGTTGCTTAGGGCTGCCGCGCATTTTACTTGCTATCCTATGTCCCCCTCACTACCTAAGAATGAGCCGCTTACTGACCCGGCAGCCGACGCATTGGCTCCTCCCCTAGCCGCCGAGCTAGCGCTGGCCCAAGCCGAGGTCGCCGACCTGCACCGCCAGCTAGCCGAGCTGCGGGCCTTGGCTAGCATCCCCGAAGACAATCCTAACCCCGTACTCCAGCTCGATGCCATGGGCCGGCAGCTCTACGCCAACGCGGCGGCCCGGCGCCTGCGCGAGGGCTTGAGCCGGGCCGACCAGGTGTGGGTGCGCCAGCAGCTGCGGGCGGTGGCGCAGGCGGGGGGGGCCGACCAGTACATCCGCGTTGGCAAACGCTATTTTATGCTAAACGTGGTGCCCTCGACGGCGCCCGCTGGCAACGTCACGCTCTACCTGGCCGAAACCACGGAGCGGGTGCTAGCCGAGCGGCAATTAGCCGAGCAGCAGGCTTTTACTAGCGAAATACTAGATACTACGCCTAGTGCCATATTTGTGCGTGATGCGACGGGGGAGCTCGTTTTTGAAAACCGGGCCGCTATTACGCTTCGCGACCAGCTAGGCTACCTGCGGCACGCGGACGCCTCGGCTCCTACCACGCGTCAGATTGACGAACGCGCGCGTTACTTAGCCGCCGACGCGCAAGTGTTAGCCACCGGCGAGCAGCTAACCAATGAGAATGGCCTCACCCTGGCTTCGGGCGAGGTACGCTATTTTCATACCGTGCGGCGCCCCCTGCGGCGAGCCGACGGCACCTGCCAGGTGCTGGGCATTAGCACCGACATTACGTCCCAAAAGCTGGCTAGCCAGGCGCTGGCGCAGCGCGAAAAATTGTACCGCGATCTGATGACGTACTCGCAGGCGCTCATTTGCACGCACGACCTGGAGGGCTACCTGCTCACGGCCAACCCGGCGGCAGCCGCGATGGTGGGCCTGCCGCTGACTGCGCTGCCCGGCCTGCACCTCACCCAAGTGTGCCTGCCCGAGAACTATGACGTAACCGTACAGTACCTGGCGCACATTGCGGAGACTGGTAGCCTGCGCGGGGTCACGGGTATTCCGGGGCCCAACGGCCAGCGCCGCTACTTGCTGCATGCCAACCACTTGGTGCGTGAGCCTGGGCAGCCACCCTACGTTATTATCTACGGCCAGGATGTGACGGAGCAGCAGCTGGTTGAGCGCGAGCTAAAACGGGCCAAAGCCGCCGCCGAAGCGGCCGTGATGGCCCGCGAGAATTTTTTGGCCAACATGAGCCACGAAATTCGGACGCCGCTCAATGGGGTGCTGGGGATGACGGCTCAGCTAGCCAAAACGACGCTCGATGCGCGGCAGCGCGACTTTGTCCACACCATTCGCCACTCGGGGCAGCATCTACTGCACGTTATCAATGACGTGCTCGACATCGCCAAAATCACGTCGGGCAAGCTTAAGCTAGAGGTCACGGCCTTCAACCTGTGCGAGTCAATAGGAGAATCGATGCGCTCGCTCGTTATTCAGGCCCAGGAAAAAGGCCTGGAATTTCGGGGAGTGCCGCTGCGTACCACTTGCACTCACCCCTGGGTACTCGGCGATGCCCACCGCCTTATCCAGATCCTTATCAATTTGGTAGCCAATGCCATCAAGTTTACCGAACCGGGTGGGCAAGTGACGGTGGTAACTGAACAGCTCGCCGAAACCGGTACTACGCTCACCGTGCGCTTCAGCGTGCAGGACTCCGGCATCGGCATTGCGCTGGACAAGCAGGAGCTGATTTTTGAGGGCTTCACGCAAGCCTACGCCGACACCGCCCGGCGCTACGGCGGCACGGGCCTGGGGCTCAGCATTTCGCGGGCGCTGGTGACGCAGCTCGGGGGCGAGCTTACGCTCACCAGCGCCCCGGGCGAGGGCAGCACGTTTGCCTTCGTGCTCACCTTGCCCAAAGCCGCCGCCGTGGATATTCCCACGGCTTTCTCGACCGCTACTTACGATACGGGTGCCCTGCACGGCCGCCGCCTGCTGGTAGTGGAAGACAATGAGATAAACCGCACCGTGGCCCGGCTCCTGCTCGAAAGCTGGGGCGCATGGGTGGAAGAGGCCCAAGATGGCTTAGCCGGGGTGGCCATGGTCCGGCAGGCGCCGCCCTACGATATTGTGCTAATGGATATTCAGCTGCCCGGCCTCAGTGGCCTCGATGCCACGGCGGCCATCCGGGCACTGCCCGATGCGGCCCGGGCGGCCGTGCCCATTGTGGCCCTCACGGCCAATGCCTTCCGGGCCGACTGCGAACGCTACTTGGCGGCTGGCATGGCCGCTTGCCTGGCCAAACCATTTGAGGAAGCCGATGTGTACCAGGCCCTGGTAGGCGTGCTGGCGCCGCCCCCCGCCTACGACCTCACCAAGCTGCGTACCCTGGCGCGGGGCCGCGAAGAATTTGTGCTAAAAATCGTCCGCTCCTTTCTGCACAACATGCCCAACAGCTTGGTCGAGCTCCACGCCGCCGCTACCGCGCAGCAATGGACTACCGTTGCCAAAATTGTGCATCACATCAAGCCCAGCCTCGAATCGCTGGGCGTGCGCCACGTGGCCACCGCCGTAGAGCAGCTCGAAAGCACCCGCCCTGCTGAATACAACCAACTGCCAGCCGCCGTGGCCCACCTGATGGCCCAGGCCCAGCGCGCGCTCGACACCCTCCCCCGCGAACTGCCTGCCGAATGCTAGCTCATGCCAGCCTCAGCCTACAAGCTGCGCAGGCTGTGCTGAAAGGCCTCCTGATACGATTTTCCAACAGGAATTTCATAAGGACCCAGCTTGAGCATAAAATCCTCGATGGCTTCAACGCGCTGCATATTAACAATATAAGAGCGGTGCACGCGCATAAAATGGCTAAAGGGCAGCCGCTCAGTCAAGGCCTTCAGGGTGATGTAAACGATGTGCTTTTGCGTGGGCGTCACGAGTACCGAGTAGGTCGAGAGCGCCTCAATGTAGAGCACTTCGTTGAAATCGATGCGTAGCGAGCGGTTGCCAACTTTTACAAACATATCGGCGCTGGGCGGCCCTATAGCGGGCACTGCCCAGCGCCTGGGGCGGACGGCTAGCACCTTGGCTACCGCTTGGCTGAAACGAGCGAACTCCACTGGTTTTACCAGGTAGTCAACTACTTGCATCTCAAAAGCCGTCACAGCAAAGGTGCGGTGCGTAGTTACCAGCACGATGGCCGGCGCCGGGCTGGGCAGTAGTTTGGCTAGCTCCAAACCCGTGAGGTTGGGCATTTCGATATCAAGCAGCAACAAATCGCACTTGCCACCCTGCCGAAAAAAATGCAGCGCCTCAACGCCTCCGGGCAGCGAAGCCGTCAGCTTAAGCTCAGGTGTGAGGTCAACTAAGTACTCTAAGGTAAGTCGGTTAATCTCATTGTCATCAACGATGACGCAGGTAAGTGGAACTGAAGTCGGCATCGTAGCGAATAGCACTAAAGAAATAAAATTAGATAACGCCAGTGAGGCAGCTGCTCTTAGCTAAAATATTTAAGCAAACAACGCGATTATTACCAGATGCTCAACCCTAGATTATGCAACCTTATACTTAGCTATTTTTAGTGAGAACTGGCTACTAAGATAAGCTTGCACCGAAGTAAACAAACAACTTTAGCCTGTATTTTTTCACGCAATATGCTTTCTGCCAATTGTATATTATTTTTACAGTATAGCTTGCAAAAGCATACCAAAGCTCAGCAACTACAACTAATCGTTAAGCGCTAGTCAAACTTTTACTTGATATTATATCATTTTTTTGCTTACTAAACAGTCCTTTTGATAACTGGGTAGTTGGCGTTTAGCAGCGCCTCGAAACACACGTGCAACGCTGCTTCGAAGCGCTACAACCAATTAGCTTTTAACAAGGTGACTTAACCTTTACGCGCAGCTAGTCTACTTCAATTTCGCCGCGCAAGTAGGTGACGGCGTAGCCACCAATATCCACGCGGTCGCCCCGGAGGCGGCACCACAGCTCGCCACCCCGCACCGATTCCTGGCGGGCAAACAGCTCGGTTTTGCCCAGCTTGGCGGCCCAAAATGGGATAAGCGTACTGTGAGCCGAGCCCGTAACGGGGTCTTCGGGCACGCCTACTTCGGGGGCAAAAAAGCGCGACACAAAATCGACGCCAGCGGGGCCGGGCGCGGTGGCAATCAAGCCAATATAGCCCAGGTCAATGAGCGCGGCAAAGTCGGGCCGCAGGGCGAGCACTTCATCGGCGTGGGCAAATTCGACCACCAAGTCGCGGGAAGCCAGCACGGCTAGCGGTGCGGCGGCGCCGGGGCCCAGCGACCGCATCAGCACCTCGGGATGCTGCTCGCTAGCGAGCAGTTGCGGTGGCCGGCTCGGAAAGTCGAGCACCAGGCGGCCATCGGCCTCGCGGCGCACCCGCAACGGGCCGCTTTGGCTCCGAAATACGATTTCCGGCTTGGGGAAACCGCGCTCCTGCCACAGCACGTGCGCAGTAGCCAGGGTAGCGTGGCCGCAAAGGTCGATCTCGAACGTGGGCGTGAACCAACGCAGGTGAAAATCAGCCTCTTCGCCGTTGAGCGGGATAAAAAAGGCCGTTTCAGCCAGGTTGTTTTCAGCAGCTATCTGCTGCATGGTTTCGGCAGGCAGCCACTCGGTAAGTGGGCACACGGCCGCCGGGTTGCCCGTAAAAGGCTGACGGGCAAACGCGTCGATTTGGTAAATGGGAATGGGCATGAGCAAGAAATAATAAAGCAACTGCGCAGGAGCTGCGCATTGATTGCGCAGAACAAGTCTGCTTGCAAAGATGCACTTGACTCTTGGCTGGCCGGCTTACATTTCCTGGGCGGGACGCGCCGTATGCTAGCCATCACTAGGGAGGTCGTTGCTTGTATCTGGTGGCCAGGCACTGAGCTACGCGTTTGCCAGTAGTAATTAGGATGCTGGCGGCTGACAACCAGCGGCGCATAATATTGGAGCGCTAGCGATGGGGGAAGTAGCTAAGCTAGCCAGCCGCTTGCTAATCAGTTATCTGCCAATAGCTAGCCCAGACGCCGGCCTGGGCTGCTAATAGCCAGGCTGAAGACCTTCTCCGGCCAGCAGACGCCCAGCGCAAAGGCCCTGAACAACTTCCCATAGATATAAAAGCCAATGGAATTAAGCCCGGGCCACCGCTGAACACGGGCTGGATAGAGGGCGTAAACTATCACTAGCCAACCTTACTTATTTACCTACGTGCTATGGCTCCCGATTATCAACCCATCGACTGCGGCTTTTACGACATGCTGGAAGCCGCCGCTACCCGCAAGCAACAAGTATACTTGCAGTACTTCAACGACTTGCGCCAGCTTTGCCAAGGTAGCACCAGGCTCAAAACCTTTTTTACCCGCGAACACATCGAGTACGCGCAGCTAACCTCGGGCGACGAAATTCGCCTCGACCACATCATTCGGCTCGACGATACCCCCGCCCCCGCTTACGCCGACTACCCCGATTTTCGGTGCGGCTGCTAACCCCTACTTTTGAAAAAGCGCGGCCTTGCGGGGCCGCGCTTTTTTTAGGTCCAGTACTGCATTGGCGCAGCTGGAAAACGACGCTGCCACTCGGCGTAAAACCACGCCTTCAGCTCCTTCATGGTGGGCAGGTCGTAGACGTACTTGAGGCCGCCAAATTTATTGCGCTTCACGGTGCGGGTGCTCTCCTCCAGGTCGAGCGTGGTGTTGGGGTACCAGCCGAGCAGCACTTCTTTCGAGCCCGGCGTGAAGCGGTGGGTGATGAACTCCACGGTGAGGTCGCAGTCAAAAT
>CAZERY010000186.1:0-6950 GCA_964514915.1 uncultured Hymenobacter sp.
TTTATTTGTGATTACAATAAGAAGATGAAAGCATTACATTTATAGCACTACCCAATTTTCTTAGCCCTTCCCCAACCGCTTATAGCTTTTCAATTTTGACCTACCAGCGAATTCTACTTAAGCTCAGCGGCGAAGCCCTGATGGGCCAGCAGCAGTACGGCATCGACGCCGAACGCCTGATGCAATACGCCACCGAAATAAAGACCGTCGCCGCCCAAGGCGTACAGGTCGCCGTCGTGATTGGGGGCGGCAACATCTTCCGGGGCGTACAGGCCGAGCAGTTTGGCCTCGACCGCGTACAGGGCGACTACATGGGTATGCTAGCTACCGTCATTAACTCGATGGCGTTGCAGAGCGCCCTCGAGAAAATGGAGGTGCCTACCCGTTTGCTATCGGGTCTTACCATTCAGCGAGTATGCGAGCCCTATATCCGGCGCCGTGCCATCCGACATTTGGAGAAAGGCCGAGTGGTCATCTTTGGGGCGGGTATTGGCTCACCGTACTTCACCACCGATTCGGCAGCTTCGCTACGAGCCATCGAGATTGAGGCCAATGTAGTACTGAAAGGCACCCGCGTAAACGGTATCTATACGGCTGACCCTGAGAAAGACCCCGCGGCTACTCGCTACGCCGAAATCACGTTTGATGAAGTGCTGAGCAAGAATTTGAATGTGATGGATATGACAGCCTTCACTTTATGCAAGGAGAATAATTTGCCCATTATTGTATTCGATATGAATACCTCGGGCAATTTGGAACGCCTCATTGCGGGCGAGCCGCTCGGTACCCTCGTGAGTATGGGCGGAGAGACTAACCAATCTTTGCGCAGGGCCGCCCCGCTCCTTGACCTCAAGCATAGCGGCCTACAGCCACCCATCAGCAATCCCAACGAGCAAGCATAAGAAACCTGAATGCTGAGTTTTGAATCTTGCCTAATTTTCGATTAGACTATACTCAACTTGCTCAGTAGTCAACCTTCAACTTTAAAATTCAATACCCCAGCAAATGGACGAAGAAATTCAATTTTACCTTAGCGATGCGGAGGAGTCGATGGGTAAGGCGATAGCATACGTAGGCGTAGAAATGGGCCGCATTCGGGCCGGGAAGGCCTCGCCGGCTATGCTCGATGGCCTGCGGGTAGACTATTACGGCACTCCCACCCCGGTATCGCAGATAGCAAATATCTCGGCGCCCGATCCTCGCTCACTACTCATCAAGCCTTGGGAGAAAAACATGGTGAGTGAAGTTGCGAAAGCTATCAAAAACAGCGACTTAGGGCTGAACCCTATTGCTGATGCTGATGGCGTACGCCTCAATATTCCGCCCATGACTGAGGAGCGCCGCCGCGACCTGGTGAAGCAAGCCAAGAATGAAGCAGAAGCTGGTAAGGTTCGCGTACGCGGTATCCGCAAAGATGTAAATGAAGCCCTACGCAAGCTGCAAAAAGACGGCGCCCCCGAGGATGCGGTAAAGGATGCTGAAGCTAAAGTGCAAAAGTATACTGATGTACATATCACGGAAGTTGATAAGCTCTTCAGCAAAAAGGAATCAGAAATTATGACTATCTGAGGTCCATTCGCTACTTTCATGCAGAGAGCCCTTAGAGGGCGGTGCTTAGCACCGCCCTCTAAGGGCTCTCTCATAGAATCAGGGTTAGCTAGCTTCTACAAATAAAATCCTTGCGCAATGATCTCCTTCTCGACAGCGCCAGGCACTAGGTAGCGAATACTTTGCTTGGCCTTTATGCTTTCGCGAATAAAGGTGCCTGATATGTCAAGCAAAGGCGCAGCAACTATACGAGCCCGGGGGAAATCAGCCATTTGAGGCAGTAGGACGCCGGGGCGCGGATAAGCATACAGGTCAAACTCCTTGATTAGGCGGTCGGCGGAGTGCCAGCGAGAAAGGCTAGCCAGATTATCGGCGCCCATCAGCAACACAAACTCATGCTGCGGATACTTTGCCCGAAGTGCCTCTAGTGTGACGATGGTATAGCTGGGACGAGCTAAATTAAGCTCAATGCTTTCGACACGCAGTCGCGGATTACCGGCTACGGCTAGCTGTAGCAGAGCTAGCCGGCTTGTGTCGGCTAGCAGCTTCTCCCCTACTTTGAATGGGCTCTGTGGTGAGATCACCAGCCAAACTTCTGTCAGATCGGTGTGCGTAGCAAAGTATTCAGCCAATATAAGATGGCCGTGGTGCACCGGATTGAACGAGCCAAATAATAAGCCTACCCGAGTGGCGGGTGGCAGGGTTGTGTGCACAGTGAGTCTAGCTGAGTCGCCAGGTATCAAGCTCATACCGCATCGGGCTCCGTATTTATAAAGCCTTGCACGAGCTGCTGGGCGTGGGCCACAGCCTCTTCTAAGTTATCATTGACCACCGTCACGTCAAACTTATCTTCAAAAGCTAACTCAAAAGTGGCTTTATAGACTCGAGAAGAAATGCTGGAAGTTGAGTCCGTTGCGCGGGCTTCCAAGCGTTGGGCTAGCGCTTCGATAGATGGAGGACGCACAAAAATGGCCAAAGCACGGTCTTTATAAAAAGACTTAATGCTCAGGCCACCTTTTACGTCTACATCGAGAATGGCATGCTTGCCAGTCGACCAGATACGCTCAATTTCCGATTTGAGTGTACCATAAAATGCGCCTTCGTATACTTCTTCCCACTCCACAAACTCATCATGACGGATTTTATCTTGAAAATCGTCGACTGAAATGAAGTGATAGTCTTTCCCATTAACCTCGGCCCGACCCCGACGGTCGCGAGTGCAGGCGGAGATGGAGAAACTGAGCTCAGGAATTAAATCCATGAGCCGGTGCACGATAGTCGTTTTGCCGGCTCCCGAAGGAGCGGAGAACACAATGATTTTGCCCTGCATAGGGCTGCAAAGCTAGGCTATTTCGGCGTGTAGCCGCGCCATGATGGCGTGCGGCAGGGCCATAGGCGCAGGTCGGCGGCTTACCTTCTGGTTGAGGAAGCTAACAAAAACTTGCTGTTTGCGAATGTCGTCGAAGCAGGGTGAGCAATCTTCGGCGTGGTCGATGAGGTAGTCCTCTTCTGCTTCCGTGAGCCTACGGCCCTCAAGAAGTTGGTCAAGTACAATATTCACGCGGTCGCAGTCGGTGCCATTGTCGAGAGTAGCGGCAAGGGGAGCCAACAGGTTGGTTTTAGTAGCAGTAGCTTCCATGAGATTTAGAAGGGGTTAGAAGATGAAAAATGTGGACGAAGACTTACTCGTCATCTTCATCCTTATCGGCGGCATCAACGGCCGAATCTAGCTCATCGTTCCCATAGCCCATTGAAGTGGCATATTTTTCAAGCTTGTCCTTGAGAAAATTGCGTGCCCGGTGCAGGCGCGAGCGCACCGTGCCAATGGGAATATCGAGCACTTTTGCCATTTCCTCGTATGTAAACCCTTCCAGGTCGCAGAGGATAATAACTGTCCGAAAATCAACGGGTAACGAGTTTAGTGCGCTAGCCACCTCATCACCGATAAGATCGCGGGTAGACTGCTGACGTAGGTCGGACGATGAAGCGCCCGTATCAGCATCGCCTTCTACCTCATCCGGATTGTAATACCCTTCGACTTCGCTGTAATCAACCTTCGCTGGCTGTTTGCTCTTCTTTCTAAAATCGTTGATAAACGAATTCTTAAGAATGCGAAAAAGCCAGGCCTTGGCATTGGTGCCAGGCTCGAAGTACTCGAAAAAACGGTAGGCCTTGAGGTAGGTTTCCTGCACCAAATCATTGGCATCGTCTTCGTCGAGCGTGAGGCGATACGCAAAGTTGTAGAGCGGGTCGAGCACAGGCATTAGCTCGGCCTGGAAGCGCCGGTCTTTTTCCTCTTTGCTCAGCTTCACCCGTTCGGGAGAGTCACTCATGGTTGGTAATTAAAGCTGGTAGTGGTGCAAATGCGCGGCGGGGAGGCGAGCGAAACAACCACGCAAAAGTAAGGAATGAACACGAACGGTTCAGCCCACTAGCCCGAAGATATGCCTCGCCTTTGACCAAGCCATTGGCTTGAATAAAAAGGTAACTGCCGTAGGTACGGATGTTGCTGCCGGCTAGTTTGCCGCTAACGGCTGCCAAGCCATCATTAATGCTGCCACGTTGGCCGCTTCGATGGCTTTAATGCAAGTACAGGCAGCCGGCACCGTGCGGCAGTCCTGGCAATCGGGCCGGTCAAAAACCACGTATTCGGTGTGCGGCCCCAGTGGCGCCCAGCGGCCCGGATGCATCGGCCGAATGGGTGGGTAGAGCCCCAGCGCATGGCGCCCCAGGGCTGCCGCCAGGTGCAGCGGACCCGTGCTACCGGCTACCAGCCCATCGGCGGCGGCAATAAACGCAATAAATTCGGGCAAGGATAACTGCCCAGTGAGGTCAGCAGCCAGGTAAGAAGCGTTTTCGCGCAGCCACTCGCCTAGCTCTTCTCCTTCAGTCGTGGTGCCACTAATAAAAACCCGGTGGCCAGCGACGTGCAGTAGCCGCGCCAAACAGCTAAAATTGTCCAGCCCCCACTCGCGGGCGCTGCCCCGGCTGCGCGGGTGTAGAATAATATTTAGCTGGCCCGGCTGTCGAGCCGCTAGTAATTTCTGAAACTTAGGCAGTAAAGGCAATGCTGGCACTAACCTTACCAATGCTGCTACTGCGTCAAGAGCTAGCGCGTCGGCGTAACCCAAAGGCTGTAGCAACTGTAAGTTGAGCTGCGCTTCGTGTAGAGGAGAGTGCCGGCGGCTAAGGGCCACTAGCCGATTGCAGGTCAGCCAATGAAATAAGCGGTTACGGGTACCGATACGCACCGGGATGCCTGCCTGCCGAGCTAGTCGGGCCAGCACTTTATTAGGGAAAACGTGGATAATGGCTTCTGCCTGGTAGCTGCGCAGTAGTCGCACCTGTTCGCTGGAGGTTAGCTTTTGTAAGTCATCGAAATCAATAAATTCATCAACCCACGGGCAGGCCGCCGCTACGGCGGCCGTGTAGCTACGCCCCACCAGCACTACCCGGCAGCCTGGCTGATGCTGCTTGAGCCAACCGCATACGGGCAGCGTCAGCACTACATCGCCGATAGCATCGGTGCGGGAAACGAGGAAAGTCGGACTCATGTAGGTGCGTTTTGGGTACCCGTTTTCAACTTCGCAAATTTTAGGAAAACACCCCAGGCCGAAATAGACGCTATACTCAGCCCAGCAAAGCCGTCGAGAAAACCAAGCCGCAACACGTAGCCATTGAAGAACTTCCACCAAGGCTTCAGCAGCAAATGAAAAAGCGTCACCCGCGTTTTGCCTTTCAGCGCGAGCTCCTGCGCCGTAATACTGGTGAATCGGTTGAGCTGCGCCACGTGCTGCGTTACTGAATTGTAGGAATAATGTAGCGCCTCGCCAGCGAGCTGCCCAGTCGTTTGGCCGGGCTGTACTTCATAGTACTCGTGCAGCAGCAAGCCCTGCCAGCGCCCCAAGCGGCGGTCGTAGAGACGCAATTTGCGGTCGGGGTACCAGCCGCCGTGTCGAACCCACGTACCGCAGTAGTTAGTAAGGCGAGCTAGCGAATAGGCAGCGTGCTGCCAATTGCGCTTCACAGCGTGGATGCTTTGGCGTAGTTCATCGGTGAGTACTTCGTCGGCATCAAGCTGCAATACATAGTTGAACTTAGCCTGGTCGGTAGCAAAGTTTTTTTGCTCGACGTAGCCCGCAAAGGTGTTTTGGATAACTCGCGCCCCGTGCAGCTGGCAAATGGCTACGGTCTGGTCGGTGGAGTAAGAATCGACCACCAGTATCTCGTCGGCTACATCGCCGAGCGCTTGGAGACAGCGGGCAATATTAGCTTTTTCATTGAACGTGATAATGACGACGGAGAGCGAAACGGTGGGCATGCAGCACAAATATCTGAGGTTTTCAGGGCCATCATTACGTGCTTGGTGGCTATTGGTGCAAAATATCTTGGCGGCTGGTCCTCCCTCTTACGTATCAGTAACCAACCTTATCAACCAATCTGCTCGTAATGGCTGCTTTACAGGATAAAATTGTGTTAGTTACCGGGGCTACTTCCGGCATTGGCGAAGTCACGGCCCGGACCCTTGCCCAGCAGGGCGCCCAGGTTATTATGCTGGCCCGCAACCCTGAGAAGGCCGCCACAACCCAGCAAAGTATCATTGCTACTACCGGCAACCAGCAGGTGGATGTAGTGCTGGCTGACTTATCGGTGCTACAGCAAGTGCGAACCGTAGCCGCCGAGCTACATGCCAAGTATCCTCGCCTCGATGTGCTGGTCAATAATGCCGGGCTCATGTTTGGAGCCGAGCGCGAGGTCTCGGCTGAAGGTAACGAGATGACTTTAGCAACTAACCATCTGGGGCCTTTCTTGCTGACTAGTCTGCTCTTCGACTTACTCCAGAAGAGCCCTGCCGCGCGCATCGTCAACGTCGCTTCCATGGCTTACCGCTTTTCCAAGCCGACGCTCGACGACTTGCAATCGGAGCTTGATTATAGCGCGATGTGGGAATACGGTAACACCAAGCTCTGGAACATTATGTTTACCCAGGAGCTAGCCCGGCGGCTCCGAACGCACGGCATTACCAACGTAACGACCAATTCTCTCCATCCTGGCGCAGTAGCTACGGGCTACGGCAAGCAGTCGGGCGGCTGGCTTTCGGCGGCGCTGGCACTCGGCCGGCCCTTTATGCTGTCGCCCGAAAAGGGGGCTGAGACTAGCATCTTTCTGGCCACCGACCCAACGGTAGCGACTACCAGCGGGGGGTTCTTCAACAAGAAAAAAGTAGAGCCAGTGAAAAGCCGTTTTAATACGCCCGCCAACAACCTGCGGCTTTGGACAATGAGCGAGCAGCTAACGGGCACAAAGTTTTTGGACTAACGCTTCAAAGCTGGGCGTCAGGTTTTTGATTAAGTAGTCGGCCAAAAGTAAGCGCATAAAGCAACTAGGGGGTATTTTTGGGC
>CAZERY010000187.1:0-6848 GCA_964514915.1 uncultured Hymenobacter sp.
TGCTTTTCAGCCAACTCTTTCGCAATCCTCTTCGCGACGAGTATAGCAGCTTTTCCCACTGACGGCGCAGGCTGCTGGCGGCGCGGGTGCTCACCAGGTGGCCGCCTATTCGAGCGCGCGAGGGGCCAGTAGTCACCAAAATCTTTTGACATAGACTAAACGCTAGCCGAGCTAAGATTCAGCGTAGAAAGTACATACTAGAACGAAGACATCTTCCGTTCTAGCTGGTCACCTCCCTGCCCCTAGCTATGTCATTCTTTAGCCACAACCGCCCTGGTACGCCCCTAAAGCCCACAAGTGCCACCCGCGAATGGGTGAATTCCCTCTTATTTGCCGTGGTGGTAGCCTCCTTCTTTCGCTGGTCCGCCGTCGAGGCCTACGTTATCCCGTCCGAAAGCATGGAGCACTCGCTGCTCGTTGGAGACTACCTCTTCGTGAGCAAGCTGCACTACGGGCCCATCACGCCGCAGACGCCCTTGCAGGTGCCGCTCACGCACCAGACCTTACCGGTGCTCGGCCTGCGGAGCTACTCCGACTTGATTCAGCTGCCTACCTATCGCTTTCCCGGCTTCAATTCTGTGCAGCATAATGACGTAGTGGTGTTCCATGTGCCGCACGAGCAGCAGCGCCCCGCCGACCTACGCACCTTTCTCATTAAGCGCTGCATCGCGGTCGCCGGCGATACGCTCGCCATCCGCGGCGGCCAAGTGTTTCTCAATGGCCAGCCCGGCGCCGTCGCTGGCCAGCCGCAAACCACCTATTTCCTAGAAGTGCCGGCTCCCAATGACGAGGTGCGCCAGGCCTTACGCGCTCAGGGCGTCGTCGATTATACCCAGCCCGACGGCATACCGGCCGTGGTCACTACTGCTGAGACGGGTAAAGTGGGCTTTTACATCAGCTGCCCAGCCGCTGTGGCCACGTACTTCCGCCAGCAGCCCTACGTGAAGTCGCTGACTGTAGCCGGTGGCACACTGCCCGAGGATACGCTATTTCCGGATGCCGCCGACTTCCACGTATCAGCGGCCAAGAGCGCCGTGCCCCGCCGCTGGCAGCTCGACGACTATGGCCCGCTACCGGTGCCGAAGAAAGGGCAAACCATTGCGCTTACGCCCGCCAACGCGGCCATCTACTACAAAATCGTGGCCCAGTACGAGCACAACCAAGGCATTAGCTGGCAGGATGGCATGATTCAGCAGAATGGCCGACCGCTGACCAGCTACACCATCAAGCAGAACTACTACTTCATGATGGGCGACAACCGCCACAACTCCGAAGGCTCCCGTTTCTGGGGCTTTGTGCCCGAAGATCATGTAGTAGGTAAGGCGGTATTGGTGTGGTTCTCGCTCGATCCGTATGCGGACTTGTTGCACAAGGTTCGCTGGGAGCGGCTATTTCACCTTGTCAGCTAACGAAGCCACTTGCTCAAAAAAGGCCTGCCACTCGACAATGAGTGGCAGGCCTTTTCCGTGAGTGCGACTTAGGTACGCCTACTCTACCCCATATTTTTTCAATAAATTGATAGGCAGGGTTTTGCAGTAAAATAGCGCCTCTTGCTGCCTGTTTACAGGCGCTGGCGGCTACAAACGGGGCAGGTCGACCTTTGTGGTTCCTACACAACAAAACCCCTTCCCGCCCCGTGAAGCAACGCCTCATCGCCAAAATTACGACCGTTTTGCAGCACGTGCCCCTGGTACGCAACCTGGCCCGGCAGAAGTTCATCGCGCAATTGGTTATCGGGCTGATAAAGAGCCGCAATGTGCAGTTTTGCGAAGTAGCCCAGCACCTGAATGATGCGGCCAAGCCCGCCTCGAACGAAACCCGGATTCAGCACTTCTTCCGCGAAGTAGCGCTGGACTATTTGGCCCTTGCGCACCTGGTAGTCACTCTGCTGCCTACCACCGGCAAGTTGCGCCTGTGTCTGGACCGCACCGAATGGGACTTCGGCCAGTGTCAGGTCAATATCCTGCTCGTGGCCGTGGGCTGCGGCGAGTGGCAGGTGCCTTTTTACTGGGAACTGCTCGACAACCGCAGCGGCAATTCCAACGCGGCCCAGCGCATCGCCGTGCTCGACGTGTGCGTGGCGGTGCTGGGCCGCGCTCGGATTGGCCTGGTAGTGGGAGACCGCGAGTTTGTGGGGCATGCCTGGTTGAAATGGCTCAAAGACCAGGGGTTGAATTTTGTTATGCGCCTGCCCAAGCACCACCTGCTGACCCTGGCCAGCGGCCAGCGCGCCGCCGTTGCCGAGCTAGGGCTGGCCGTGGGGCAGGTGCGCCACGTTGCCCACGCACAGGTCGATGGGGTGTGGGGGCAGGTCTGGGTTAAAGCGTTAGCCGAGGGGGAGTTTCTCTTCCTCTTTGGCACGGCCGGCCTGCCCGCGCTGGGGCAGCTCTACGCCAAGCGCTGGACGATAGAGCAGTGCTTCCAAAACTTAAAGGGGCGGGGATTTAACCTGGAAAACAGTCACTTACGCTGCTTCCATAAGCTGCGCAAACTGGTGGGGCGGGTGAGCTTGGCGTATGCGTTTTGCCTGAGCGTGGGCCAGGCAGCGGACCGCCGCACGCCGCTGGCGCGCAAAAACCACGGCTATCGGGCCACGAGTCTGAGCCGCCATGGCTTGAATATGCTGCGCCAACTCACCCGCCCCGCTACCGATACCCAAACCAAACCAGCCCGGCTAGTCGAGGCTTTATTAGATTGGCTTATTAGGCAAGTGTCTCGTTATCAAATACCTGTGAAAATCGTAGGGTAGAGTAGGAATATAAATAACTGCTGTTACGCACGACCCACGTCAGCTTGCTGGAAATGACCTCCAGGAGAGCAGAAAAAGCCTGTTTCCAGCAGACTGGCTCAGGTGCTGCGTAACATCAGTAAATAAGGTAATCAGGCCATCGTGAAAGAACTGCTTTTTAGAAAAGCCAATAGCTTTGCGAGCCAAGCGTTTGAGGCGAGTGCGCAGCGTCAGGTGTTTACGCTCGAGGCGTTGCATCGCCGGCTTACCCACTTGGCGCTGCTCGGCAGGTAAACAGGCCTCGTAGGCCTGCCAAGCATCCGTACTTCAGCGCTCCACCTGCCAGCCAGCGGTGTTTAACACCGCTAGCAGCCGGCGGAACGTGGCGTGGGTGCGCCGCCCGAACACAAACGCCAGTATCCGGCCCGTGGCCGCGTCTTCTACCCACCAGCGCCAGCGCTGGCCCTTTTTACGGCGCACGAACGACCACATTTCATCCGCGCACAGCCGCAGGGGGTTGGGAGGCCGGTACGAAGTCGGGGCGGGTCGGCGGCAGGTGGGTCACCGCTTCAATTTTTTCAACTCCCCCCTCACCGTTTGGGGGCTGATACCCAGTACGCGCGCCGTATCACGTATTCCGCTGCCGTTCAGGGCCAAGGTTGTACTGTTAGCCCGTACTCCCGGCGCGTGGATTTTTTGCCGGTAGTGGAGTTGAAAGGTGCGGCAGCAGGCCGTGCAGCGGTAACGCTGGGTGCCATCCGTGGCCTTGCCATGCCGGTAAATGGCTTCGGGTTGCTGGCAGACGGCAGACGGGGCAGAGAACGGGCAGTTGAACCATCCCCCAAATTACGACTATCTACGCGCTCAACACACGACCGTATATTTCATGCGCATAATGCAGCTAATGAGTTTCTTAGAGATCCAGCAAAAGTGCACCTTTACCCGGAGCAGCCAGGCAGTACGGAATTTACTGTAGCCCGAGAGCTGCGATCCAGAATGCTAACCCGGATGCTACTTCTGTTCCAAGCCACCCAGCAGCACGGTGATAATATTGGCTTCGAGCTCTTCGGCTGATAAGCCCCGGCCCGGCCGGTACCATAGCTCTACCCAGCGCACCGCCGATAGCACCGTAAACAGGGCTACGGAGGCATTGACCGGCCGAAACTCACCCGCGGCAATGCCCGCTTCGATGAGCGAGGCAAAGCCTTTTTCGTAAGCTTTACGGGCTTGCTTAAACTGCATGAGCCGGGGCTCGGGCAGGTATTTCCAATCGTGATTAGCTACTGAGACGGCGGCGCCATCTTCCACCATCAGGCGAACGTGTAGCCGCACCAGTGCCCTGATTTTGTCGCCATAGCTTGCCGCAGTAGCTTCAATAGCAGCTAGGTGCGAAATGTAGGTGTCTGAAATGCGAAAGCAAATAATATCCAGCAGCTCGTCTTTCGACTTGATGTGGTTGTACATGCTGGCCGCTTCCATGCCCACTTGCCCGGCCAGGTCGCGCATGGACGTGCCACTGTAGCCTCGGTCTTTAAATAGCTTGGCGGCTTCGGCTAAAATCAGCTCGCGCTTGACCGACTTTTTAGTTTTGAGCATGGTGGGAGAGGAAGAAGCGAACCTCACAAAGTTACCCCCGACCCGGAATGCTAACGAATGGTTGGTATACGTTACTGATTTTGAGCGGGGCTTTGGGCTCACCTGCTAGCCAGCTCTTCGGCCGTTTTTAACGTGGCAGGAGCAAACGTGCGGCCTGGGTAGGCTAGTAGTGCCTGCTCGAGGCACGTAAGCGAGGCGTCGAGGTCTTGCAGGTTGAGGATATAGGCGAGGCGCACTTGCTGGCGGCCCAGGCCGGGCGTTTGGTAAAAGCCATTGGCTGGCGAAAGCATCAGCGTCTGGTTGTGGTAGCTAAAATCCGTGAGTAGCCATTCACCAAAGCGCTCGGCGTCGTCTACTGGCAAGTGGGCCATTACGTAGAAAGCGCCGCCGGGCACGGGGCATTGTACGCCGGGCATAGCCTGCAAGCGCCGCACGGCCAAGTCACGGCGGGCCTGGTACTCGGCGCGGTTCTCCTCAAAGTAGCTTTCGGGCAGCTCAACTGCGGCCTCGCCCAGCAGCATGCCGAGGCCGGGCGGACTGATGCGCATCTGGGCAAAGCGGAAAGCGGTTTGAAACACGTCTCTATTGCGCGTCACGAGCGACCCTACCCGTGCCCCACAGGCACTATAGCGCTTCGAAATGGTGTCAAGCACTACGGCGTATTTCTCACTGCCGGCCAGGTTGAGCACGCTAGTAGCGCGGGCGCCATCGTAGCAATATTCGCGGTAGGCCTCGTCGGAGAGCAAAAACAGCTCATGCCGCTGGCACAAGCCCAGCAAGGCCTCCAACTCGGCGCGGGTATATACGTGGCCCGTGGGGTTGCTGGGGTTGCACAGCAAAATGGCCTTGGTGCGGGGGGTGATAACCCGCTCAAAATCAGCGAGCGGCGGCAGCGCAAAGCCGTTGTCGATGGTAGCCGTTACGGGCACGATATGCACGCCGGCCGCGATGGCAAAGGCCGTGTAGGTACCATAAAAAGGCTCGGGCACTACCAGCTCATCACCCGGATTGAGGCAGGTGAGCAGCGCGAATAAAATGGCTTCGCTGCCCGCCGTAGTTACCAGGATCTCCTCCATAGCTACCGCAATGCCCGCCCGCTGGTAGTAGCCGGCTAGCTTCTGACGGTAGCTGTCGGTGCCGGCGCCGGGGCTGTAAGCCAGCACCCGAATGTCGGCTTGGCGCACGGCCTCAAACAGGCTCGGTGGCGTCGCAATGTCGGGCTGGCCGATGTTGAGGTGGTAAACCTTTTTGCCGGCCTGCTTAGCAGCTTCGGCAAAGGGCGCTAGCTTGCGAAAAGGCGAAATGGGCATATCCTGCCCACGCTGCGAAATAGATAACGACATAGTTGACAATAGCTTACAAAGGTAGCAAGAAAAAGTCCCAGCCGAATGAGCGGCCGGGACTTTTAGCGGAGAGCGAGCAACTTAGCCGTTACGCTTGTTGAGCTCGTCGCGAATCTTGGCGGCTTTCTCGTAGTCTTCCTTTTCCAGGGCCTGCGCCAGCATCTTGGTCAGCTCATCGAGCGAAACCTGCCCGCTGGGCTCCCGGGCCTCGCTCGCTTTCGCCGCCGGCCGGGGCGTATCGCCCTCGTTTTCGTCCTCCTCGTCGTGGTCGTCTTCGTCCTCCTCATCGCCCTCTTCGCTAGCTTCGTCGAGGTCGGAGAGAATGATGCCCGCTTCGCTAAGTACGCTTTCAACGGTGAAAATAGGCACCCCAAACCGCAAGCCGATGGCGATGGCATCGGAGGGCCGGGCATCTATCTCGAACGTGGTAGCCCCATCGGAGCACACGATGCGTGAATAAAATACTCCTTCTTTCAAATCGGAGATAACTACTTCGAGGATAGCCACGTGCACATGTTCGGCAAAAGCCTTGAACAGGTCGTGGGTGAGAGGCCGGTTGGGGCTGATTTTTTCAATCTGAATGGCAATGCTCTGGGCTTCGAACATACCGATTATAATCGGCAGGCGGCGATTGCCGTGCTTCTCGCCCAGGATGAGGGCAAACGAGCCGGACTGTGACTGGGAGGACGACAGGCCCAGAATTTCGAGCGGTATTTTTTTCAAGGGTCTCGGAGACTTGAATTCTTAATAAACGAAAGGAGTGCCTTCCGTACGACAAATAAAGCAGAAAGGGCCGGGATTAGCGTACAAAAAGTAACGCGATTGCTGTAAATCGTTCCCGGCTGCGTTGTTAGCCCGACGCGGCAGGACGATGATTTACAGCAATCGCGTTGCCAACGAGCAGAGCAGCCGAGACTAGCCCAATTCTTTCACGGCGGCCGTTAGCTTGGGCAGCACCTCAAACACGTCGCCCACGATGCCGTAGTCAGCGGCTTTGAAGAAAGGCGCTTCGGGATCCTTGTTGATGACCACAATTACTTTCGACGAGTTGACGCCCGCCAGGTGCTGAATGGCCCCCGAGATACCGCAGGCAATGTACAAGTTGGGTGAAACCGTGATGCCGGTTTGGCCCACGTGCTCGTGGTGGGGGCGCCAATCGACGTCGCTCACCGGCTTCGAGC
>CAZERY010000188.1:0-6801 GCA_964514915.1 uncultured Hymenobacter sp.
CAGGCTCGGCAGGATTTGGTTGGGACTACTAGACATTTTGTACCTCCTTTCTTTACGTTCGACATAACCCCATCCGCGCTTCCCAGCACCTTAGGGCGGCTTGGGTGGGGCCGTAGCACTCGCTACTGGCAGGTAAAGTTAGTTGCCGAAGCTTAGGTTCAAAACTTCCATTGCTATTTCGGGGGCCTCAGGCCGGTATTCCTAGCATGGCGCTGACAATCAAGCGCATTATTTTGCCAAAATAAGTGCGTCAATTGCTCCTCAGAGCACCTTCGCCAGCGAGCCTGCCAGGCTAGCCGGCAACGGCGGCGAGGTTAAAATCTGGCTGTATAATTGTCTGGGGTAGCCTAAAGCCTGTTTTTCCCGTAGCTTTCCCCTCCGATACACCCCTCACTACTCTTCCATTCTCACGTGATGCACAACTCATTCTTTCTGCTACTGGCTTTGTGGCTGAGCGCCGCCGGCCTCACAGCGCAGGCCCAAACGCTGACGCCGCTCGGTATCTGGACCAACGCCGAGAAAAAAGCCACGTTTGAGATTTACAAGTGTGGCGATAAGCTGTGCGGCAAAATCGTGACCCTGACCGTGCCCAACGACCCGGCTACCGGCAAGCCCAAGCTCGACTCCCAAAACCCCGACCCTAAGCTGCGCCCCCGCCCCCGTCTAGGCCTGGTATTTATGCAAGGCTTTAGCTATGACGATGACAATAAGTGGGATAACGGCAAAATATATGATCCTGAGAGCGGCAAAACCTACTCGTGCTACATGAAAATGGAAAGCACCAACACGATGGAAGTGAAGGGTTACATCGGCTTTTCGCTCATCGGCAAGTCGCAAACCTGGACGCGGGTTAAGTAACGCAGCCCCTTCCGGCAGCTGACCTTGGCAGCGCCCTTCTCCTGGCGGGAAGGGCGTTTTTTTTTGGCAGCGGAGCCGGCGGAGCGCCGAAACTATTTGCCCGTGGCAGTGTTTTTGGGACGATCTAGCTTATTGCTTTTCTTCGGGTGCTTCACTTTCTCCAACAGCTTTTTCGGCGGCGCGACGACGCGGTGGCCACCTGGCAGCCGGCTGGCGCCCCTACGCCCGAGCAGACCCGGCAGCACCAGGCTTGGATAACGGAGTGCGTGTATCAAAACTGGCTGGGTCCCTACTATAAAGCCTACCACCTGCGCAAAGGTGGGGCCGGCGGCCAGCGCGGCCTGCGGGTGGAGCTACTGCGGGAAGAAGGCCGCCAAGGGGGCCTGTTCTTTTACGACGATAGCATCGGTCCGGGCAATTTTCAGCACCTGTTTCAGCTGCTGGGCGAGCGCATTACGGCGCTGGGCTACTACCGCGCCTGCCACGATCGCCGCCAGCGGAGCCACGAGCAGCACCAGGAAATTACGTTCAAGCAGCTTTTTAAGCCTAACCCCACCGACTGCACCGAGTGCGGCCGCTGCGATCAGCGCTACGGCCTCATCACCCTCGATCTGGTAGACATGAATGGCCAGCCGTTTTTTATCCGCCTCAGTACCAATCCGGTGCAGGAGCCTCATTTCACGGCTCCCAAGCCATTTGAGGTCCTACTGCGTGCGGTGTTTGACGAGCCAGCGGCCGACGCCGTTACCCGTAAAAAGGTAAAGGCTTACTACGCCAGCTAGCACCAAGCCGCTGGTCAGCCTACCATTTCGCAGATTTTCCTTCGTTGGAGCTAGCCAGACTGGCTGGACCAAGCCGGCGTAGCCATCGTGCGCAGAAACAGCTAGAGGTAACGTAGCTTTTCTAAGCAATACCAGGCCGGGTGGGTGCTGCGTTAGCCACTAGTGGGGTGGAGCTACTACCTAGTCACACCCTGCTTACCTTCGGGAATAAAACAAGCTTTAGTAGGACTATATGACGCTTTATTATCCGTCCTCTATCCCAGGCCGGCAGCGGCAATGTAGGTTTGCCGGTGGCTGGCTAGGGCTGCTGCTCGTGCTGCTGAGCACGTTGACCGCCCGGGCGACCCACATTGTGGGCGGTGAAATGGATTTGCAGTACGTGAGTGGCAATACCTACCAGCTCACCCTCAATCTGTATTTCGACGCTGTTAATGGGAGCCCCGGCGCGCTGGATACCGAGCTGACAGCCGGTATTTTTGATAAAGCCACCAACCGCCAGCTGACGTCGGTGCAGTTGCCCCTCATCAGCAACACCTTTGTCAACTACTCCAACCCGGCCTGCACGGTGGGCTCGCTGAGTACCCGGGCGCTGGTATACCGCAACACGGTGCAGCTAGCCCCCGGCACCTACAGCGGCGCGCAAGGCTACTACGCCGCCGTAGAGCGCTGCTGCCGCAACATTACCATCAGCAACATCATTGCCCCCGAAGCGGCGGCGCAGACGTTCTACCTGGAGTTTCCGGCCGTGGTGCGGGGCGGGCAGCCGTTTCGCGACTCGACGCCGCGCATCTTTCCGCCGCTGGCCGACTATGCCTGCCTGGGCGAGGTATTTTACTACGATTTTGCGGGCCAAGACCCCGACGGCGATTCGCTGGTCTACGACCTGGTGACGCCCCTCAACGGGCACGCCACGCCGGCCAACCCCAAGCCGGCTACCGCCACGGCGGCGCCCTACGCGCCCATTAGCTGGCGCCTGGGCCGTAGTGAAACCAACCAGATTCCGGGGTCGCCCACCCTCACGATTGGAGCTTTGTCGGGCCGCCTCACGGTGCGGCCCACCGCTACGGGGCTGTTTGTGTTTGGAGTGCGCTGCCGCGAATTTCGCAAGGGGGAGAAAATCGGCGAAACCCGCCGCGACTTTCAGCTCCAGGTACTGACGTGCCCGCGCAACCTGGCTCCTAGCCTGCTGCTATTGCCCGATGTGGTGGGCAAAACCGTTTACCGGTCGGGCCGCGACACGCTGCGCATTGTGCCGGGCGGGCCGCACTGCGTGCGCCTACGCTTCACCGACCCCGACAATAATTCGCAGCTCAGCCTCAGCCTGCGGCCGGTCAACTACTCGGGCCTGCTGCCCACTTTCACCACCACTACCAGCGGCACGGTGCACGTGGCCGGCCAGCCCGATACGCTCACCGCTACCCTCTGCTTTCCGGAATGCACCACTACGCAAGGCCAAGTGGGCCACCTCGACGTGATCGTGGCCGACAACGGCTGCTCGCTGCCCAAGCACGACACGGTGCACGTAGCCTTTATCGCCGCGCCGGCGCCCAATAGCCTGCCTACCCTCACGAGCACGGCCGGGCCCAGCCTGCCGCTGCACGTGCGGCCGGGCCAGACGCTGGCTTTCGACCTCGTGGCGACCGACCTCGACAGCGACCCGCTGCTGTTTACGATGAGCAGCAGCGTGGGCTTTGCGCCCGATGTGCTGGGGGCCGTGTTGGTGCCGCAAGCGCAGGTGGGCACGCAGCGCCGGGCGCACTTCACGTGGCCCGTCGATTGCCGGGCCCTTACCGACCCCGCGGGGCAGGTGCGGCAGCTCATTTTTAAGGCGACTTCCACCACGCCCTGCGGCGAAAAGCAGGAAACTCCGGCGTTGTCGGTACCCGTTATTGTCGATTATAGCAACGCGCCGCCGGTCCTGACTTCTACCCTCCCCGCAGCGCCGGCCGGGGCTAGCGAGCCGGTGCTCATCCGGCTGCCGCTGGGCCAGCCCTACACTGCCACTTTCACGGGCCGCGATACCGACCTCGACCGCCTGACCCTGACGGCCAGCGGCCAGGGCTTCGACCTGGCAGCGGTGGGCATGGGCTTTACGGCGCCGGCCGGGGCGGCGGGCCAGGCTAGCGGCACCTTTACCTGGCTGCCGGGCTGCGACGCTGCGAGCGTGGTGGGCAACAAGCCCCAGGCACTGACCGTCACGTTTCAGCTTCAGGAAAGCACCTGCCAGCCCCAGCCCCAGACGCGCACCGTGCGCTTTGAGGTCATCAACGCCGACACCACCGCCTTCATCCCGCCCAATCTGATTCTGCCCACCAGCGGCAACGTGGCCAACCGCACGTTTGTGCTCAGCAGCCTGCCCCCCGACTTTTGCGATACGCGCTTCGCCGGCATTAAAATCTTTTCGCGCTGGGGACGCCTCGTGTACGAGTCTGGCGACCGCAATTTTCGCTGGTCGGGCGAGGGGCAAGCCGGCGTTTACTACTACCTGCTCACCTATACATCGGGCCGGCGCTATAGAGGCTGGGTGGAAGTCATCCAATAAGACTACCGAATACCCAAATTTTTCGCTTGATTATCAGCACCTTTAGTCAGAGCAAGAAATACGGTTATACCAAAAAGGTCGCCCAACCGGGTGGCCTTTTTTAGTTTAGCTTGAAGACCGCGCTAGCCAGCCTACTATCAGCTACAAAATTCAGGCAAGCAGAGGGCTTAATAACTGATGTTACGCAGCACCTGAGCCAGCTTGCTGGAAACAGGCTTTTTCTGCTCTCCTGGAGGTCATTTCCAGCAAGCTGACGTGGGTAGTGCGTAACAGCAGTTAATAAAGCAGCAGGAAAATAGCGAACAGCACCACCCACAGCCCATCAACGAAGTGCCAGTAGGTACTTAGCACCTGAAGCTGGCGGCGATGGTACGGGTTGCGAATAAAGAGCAGCGTGCGCACCGCATCGCGCTCGGCGTGCAGCACGCGCACCAGTTGCACCAGCAGGAAAAGCAAACCTGCTACCACGTGCACCACGTGCAGGCCCGAAATAAAGTACACGTAGGTGCCGCTGGGCGCCCCGGCAAAGAGCACGCCGTGCTGCATCAGCTCGCGCCAGCCCAGCACTTGCAGGCCGCTGAAGATGCAACCCAGCAGCAGCGTGGCCCCCAGGCAGCGGGCCAGGTTGGGGAGATCGTCGGCCTTATAGAGGCGCGGCGCCTGCGCCAGGGTGTAGGACGACACTAATAATACAATGGTGCTCAGCGAGAAAGCCCGCGGAAATGCCTGCAAGCCCATGTGCCCCCCGCTGTGCAGGCGCGTAGCGCCGTACATCACTACCAGCACCGTAAACAGCATCGTGATGCCCGCGAGCCCAATGTACAGCAGCATCAGCAGCGGCGGCACCCGCTCGATGCGCCCAAAAGCAGAGCGGCTAGCCGGCCGACGGCCCGTACCTACGGGTTTTTGCGGGTCATTATCAGGCATTTTCAAGGGCAAAAGCCAACGCGCTGGGCCGGCGGCGACGTGCCACTAGCTCTGATGTCAGTCTCGCTTACGCAACACGCTAAATCGGCCCATTGTTCACCGCGAAACCCCGCAACGACTCGCATAATTCGGGCATTTTGGCGGCCGGGTTTTAGCCCCTGACGTGGCTCACCGCCGATATAGTAGCCTTGTTCCTAGAATCAGGAACAGGCTACTTACTTAAAAAACGACCCAATCTTGCCCAGTACGGCGCTCAGCGTGATTTTGGGGCTGTTGCGGTCGGGCAAGCCAAACAGCACGTACGTTTTGCCGGCCACGCGCAGATCGAGCACCAGCCCCAGCGTGCGGGCCAGGTCGTGGAGCTGCTGCAAGGGGTCGGGGCCGGGCGGCTTGGGCTTTTTGGGCGCGCCCGGGGGCTGGGGCGGGCCGCTGGTGATAAGGTCGAGCACTTGCTGGCTCGGCACGCTGAGGATGAGGTAGGTGCCGGCGGCGGCCAGCTGCACCGCGTGCCCGCCCGGCCAGGTGAGGTCTAGCCGCGCTTCTACTTCGAGGCCACTAGCCACGCGGATGGTTGGGGTCGGGCACCGGCGACACTACGGGCGCCGTGCTGGTAGTCAGGCTGATAGGCGCAGCCTCGCCTTTGGTACGAATGCGCAGCGAGCCGTTGAGCCGCCAGGTGGCCGGCACGCCCGTGGGGTTTTGCTGATTGGGTACTTGCAGCTCTACTTGGTCGAAAGCCAGGTTGAGCTCGACACCGCCCGAGAGCTTAGCCAGCAGCGAAGCCGCCGTTTCGGCCCAGGAAGAAGGTTGGTCAGGCATGAAAAGTAGAAAAAAGCGTGAAAGAACGAGCAAGGCCAAACCAAGTTTGGTGGCGCAAAGTAGCAGCCCCACGGCGATCCGCCGCGCAAATGCCGCGAACTTGTTAGGGTTGCCGGGCGTACTTTTACGGCGTCATTATCGGTTTTGCTTTCTTTTTACCATGAAATTCTTTACCTGGTTCGCCATCGCCACCATTGCCATCCTGCTCATCGCGCGCTTCAAGCCCCAAACGCCCGCCGAGCCCATCATCCCGACCGGGACGAAGGAAGCGCAGGGCAACCCCAACCGCGACGATAATGCCCCGCCTGCCCGCACGGAGGAGCAAGGCCGCCGCGATGCCGAAGCCAAGCAGGGCAGCACCACGTACGCAGCGCCCGGTTGCCGGTCCGTCGTAGCTTAAGCGCCTTATTGCCAGCAGCCAGAAATAACGAACGTCATGCGGAGCCCCGCGAAGCAGCTCGCCCGTACCGTTGAAAGCAACATTTCAATAGTGCCGGCGAGCTGCTTCGCGGGGCTCCGCATGGCGTTCTCTTTTAGTTGATTAGCGCGTACTCGTACGCAGCCCCACCCCTGCCCTATGGATCCGCAAGCCCGCATTCAGGAACTGACCCAGCGCCTGCACCACCTCAATACGCAGTACTACCAGCACGACATTTCGGAGGTGTCTGACCAGGAATTTGACGCTATGCTGGCCGAGCTCAACCAGCTCGAAAAGGCCCACCCGGCGCTGGCGCTGGCCAACTCGCCCACCCAGCGCGTGGGCGGCACCATTACCAAGCAGTTTGCCACGGCCCAGCACCGCTACCCCATGCTGAGCTTGGGCAACACGTACTCGGAAGACGACCTGCGCGAGTTTGACGAGCGCGTGCAGCG
>CAZERY010000189.1:0-6737 GCA_964514915.1 uncultured Hymenobacter sp.
AGGACAGTAGATTTTCATTCTACCAACAGGGGTTCGATTCCCCTACGGACTACACGAAAGGCCTTCACAGCAATGTGAGGGCCTTTTTTATTATCAGTGGCGGCAGAATTGGTGGCAGATTTACCGAACCATTCCCTGCTGCCGGTCGGCGGCGCGGTCACTAAGCGCCTCTTCCACGTTGGCCGTGTCTTCCTGCCCCAGGCAATAAATTGTCGGCTGGGCAGCGCCCGCACGGCATCTTCCACCCGGCCCACAGCTCGCACTAATTCTTGGCCGGCAGCATTAGCCCCAGCACCAACGGCTGGCAGCGCGCCACCACTCACGCCGCCATCTTCGAAGAAGCCGGGCTTACGGCGCACCGGTGCCCCATCGCGGTAGAGGCTCGTTTCGATTAGCTCATCGACCAGGTGCTTATTGTTGGCGTAGGTGTCACGGCTCAGGATTATGTAGGCCTCGCTCCCACTCGCCCAGGTGCTCGCCGGTGGCCCCGTCTACCATGCGAATACTCCCGTTTGAGTGGCGCTGGCCCACGTCGGCTACGCCTGCCTTGGCGTTGATGCGTCCGTCGGTCGCGTATTGCTTAGATGTATAGTCCGCAA
This sequence comes from uncultured Hymenobacter sp., assembly GCA_964514915.1. Taxonomy (GTDB): domain Bacteria; phylum Bacteroidota; class Bacteroidia; order Cytophagales; family Hymenobacteraceae; genus Hymenobacter. The sequence continues at coordinate 600 of CAZERY010000189.1, forward strand.
CTTGGATTAGCAATGGCACGGCCCGCTGTCGCAGTAAGAAGTGAGCGGCGTGCCCAACAAGCAGTACGCTGCGCGCTGCCCCAGTTTGGGACTCATTCGCCACGGCCCAACGGCCGGCATAAGCAGCAATACAGCGGGGTGTTCTAAAACCAGGAAAATATTGCACTTTTCTTTTCGTGAAATTTATTAAGCTGCAACGTTGATAAAGTTAATTTTTTTATTATAACGAGTTAACAATTATCTTCGGAGCTTTAACCGTGAAACAGGTCAGCTAGCTTTTGCACTATTAAATAGAAGATTGATTCTTCTGAAACTTTTACTTACTTCTTAATGAAGCAACCTTACTACGCTCTTTCCCTTTTCTTCTTTTTCCTGCTAGGTTTCCCGTGGCTTGCTGCCAGCCAAGGCCTTGATAATACGCAGCTAATCGGCAAGGTTATTACCGAAGGAGATGAGCCCCTGGCCGGCGCCACAATATTGGTGAAAGGCACTTTTGTGGGCACTAGTACAAACAGTGAGGGCGGCTTTACGCTGCCAACAGCCGGAGTCACTTTGCCGCTGGTGCTGAGCATTTCGTACCTGGGCTACGAAACCCAGCAGCTGAACGTGGCGGACCCCACCCAGTCGCTCATGGTAACGCTGATTCCGGACCGGGCAGCTACCAACCAACTCGTGTATGCGGCTTCGCGCAAGCAAGAAAATATTCTGCGCGTGCCCGTGACCGTCGAGAAAGTCAACCAGACTCAAATCAGCCAGTTTACCCATCCCGACCTGCTCAGCAACCTCATGCAGCTCAAGGGTATCGACGTGAACATGAGTGGTATGTTGACCAATAGCATCAGCACGCGGGGCTTCAATTCGGCGTTTTCTGAGCGCGTGGTGCAGCTCGTCGATTACATGGACATTCAGTCGCCGACCTACAGCACGGGTCTAGGCAACACGCTGGGCCTGCCCGATATCGATGTAAACAGCGTGGAAGTGCTCTATGGCCCCTCGTCGGCCCTGTACGGAGCCAACGCCTTTAACGGGGTAGTGCTGCTCAACTCGCGCGATGCCTTCACCGACCAGGGCCTGGACGTGCGGGTGCGCGGCGGCCAGCGCCATTATCTCGACGGCCAGCTGCGCTATGCCCAGCGCCTGGGCAAGCGCTGGGCCTTTAAGCTAACTGGCAGCTACCTGACGGCCCAGGACTGGCTGGCCGACAACTACAACGCACGCAAACCCTCGGGCTTTGTGACAGTAAACAACCCGACTGGCTCGGGGCTGGGCTATGATGCCGTAAACCGCTACGGCGACGTCAGCAACACGTATTCGAACAACCCGACTTCCTCTAATTATGGCGGCGCGCTGGCGGGCCGAACGGTGTTTATGCCGGGCTGGACCGAGCGCGAGCTAGTGGCCGGCGACGACCATGCCCGCCTCTACCGCGTGATACCGACCCTGTCGTATTTATTTACCGATAAGGTGAAGGCCACCATTTCCTTTGAGCGGGCCCAGGGCACGACCACCATTCAGAAAGACATTCGACTGCGAGCCAAAAACTTTGCTACCAATCAATACCGGTTCGCGCTCGAAGGCGACCGGTGGTTTGTACGCGCCTACCAGACCCAGGATTTTGGTAACGATTCGTATAACCCAGACTACCCGGCCACCTTTATCCAGCAGGCCATCGACCCCCAAACGAATCAGTCGTATAAAACGGAGTATTTTTCGCGCTACGCTCAAGCGTACAACAAAGCCTATAATGGCACCAACGACGTCCAGGCCCAGGCGATAGCCCAGGCAGCGGCGGCCAGTGCCCAGCTTGCGGCCGGCTCAGACACGTTTAGTAGTCTGCGCCAAAGCCTCTTGGAAAAAACTACCCGCAATGGAGGGGCCCGAACGAACCCTAGCTCATTCCTCAACGACGTAAGCGGGCAGTATAACTTTGGGCTGGGTTTTGCCGACCTCATCGTGGGCGGAGCCTACCGCGAGTTCCGGCTCGACAAGAGCGGTATTCTATTTGATACCAACAATGGCAAAGGCGTGCGCAACTATGAGTATGGTGGCTATGCCCAGCTCACGGCCAGCCTGCTCGACGACCACCTAAAGCTGGCGGCAGCTGGTCGCCTCGACAACTTCAAGAATTTCAAGCCGGCGTTTTCGCCCCGGGCCTCGGCGGTATATTCGGTGGGCAGCGAGCGGCAGCACAATTTCCGGGGCTCTTACAGCCGGGCCTTCCGCTCGCCCACGCAATCTGACCAGTACGTGCACTCCGACGTTATGACAGTCGTGTTGCTCGGCAACATCGGGCAGGGCTTTCAGGGCTACAGCCCACGGCCGGGTGCCGCCCCTACGGCCGCCTTCATTGCGCCTCTGCGCCTGGAAGAAGTCAACTCGTACGAGGCCGGCTATAAGGGTCTGCTAGGCAAAAACCTTGTCGTTGACCTGAGCTACTACTACAACCACTACAACCATTTTGTAGCGGGTAGCCAGACTATTATCAGCAACCTGGACGGCAGCCCGCCCACGCCTAAGCAGTATGCGGACGCCGCGGCCAGTGGCTTCGCAAACACGCAGCTGCCGACCCGCATCCTGGTCGTATCTCGCAACCTTGACCTGCTGGTGCGCACCCACGGAGCCCTGGCCAGCGCCACTTATTCGGCCACTCGCAGCGTGAACCTGACCGGTAACTACTCGCTCAACGTACTGGTCAACCCCAGTGACGAAGTGCCCTTCTACAACACACCGAAGCACAAATTCAACGTAGGAGCTTTCGGCGAGCTCACCCGCAAGCTCGGCTACCGCTTCAACTACCACTGGGCGCAGGGCTATCGCTACGAGTCGAACTTTGCCGCCGGGTACCTGGACGCTTACCAAAACGTGGATGCCCAGGTGCACTACTTCTTGCCTACGCTCCACACCACGCTGGAAGTAGGAGCCTCCAACCTTTTCAATACCAATAACGTGCAGGTCTATGGGGGCCCGCAAATCGGGCAGCTGATCTACGCTGGCCTGACGGTGTCGGTCAAATAACTACCTGCTCTGCTACTTCTCTGCTTCCTATGCCACTCTACTTCTCTCCTTCCTATGCCAATACGTCCCGCGCTTTCTTTGCTGTGTTTGCTGGCTGCCGGCCCACTAGTTAGCCAGCCCCTACGGGCACAATGCCTGCCGCTGGCGTCATTAAGCCAAGGGATTGCAACGGGCCGCCTTAGGGTCAACGATGTGCTGGACCTGCTGGAGGCTGGCGACTGGCTAGCCCATGACGGCCCAAAGCCCTACTGGACTTTCCGAACCGCTGGCGAGGTCGAAACGCCGGAGGCCCAGGCCCAGGCTTGGATAGGCCTGCGTAATAGCAACCAGAACGGCTACTACGACCTGATATATAAGACCAAGCAGCACTCGTGCATTGCCCAGCTGCGCGCCAGCCTCCGGCAGCAGGCCAAGCTTCAGTCGGAACCAATCAACTGCGTACAGTGCGAAGGTGAGCGCCTGGTAGGCGAAGGGTACACCATCAGTATCTTCAACCAAAAAGCCAACTACGACGCCCACCGTACCGCCTGGCCCTACGTGCTGGTGATTCGCTCTAGCTCCACCGCCAGCAATAGCCAAGTATTCCCCGAAGCGGCGTCAAAATCCGTCGGTACGCCTTAGCCTGGTCGGCTCGTGGGGCCAAGAAGTTTGGTGCAACAACTCAGCTTTAAAGGTAGGCGCCCGGGCGATTCACTGGTCATAGCACTAAAATGCTTGACCGACTACTGTAAGACTTAGAAGGGATCGTTGTTGACTTCAAGCCAAAAGTTGTCGGGGTCCTGAAAATAGATCTGCTGCACGCCGTCGGGCCGGGGCGTGGTTTTTCGTTCTTCGCCGTTCCAGCTGCCGTAGTGCACGTGCGCCTGGTCGAGGTGATCACTAAATTTCTTTAGGTCTTTGACGCTAAAAGCCAGGTGGGTATTCTTGTCGTGGGTGTCGACGCCGGCCGCTCCCTGAATGACATGCAGCTGGCTGTGCGGCCCAATGCGAAACCACACGTGCCGGCCATCCTTAAACGGCTCGGGTATTTCGGGCAGCTGCATCACGTCGCGGTAGAAGGCCGCGCTTTTGCGCAGGTCGGCCACGTAGAGCGCCGTATGGTTCAGGGTTGGGGCCTCTTGGGCCACCGCATTGCCGCTGAGCGTCCAGGCCAGCATACCGGCGCTGATACTGCGCCACAAGGCCGTTTTGAGGGTTGAGTAGGTAGTCACAAGTCTGGTGGGTGAGAGCTTGGTAGCGTGATACTTGGGGCAAAGAGGCTAGCCGCGGCAACCGGGCTAGCCAAGGGCCACGGCGAAGGTAACAGCGGGAACGGTCTGGCCAGCCGGGGCGGCGGTTATTTCGGGCTGGCCATCGGGCAGCGAGCCAATAATTCGTCGGCATTCCGTACCTTTTGCCCATTCTTCCCACTCAGCCAGTACGTTAATGGACCAACTCCCAGAAAATTCATCCCGGCGCACCTTTCTCAAACAGGGAGCCGTGGCCACGGCCGGCATCCTCATTGTGCCGCGCTTTGTGCTCGGCGGTAAAGGCTATACTGCCCCTAGCGACCAGCTAGTTGTCGCCGGCGTCGGCGTGGGCGGCAAGGGCGAAAGCGACATTGCCATGTTTGCCAAAACCGGCAAGGCGCGCATTGCCTACCTCTGCGATGTGGACGACCGCCGCGCGGCCAACTCGCGCAAGGCTTTTCCGCAGGCTAAGTATTATAAGGACTGGCGGAAGCTCCTTGAAAAAGAGCACAAGCACATTGACGCCGTCTCGGTTTCGACGCCCGACCACAACCACGCCGTGGCGGCGCTGGCGGCCATGCAGCTAGGCAAGCATGTGTACGTGCAAAAACCTTTAACCCACGATATCTATGAGGCCCGTACCCTCACCGATGCGGCCAAGCGCTACAAGGTGGTGACCCAAATGGGCAACCAGGGCGCCTCCAACGACGGCGTACGGCAACTGATGGAATGGTACGACGCTGGCACCATCGGCGACGTGCACACCGTGTACTGCTGGACCGACCGCCCGGTGTGGCCCCAGGGCATTGCCTGGCCCACCACCAAGGCGACGCCCCCCGCTGAGCTCGACTGGGACCTGTGGCTGGGCACCGCGCCCCAGCGCGACTACGTCGATCACCTCATTCCCTTCAACTGGCGCGGCTGGTGGGACTACGGCACCGGCGCCCTCGGCGACATGGGCTGCCACCTGCTCGAAGCGCCGTTTCGGGTGCTCGACTTGCAGTATGCCAAAGCGGTGCAGGCCAGCGTAGGCAGCGTGTACGTCGATGAATTTAAGCGCGGCTACTTTCCCGAGAGCTGCCCGCCGTCGAGCCACGTCACGCTCACGTTCCCTAAAACCAGCAAAACCCAGCGCGACGTAACGGTGCACTGGATGGACGGCGGCATTCAGCCCGAGCGCCCCGACGAGCTGGGCCCCAACGAGCTGTTTGGCGACGGCGGCAATGGCATCCTATTCGTCGGCGACAAGGGCAAGATGATGGCCAGCACCTATGCGGAAGACCCACGCCTACTGCCCCTCTCCCGCAACCAGGAGGTGCACGTGCCCCAAACCCTGGCCCGCGTGCCCGGCCAGGCCAACGGCCACTACGGCCAATGGGTAGAGGCCTGCCTGGCCGGCCCCGGCAAAATGAAGGTAAGCTCGCCTTTCGAGCTAGCCGGCCCACTCACCGAAGCGCTGCTGATGGCCAACCTGGCCGTTCGGGGCTATGACATCCAGCAGCCCAAAGCCACCGGCCAGGGCTTTAGCTACCCCGGCCGCGGCGTGAAGCTGCTCTGGGACAACCAGCAGATGCGCATCACCAACCTCGACGATGTGAACCGCTTTGTGAAACGCGACTACCGCCAGGGCTGGAAGCTGGCTTAGCGTGGTGCAGGAGCGCTGTGGAGTACGGCCAGCAGTTGTGCGGACTATAAAGTCCGCGCAGCTGCTGGCCGTACTCTAACTCCGAAACTGTACTAAGCTAGGCCCACGGCCGGCTAGCCGGTTGCTCTCAAATCCAAAACCTCCCTTAATATTGATGCTGGTAAGGGGCCCCACCGCAGTGGGGCCCCTTGTTGATATACTCGTCACGAAGTGAGTTGCGCGTCGAGAATATGAAAGTTGCGGGTTAAT
>CAZERY010000190.1:0-6700 GCA_964514915.1 uncultured Hymenobacter sp.
GTTTTTACTTTGGGCATGGGTTGTGGTTGATTATTGATTGTTTGGTACTGACGCCGAACGACTAACGCAGTCGGCAACGGCAGCCATCAACAACCGGGGTTAAGCTATTCGGTAGCGGCAGGCTCCTGAGCGGCCTTAGCCTCTTTCGGGGCCTTGGCTTTCTCGGGGGCGGGAGCCGGCTTGGGCGCAACCTTGGCCACGACAGCAGCCTTAGGAGCTAAGTAGAGGAACATCCTTTTGCCTTCAAGCTTAGGCAGTTGCTCTACTTTGGCCAACTCTTCCAGAGCCTGGGCAAACTTAAGTAGCAGAATTTCGCCCCGCTCTTTAAAAACAATGCTGCGACCCACAAAGTGGACGTACGCCTTGATCTTAGCCCCTTCCTTGAGGAATTCTTGGGCGTGCTTGAGCTTGAAATCGAAGTCGTGATCGTCGGTGTTAGGGCCGAAACGAATCTCCTTGATGACGACCTTAGTCTGCTTCGCTTTTAGCTCGCGGGTTTTTTTCTTCTGCTCGTACTTGAATTTCGAGTAGTCGATGACGCGGCACACGGGCGGCACGGCCGTGGGCGAAATCTCCACGAGGTCCAGGTTCTGGTCCTGGGCCATTTTGCGGGCCTGGTCGGTGGGATACACTCCCTGCTCGACGTTATCCCCCACCAGGCGAACCTCGCGGGCGGTGATTTTCTGGTTGATTTTGAACGGCTCCTCCACCTGCTGGCGGGGCACGTACCGACGATTCGGGGTAGCTATGGCGAAAGTCCTCCTGCTAAAATGTGGCGGGGAATAATTTAAAGGCAGCGAGCCAGCTGGTTCAATACCAGATGTTCGGGGGGCAAATATCCGACTTTTTCCTCGTAAATCAAAATGATAGAGGAAAAATAAGCTGTTGGCAGCTAGCCCATAGCCTCGGCTACCTGATTAGTGACGCTTTGAATGAAGCTATCGAGCGACATCGAGCCAAGGTCACCTTCTCCGTGACGGCGTACGCTAACTAGATTATCCTGAGCTTCTTTTTCGCCAACTACCAGTAGATAAGGAGTTTTGGCGATTTCTGCATCGCGAATCTTGCGCCCGATGCGCTCGTCGCGGGCATCGACCGTGCCCCGCAAGTCGGCTGCTTCGAGCCGCGCCTTCACTTCGTAGGCATAGTCGGCAAACTTGTCCGAGATGGGCAGCACGATAAATTGCTCGGGCGAGAGCCAGAGAGGGAAATTACCAGCAGTATGCTCGATAAGCACGGCTACGAAGCGCTCCAGCGAGCCAAATGGCGCGCGGTGAATCATCACCGGGCGTTGCTTGGTGTTGTCGGGCGCCACATATTCGAGGTCAAAGCGCTCGGGCAAGTTGTAATCGACTTGCACCGTTCCCAATTGCCAACGACGACCCAACGCATCGCGCACCATAAAGTCGAGCTTAGGGCCGTAAAAAGCGGCTTCCCCTAACTCGGTGACGGTAGTGAGCCCTCTTTCAGAGGCCGCCTGAATAATGGCTTGTTCGGCAATAGCCCAGTTCTCATCGGAACCAATGTATTTGGTTTTATTTTCGGGGTCACGTAGCGAGACCTGGGCCGTAAACTCGCTGAAGCCAAGGGCCTTAAACACGTAGAGCACCAGATCAATCACCTTTTTAAACTCCTCAATAACCTGGTCGGGCCGGCAGAAGATGTGGGCATCGTCCTGCGTGAAGCCCCGCACGCGGGTGAGACCGTGTAGCTCGCCCGACTGCTCATAGCGGTAAACCGTACCGAACTCGGCAAAGCGGACCGGCAGGTCGCGGTACGAGCGCGGCTTGGTGCGGTAGATTTCGCAGTGGTGCGGGCAGTTCATGGGCTTGAGGAAAAATTCCTCCCCCGGGTTAGGCGTCTTGATGGGTTGAAAGGAATCGGCGCCGTATTTCTCGTAGTGGCCGCTGGTTACGTACAGCTCCTTCGACCCGATATGAGGCGTCACAACGGGCTGGTAGCCAGCTTTTATTTGGGCCTTACGCAAAAATTGCTCTAAACGCTCGCGCAGCGCAGTGCCCTTGGGCAGCCATAGGGGTAAGCCGGCGCCTACCTTCTCCGAAAAAGCGAATAACTCTAGTTCCCTACCCAGCTTGCGGTGGTCTCGACGCTTGGCTTCTTCGAGCTTTTCGAGGTACTCGGTGAGGTCTTTAGCCTTGGGGAACGTGATGCCGTAGAGGCGGGTCAGCTGCTTATTTTTTTCGTCGCCGCGCCAGTAAGCGCCAGCTACGTTCATGATCTTAGCCGCCTTGATGGGGCCCGTATCGGGGATGTGCGGCCCACGACAGAGGTCGGTAAAATCGCCTTGTGAGTAGAAGGTAATGTTACCATCTTCGAGGCCATCAATCAGCTCTAGCTTATAAGGATCCTGCTTTTCGGTGAAGTAGGCAATAGCTTCGGCCTTAGGCACTTCGCGGCGCTCGAACTTGCTTTTATTCTTGGCTAGCTCAAGCATTTTCTTCTCGATAGCCGGGAAGTCATCGCTCGAAATCGTGCGGCCTTCGCCTAAGTCCACGTCGTAATAAAAGCCATTTTCAATAGCTGGGCCAATGGCTAATTTTACGCCGGGGTATAGTGCTTCGAGCGCTTCGGCCATGAGATGAGCTGAGGAGTGCCAATAAGTTTGCTTACCACCGGCCTCATTCCAGGTGAGGATTTCGAGGGTAGCATCCTCGGTGAGGGGGCGGTGCAGGTCGCGAATTTCGCCGTTTACTTTTACGGCCAAGGCATTGCGAGCTAAGCCTTCGCTGATGCTAGCGGCGAGGTCGTAGCCCGTCGAACCAGCTTCGACTTGGCGGACGGAGCCGTCGGGGAGGGTGAGGTGGAGCATAAACTATTGCCTGCGGTGGGCGCAAAGCAGGCGCAAGTTACGCCCGCTGGGAAGAGGAAAAGCAACGAGGTAGCCGAGGATCTACGCATTTGCCCCACTACCGTGGGGTGCGCAGCGGCAAAGCCGGCACCGCTCCGACTGATCGAGGCGTTGGGGCGGCCGGTGGCGCGGGGTAATAGTAGCGGGGAGAAGTACGCAGGCTATCGGGCAAAGCAGCCTGAACCACTGCCCCAGCTTTCCATACTTTGTACGTCCAGTGTTGATTACCCGGGTTTTCAGCTACTAGCAGTCGAAACTGCGTCAGCGCTTCGGGTAGCCGGTGCTGGGCCTCCAGGGCCTCCGCTAGTAAGGCACGGGCCTGCGGCAAGTGCGCACTATGGCGCAGGGCCCGCTGCAAATGCGGAATCAACAGAGCCGGGCGCTGGCCATAAGCACTGGCAGCCAGCGCTAAGCGATAGTCGGCTCGGTATTGGGAAGTATCGAGGCGCAGGGCGCGGCGGTAATAGTGCCAGGCGCTATCGGGTTGGCCTTGTAGCTCCAGCTGACGGCCGTAGTCGTAGGCTAGCGCCCCAGAAGTAGAGTCGAGGCGCAGGCCCCGAGAAGCGTAGCGAGCCGCTTCGGCCGGCACCCGGTAGGCATTCAGTAGAAAAGCTAGCTGATGCAGGATTTCGGGCTGGCGAGGGTCACGGGCGAGCGCTGCCTGCAAGTAGCTAAGGGCCTGGGCCGTGTCAGCAGTAGCTGCGTAAGCCAAGCCTTTATAAAAGAGCGCGGCGGGCTGGTCGGGGTCGAGGCGCAGCGTGCGGTCAAGGCTTTCTAAAGCGGCCTCGTACTGCCGGGCAGCCAGGTGCGTTTCACCTTCGAGCAGCGGTAAGTCGGGCGAGCTAAACCCATTATCACCCGCTTGGTGGGCAGCGGCCAAAGCTTGCGTTAGGCGGCCAAGCGCCCGCAAGGCCCGCGCTTGCAAGAAATACAGGTCGCCAGCCTGGTTATCAATTTCGAGGGCGGCGTTCACATCGCGCAAGGCAGCCGTGGGCTGGCCAGCCGCCAAGCGCAGGGTGGCCCGCCGGGCTAGCAGCGCGGTATTCTGCGGCTGCTGGCGAATGGCCCCGTCCAACTCGTCGGCCTGCACGCGCGGGCCGCTTTGCACAGTAGCCAGGTCTACGAGGGTATCGGGGCGCTCAGTGGGGGCAGTTTGGCAGGCCGCTAGCAGGGTTAGCAGCAGCAATGACCAGCGAGGCATAGACGGATAAGGCACTGGCATAGGGAAAACTGAGGAGAAGCCCGGCCCGCAAATTTCGGCAAGCTCCAGCGAATAAACTACCCGACAGCGTTGGCGCCCCGGCAGTTTAATTGATGGTTCTACTACCCTCAGCTGGCGTGCTTATTTTCAGGCCTTCATACCAACGGGCGTGCAGGCGGTCGTGCCGGGTAGTGGCGCGTACCAGCGGCAATAGCAATTGCTGGCAGAGTCGGTTGATGGTCAAGTCCTCACTGGTGTAGGTGGGTAGTTTAATGGCTTCCTGCAACAGAGCCAGGGCGAGGCGGCGGTTGCCCTGGTACTTATACATACGGGCTAAGTCGTAGTAATACTGAATGCGGCCGGGATCTAGGTGGTGAGCTTTTTCGAGCGCTTCAATCGCTTTTTTGGAGGTCGCGCCCTGCGGGTAGCCACCCAGAAAAACCTTCGAAAACGTTTTCTCCAGGATATTATAATGGGCTACCCGGTAGTACCAACGGCCCAGCAGCTGCCAGGCTTCGGGCAAATCGGGGCGGTGCTCGGCGGCGAGGAACACGTGCGTGCGCAACTCCTTAAACGTGCGCAGCCGGCTGCGGGCACTCAGCAAGCTGGCTTCGCTAAACAAAGCTAGCGCCATAGCATAGTTACCTTCCCCGCGTTCGGGGGCGGCGGCTAGGGCTTGGTCGGCGTACTGGTGGGCGGCCGCAAAGTAGGCGCTTTTCCGGGTTTCATCGGAGTAGCGATTGCCAATGCTCACGCTTAGGACGGCCGCCCGCCACAAGCTGGCGTAGTGGTGAGGGTTTATTTTGAGCGCAGCCTGGTATTCGGCCAGGGCCTCCGAGTCCTTAAATTTTTGCTGGAGCGTGGCAGCTTGGCGCAAGTGCTGGCGCAGCGCTACCGAGTCGGGGGCCAGCGAAGTGGTAGAAGCTAGCGAACTACGTAATTCGCTAGCCTCCACAGCCGCCGGCAGAGAAGGCTGAGCAGTGGTTGTTTGCTGCGCCCGCACGGCCCCACCACTGCCTGCGGCCAGCACCAGCGTCAGCCCTACGGAACTCAGCAAAAGGGACAGCCACGCCATAGCTTCTGGGATCACGACGGGCGCGAGGCCAGCCGAACTGTTGACTACTGTACTGCTTAAAATAACCCCAACTGCGCTTTGGGCCGCCGCAACAGCGCTTGCGACTGGGCTACTTCTTCCGCCGTAACATCTACGGCCACTGGCGTTTCTGGCTCCTCTGCAGTAGCTTCGCTCCCACCCTCGACCTCAACCTCTGCTTTGGCCGCGCCGCGCCGTTTGGCTTCGCGCCGCACCGGGTCGGGGCCTTCATCAGTCAGCAGCGTAAGGGCGTGTATCTTGTAGTAGTTGAGCTTATTGCCCATCGCCTTCCAGCCTTTTACTTCGATAAACTGGTCGAGACGCACGTTTTCGATTTCCTTATCGGCTTTTTTATCGCGCTGTAACTTGATTTCAATTTCGGGCTCCGCAAAAGCGGTGGCCGCCAGCAGCTTCGAGCCTTTGGTTTCGGCGATAAACGTGAAGTGCTTGTCCAGAGTCGTGGTTTCAATGTGGAACCGCTTGACGTAGTGAAGCTTCGTTTCCCCGTCTACGTACACGGCGCTTACCACCGTGTCGGGCTCCAGCTTGCGCAATAGCAGGATGTTGGGCACGTCGAAATGCGTAGCCGTCGAAGGCGCCGTCAGCTCATACGAGCCATCGCGGTACACGACCAGCACCAAGTGCTCGGTATCGAAGGTGCCCAGGTAGCGGCCGTGCCCGGTGTGGTTGAGCTTACTCACCACGCTGTCGAAAAACACCTCGCGCCCGCCTAGCGTGCTGTCACCCAGCGATTTTTGAGTGATTTTTTTAATCGGCTGCTTGGTCACAATGTTGCCCATTGAGCCCTTGCCCTTGATGGCTAACTCGGCAAAATCGAACTCAAACTGCTTGACCCGCGCCGGAGCTTTATCCGAGAGCTGAATAGTAACGGTTTCGCTCTCCGAATTAGGATTAGCGGTGAGATACAGCGTCTTGGTGCCCTTGGTGCCCTTGGTGAGGTCGTAGGTTTTGTCGCGGGTGATGCCCGTCACCAGAAAGCGCTTGGCGAAGCTGATGCCGCTGGCCCCGTCCACGTATACCATATTGTACACCAGCCGGTCGTCGTTCTTATTATATACGCCTACGTGCAGCAGGTCTTTACCTACAAAAGTTTTCTCCGCAATTTTTGATACGACGAAGGTGCCGTCGCGCCGAATAGCGATGATGTCGTCGAGGTCTGAGCAATCAGCTACGTGCTTCACCAAGTCCTCTTTGTCTTTGTCTTTCTTCAGGCCATAGCCCACGAAGCCATCCTGGTAGTTCACGTAGAGCTTTTGGTTGGCTATCGCAACCTTTTGAGCGGTAACTACATCAAACGTGCGCAACTGGGTTTTGCGCTCGCGGCTGGCCCCGTACTTTTTCAGCAGGTTTTCGAAGTAATGGATGGCGTAGCGCGTGAGATGCGCCAAGTGGTCGGCCACTTCAGCCAGCTCGGCATCGAGCTTTTGGATGTACTCCTCAGCCTTGAAACCATCGTATTTGGAGATGCGCTTGATGCGGATTTCGGTCAGGCGCGTGAGGTCGTCCTCGCTCACCG
>CAZERY010000191.1:0-6691 GCA_964514915.1 uncultured Hymenobacter sp.
CCCGGATGCGGCGCGGGTCTTTGCGCAGGTCGAAGCCCACCAGCAGGCGGTCGGCGGGAGTGAGCGGCGCGGCCAGCGCCCGCAAAAAGGCGCGCTGCTCAGCCGGCTCAAAGTTGCCAACGTTTGAGCCTACAAAAAGCACCGCCTTGGGCTCGGGCCGGGCGGCCAGCGCGGCGAGCGCCGCACTGTACTCGGCGGCGAGCGGGGCGGTGGGCAGCGCGGGCAGCTCCTGGCGCAGCGTAGCCACCAGCTCATCGAGGGCTGATGGCGAAATATCAACCGGTACGTAGGTGAGGGGCGGTGCGGCGGGCAAGGCTAGCAGCGCCCGTAGCAAGAGCTTGGTTTTCAGGCCATCGCCGGCGCCCAGCTCGACCACGGCCAGCGGCTGGCCGGCCGTGGCACCAGCACGCAGCGCTTGCGCAATGGCGGAGCCTTGCTCCTGAAAAATAGCTAGTTCGGTGCGCGTCGGGTAATACTCCGGCAGCCCCATTATCTGCTGGAAAAGCCGGCTGCCCACTGCATCATAAAAGTATTTGGAAGAGAGCGTTTTTGGCATTTGGCTAAAACCCTGCGCCAGGTGTTCGGCAAGAAAAGACAAGGGAATGAGGTGTTTAAGTAAAAGTAGAAGCAGGTGGTGGGGCCGGCTGAAACCAGCAAGAAACGAGTTAGGCGGACTCGGCGGGCTTGGGCCATAACACCGACGCCGCTACCGAGCCCAGCAGCAACAGCCCCACTATCCCGAGCGAAACCGGCAGGGGAAGCACGAGGTTGAAATGCTCGCGCAAAAAATCTTCCGCCAGCAGCTTACCGCCAATAAAAATGAGGATCAGCGCCAGGCCGTAGTGCAGGTAGTGAAAGAGCTTCATGAGGCTAGCCAGGGCAAAGTACAGCGCCCGCAGCCCGAGCAGCGCAAACACGTTGGAGGTGTAGACCACGAACGTATCGCGCGAGATGGCCAGGATAGCCGGGATGGAATCGGCCGCGAAAACGACATCGGTTGTCTCGACCATCACGAGCACCGCCAGCAGCGGCGTGGCCAGGCGCCTGCCCGCGCGCTTGGTAAAAAACCGGCCGCCGTCCAGCTCCTTCGTAAGGGGGATGTGCCGGCTCAGAAAGCGTACGATAGGGTTGCCGTGGGGGTCAATTTCGGGCTCGCCACTGCTGCTGAGCGCCATGCGCCCGCCCGTGTAAACCAAGAACGCCCCCAGCAGGTAGAGCAAAAAGTGAAACTTGGCGAGCAGGGCGGCCCCCGCCACGATGAAAATGCCGCGCAGTACCAGCGCCCCCAGCACGCCCCAAAACAGGATGCGGTGCTGGTACTCGGCCGGTACTTTGAAGTAAGTGAAAATGAGCAAGAAGACAAACAGATTGTCCACACTCAGCGCCTTTTCTACCAGGTAGCCCGTTAGCCACTGCAGGCCCGCTGCGTGGCCCATGGTGCGGTACACGAGGTAGTTGAAACCCAGCGAAAGCGTAATCCAAAAAAGGCTCCAGCCCAGGGCCTCCTTGAGCTGCACGACGTGGGCGCGGCGATTGAAAACCAGCAAATCGAGCAGTAATAGCCCGATAACGAATAAGTTAAATAAAATCCAGAGTAAGGGCGTATTTTCCATCCAGGCGGGGGCTGGCTGGTAAATACGCAAAACGCCGCTGCGTGGCGAAGGTGTGGCCGGCTGTTTTTAGTTAGCTGCTACCGGGCTGAGGTCGGGCGGCGTCGCACCGAGGCGGTGCGGGGGGCGCAGCCAGCTGTTCACCTTCATTTGAATTACCCCAAACAGCGCTTCGGTGACGATGCCTTTCGACATTTTGGACTGGCCCCGCGTACGGTCGGTAAAGATGATGGGGACTTCCTTAATGCGGAAGCCTAGGCAATAAGTTAGCCACTTCATCTCAATCTGGAAGGCGTAGCCCACGAAGCGGACCTTGCGCAAATCGAGGGCTTGCAATACTTTGGCCGAGTAGCACTTGAAGCCCGCTGTGGCGTCATCGATGGGCATGCCGGTGATAAAGCGCACGTACTTTGAGGCGAAATACGACAGCAACACCCGGCTCATGGGCCAGTTTACTACGTTCACGCCCTCGCTGTAGCGCGAGCCGATGGCCAGGTCGTAGCCCTGCACGGCACAGGCATCGTAGAGACGCAGCAGGTCTTGCGGATTGTGCGAAAAATCGGCATCCATCTCAAAAATAAAGGGATAGCCTCGCGCCAACGCCCAGCAAAAGCCAAAAATATAGGCCGTGCCCAGCCCTTGCTTGCCCGCCCGCTCTTCCAAAAACAGCCGGCCCGGGTACGTTGGCAAGAGTGCGCGCACCAAGGCGCCCGTGCTGTCGGGCGAGCCGTCGTCAATTATCAGGACGTGAAAATCCTTCGGCAGCTCCAGCACTGCCCGAATGATAAGCTCCACATTTTCCCGCTCATTGTACGTCGGAATAAGCACCAATCCGGCGGCCGTATTACTCATTGCTTGCAAAGATAAGAGCCCGTAGAATAGGGTTGCACAAAGAAAAGTTGACCGATGAGATTCCAGGATTTCAACTGGGCTGGCTGGCCGTAGCTTCAACCCCAGTCGGCTTGGCTAAGTCGCTGGCCAGCTGGCGCGCGTAGCGCACACAGTCGGGCACACTCACGCCGGCTTGCCAGTTGGCCACGGCCACAATATTTTCGGCTCGGAGCGGGGCCACCGCGGCCCGGGCGGCCGCCAGGTGGGCGTCAAACTGCGGAATGCTCCGCGGCCAGTAGTAGCGGTGCTGCCAGCGCGGGGCGGCCGAGATGCCGTAGAGGCGGCGCAGCTCGGCATCGACGGCGGCGAGCTGGCTGGCCGCCGGCTCCTGCGCTTGCCGGGCAAACTGCGCGCCGCCCACAAAGCTCGTAAATAGCACTTGCCCCGCCGGCACCCGGTCGGGAAAAAGAGAGCTGGTCCAGATGGCGCCCGCCGAGTAGGTGCCCTCTACCTGGGGGTTTAGCGCGCCAAAGCCGGCGAGCGGGTGGGCCACGGCGGCGCGGTCGTAGGCCGAGTACACGAGCGTCATGGGCGGGTAGCGCACGGCAGCCAGCACCGCGGCCACGCCAGGGTGCAAGGGGCGCAGCAGCGCGGCGGCAACGTAGGCCGGCACGGCCAGCGCCAGGTGCGAGTAGAAGCTAGCCAGGGGCTGCTGCTCGACGACGACAACGTACTGGTTAGCTTCGTTTTGACTGATACCCGTGACTGCCTGTCCCGGGTGGTAGGCGGTGAGCCGCGCTGCCAGCGCATCGGTGAGGGTCTGCACGCCGCCCCGTAGCGTGATGGTGCGGCGGCGCCCGCCGCCACCCTGCTGGCGGCCCGCCGCCAAGCCGCGGAGCACCGAGCCGTACTGCTGCTCCAGCGCCGCTAGCTGCGGAAAGGTGAGCGCGAGCAGCAGCTCGTGCGGGTCGCCGGCGTAGATGCCCGCCACGAAGGGGTTGACCGCGTACGCCACCACTTCGGCCCCAAAGTGCCGCTCAAAAAACGCGCCCACCGTTTCGCCCGGCACGGGCGGCGCGGGGCGGCGCAGCAGCTCCCGCAGCAGCCCTAGCTTGGTTTTTAAGCCAAAAAAGCGGCTGGCCAGCAGAGCGGGCGGCGAAGCGGGCAGCGCCTGGTACGCGCCGCCGCGCAGCACGTAGCGGTGCTGGCTCACGGGGGCAGCTTCCTGAATGCTATCCTGCAAGCCTAGCTCGTGCAGCAGCTCTTCCAGCTCGGGGCTGAGCAGCAGCGAGTTGGGACCGGCTTCGAGCTGGTAGCCAGCCTCGGCCAGCGGCGAGTGCAAGTTGCCTCCCGGCCGGTCGGCGGCTTCGAAGAGGTCGTACGCAACCCCTGCTTGCTGAAGATAATAAGCCAGCGTGAGCCCCGTAAGGCCGCCGCCAATAATAGCAATGCGCATTGGTTCTGAGCTTTTAACTGATAGCTGGTAGCTGGTAGCTTTGTTTTTATTTGGGGCCGAAAGCTAGCCGCTATCAGCCACTAGCCTGGTTCCTAAATGAAAAAAAACGAACAAGAACGTCATGCTCATCTGGCGTCCCCTTGCCGAAGCATCTCTACTGAACGAAACCCGAACGGCGCGGTAGAGATGCTTCGACAAGGGGACGCCAGATGAGCATGACGGACGATTTTCTTCCACTTTCTTAATTCAGGAATAAGTCTACCAGCTAACCCATGAACCGAGCAATTTTCCTGGACCGAGACGGTGTGCTGAACGACGAGCTCGGCGACTACGTCTGGACGCCCGAACGCTTCCGCATCTCGGCGGGTGTGCCCGAGAGCCTCGCTCGCCTCAAGGCGGCTGGCTACTACCTCATCGTAGTTACCAACCAGGCGGGCATTGCCAAGGGCCTGTATACCCGGGCCGACGTGTTTGCCTGCCACGAATTGTTGCAGCAAGCAGCTGGCTATAAGCTGGATGCATTATATTTTTCCGAAAATCACCCTTCCGTCAGCGAATCTATTTTTCGGAAGCCCGACTCCGGAATGCTGGAAAAAGCTATCGCCCGCTTTCGCCTCGACCCGGCCCGCTGCTGGATAGTTGGTGACCGCGCCCGCGACCTCGAAGCCGGGGCCAAAGTAGGCGTGCGGGGCATCATGGTAGGCCACACTGAGGCCGTGGGCTACGCTCCCCCGGTGGCTAGCCTGGTAGAAGCTACTGAGTTGATTTTAAGCGAGAAATAAACCGGCTTACTGCTCGTAAAACGATTCCAGCGCCTCGCGCAGCTTCGGGTATTCAAACGTGAAACCCTGGCTCAGCACCTTGTCGGCGCTCACGCGTTGCGAGCCCAGCACGATCTCGCTCATTTCGCCCATGGCTAGCTTCAGGCCAAAAGCCGGCACTTTGGGCAGCAGCAGCGGGCGGTGCATTACCTGGGCCAGAGTCTCGGTAAACTCCTGATTGGTAACCGGGTGCGGTGCTACGGCGTTATATTCAGCGTGCCAAAGCTCGTGCTCGAGCATTTGCACAAACAGCCGGCATACGTCATCGAGATGCACCCAGCTCATGTATTGCCGGCCCGAGCCGAGTGGGGCGCCCGCCCCGTAGCGCACCGTTTTGGCAATGGGCACCAGCGCCCCGCCCTCGGGGCTGAGCACGATGCCGATGCGCGGCAGCACCACGCGCGGCCCCAGCGCGCCAATGGCGCGGGCGGCGGCTTCCCATTGCAGCACCACATCAGCCAGAAAATCGTCGGCTGGGGATGCCGTGGGCGAGTTTTCGTATAATAATTCACCGCCCCGGTCGCCATAAATACCAATGGCCGAGGCCGATAGCAGCGTCCTGACGTGGTGGCCCGGCTGGGCTAGCTCGCGGTGCAGCAGCTCGAGCCCATCGAGGCGACTACGCACGATCTCCTGCTTGCGCTCGGGCGTCCACTTGCCGTCGGCCACGCTGCTACCGGCGAGGTTCACGATGCAGTCGGCGTAGGGCACGGCGGTGGGGTCGATAGTGCCCGCCTGCGGATCCCAACCAAACAGCCGGAAATGGCTGGTTTTCTGAGGGTCCCGCGTGAGCAGCGCTACCTCGTGGCCACCATCGATGAGCAGCTCCGCGAGGCGCTGCCCAATCATGCCCGTGCCGCCGGTGATGAGGATTTTCATGTACTTTAAGAAGGCTGAGTAGGTAAAAGGTCGTTCCGGCTAGCAAAGGCAGGGTAGCCGTGGCCTATTTGCCAATTTGTCGCAAAAACTCATTGCGCAGTTGGCTGTCTTCCAGAAATTTACCCCCATATTCGCTGGTGATGGTCGAGCTACTCGTGTCGTTCACGCCGCGGCTCATCACGCACAGGTGGTCGGCCTCAATGAGCACGGCTACGTCGGGGGTACCCAGGCTGTGGCGCAGGTGCTCGGCTACCTGCCGCGTAAGGCGCTCCTGCACCTGCGGCCGGCGGGCATAGTACTGCACCACCCGGTTAAGCTTGCTAAGGCCAACTACATGGTCGCCAGGCAGGTAGGCCACGTGCGCTTTGCCAATAATGGGCACAAAGTGGTGCTCGCAGCACGAAAAGAGCGTGATGTCGCGCTCCACCAGCAGCTGCTGGTAGCCGTAGCGGTTTTCAAACAGCCGCATCTCGGGCCGGTGCTCCGGGTTGAGGCCCTTAAACCATTCCTGCACAAACATTTTGGCTACCCGATGGGGCGTGCCGGCCAGGCTATCGTCGGTCAGGTCGAGGCCTAGCTCATCCATAATGGCGCGGAAGTGCCCGGTAATGGCGGCAATTTTCTCGTCATCGGTGCGGGCAAAAGCATCGACGCGCAGCGGGGTGCGCAGGCCGGCCGGCAGGTGCCCATCGGGTCCAGGCCCGGCAGGGCGGCCGGCATCGTGGGTGGGCCGGCCAGGGGTCTTATTCTCCATAGTATTCCACAAAATTACGGTCCGTTTCGTGGAGCGTCACGGCCAGGGCTAGCCCCGCTGGTAGCACCGCGCGCAGCCGGCGCCAGATAACGACGGCAATATTTTCGGCCGTGGGGTTTAGCTCCCGAAAATCTTCCGTGTCGAGGTTGAGGTTGCGGTGGTCGAATCGGTTGAGCACCTGCTGTTTAATAATGTCGCTGAGCTGCTTGAGGTCAAAGACGTAGCCCGTGGCGGGGTCTACTTCCCCCGTGAGGCGCACGGTAAGGTCGTAGTTGTGGCCGTGGTAATTAGGATTATTGCACTTGCCAAAAACCTGCTGGTTGCGGGCCGCATCCCAGGC
>CAZERY010000192.1:0-6684 GCA_964514915.1 uncultured Hymenobacter sp.
GCGGCGCAGGTCGTCGCCGGGCTGGTAGGGCCGGTACTGGCTGAACTCCATGCCTGCGCCGTGCCGCCGGCTGGCGTGGGCGCCCGCCAGGAATCCCTCGGCCGCCTGGCGGGCAGCGAGCGGCAGGTTGCGCAGGGCGTACAGGAGTTCGGGAGAGAGCATGTGTTTAATTAAACAGCCACCGCCTTCAGCAATTCGGCCACGGCATCATCGGGCGTCAGGTTTTCAGCTTCGGCGTTGAAGTTCAGCAGCACGCGGTGGCGCAGCACGGGCGGAGCCAGCGCCTTAACGTCGTCGAGCGTGGCGGCGAAGCGGCCTTGCAGCAGCGCCCGCGCCTTGGCACAGAGGATGAGCGCCTGGCCGGCGCGCGGGCCGGCGCCCCAGCGGCCGTAGTTCTTGATAAACTTGACTTCCGACGTAGCCGGGCGGGTGGCGCGCACCAGCCGATTCACGAAGCTCAGTAGCTCGGGGCTCAGGCTGACCTGGCGCACCAGCTGCTGCAACTGCCGAATGTCGTCGCCGCCCAGGATGGATTTTACCTCGGCGCGGGCCGCGCCGGTGGTGCCGCTGAGCACGGCCATTTCTTCCTGCTCGGTGGGGTAGCCGATGCGCACGTACAGCAAAAAGCGGTCGAGCTGGGCCTCGGGCAGCGGGTAGGTGCCGCTCTGCTCGATCGGGTTTTGGGTGGCTAGCAAAAAGAACGGCTTGGGCAGCGCGTGCTCCTGGCCGGCGTACGTCACGTGGCCTTCCTGCATAGCTTCGAGCAGCGCGGCCTGGGTTTTGGGCGGCGTGCGGTTGATCTCGTCGGCCAGCACGAGGCTCGCGAAAATGGGGCCGGGGTTGAATTTGAACGAGCGCCGGCCGGTGCCGTGGTCTTCTTCCAGCACCTCGGTGCCGAGAATATCGGTTGGCATAAGGTCGGGCGTGAACTGGATGCGGCGAAACGGCAGGTCGGTGGCCGAGGCCAGCGTGCGCACGAGCAGCGTTTTGGCCAGCCCGGGCACGCCTTCGAGCAGGGCGTGGCCGCCGGCCAGCAGCGCCACCAGCACCTCGTCGAGCACGGCTTCCTGGCCCACGATGATTTTGCCGATTTCGGCCTTGAGCAGCGGCAGCTTAGCGAGTAAGGTTTTTACGTCTTGTTCGGTCATTCTTTTGGCTGTTAGCTAGTAGCTGATAGCCGTTAGCTCACATTCGGTTAGGTAAAGAAAAAGCCAGCGGCTAGTAGCTGGTAGCTAACAGCTTAGGATAATGCATAGAGCAGAATATTGACCCCAAACTTGGTGTTGTCTTCTGCCAGAAAGCGCTTGTTGCGAAAGTCGTAATCCCACTCGCAGCCGTAGTCTTTATTAGAATAGAGCACTCCTAGCCGGCCGTTTATTTCGATGCCCTTGAGATAGTCGTGCACCAGGTCGTCGCCCCAGCCGTTCAGCTCGAAACCCGTGTTGGGCGGGCCGTCGGCGAAGGTAAAGAACTGGCTATAAATAGGATGCGTTTTAGGAATCTTCTTCAGGGCCGTGGCCCCAAAACAGGCGCGCATCTGCTCCTCAAAGGAGCGGGCGAAGAGCCCGTCGATGTCGTGGTTGCAGTCGTCCACAAATACGAAGCCGCCATTGCGCACGTACTGGGTAAAATTCTTTTTCTCCTGGGCCGAAAACTGCACCAGCCGGTGGCCCGAAAGGTAGCAAAACGGGTAGCCAAACAGCTCGGGGCTGTCGAGGGCTACCACTTTTTCCTGGGCCGCGACGGGCACCGTGGTGTACTGCACCAGCGAGTGCAGCAGGTTGGCCGGCATGCGCTCATCCACGGCATCCCAATCGCCGGAGTGGTAGCTGAGGCGCACAAACGTGAAGGGCGTAGGCATAGAAACTAGAAACCGCGAGCTAAAAAGATGGCCCGGCGGGCCCGAGGGTTGCGTTGGAGGTATCGGAAACGGTGCTTTTGTCGTTAGGGACTTAGGCTGGACTTCGGTCCGGCCCTATTCGCTACCGCATTTCTCCTCTTTTACAATCTTCTACCATGAAATTAGTAATCACCGGTTTGTCGATTTTTGGAGCTAGCCTGCTGCTGGCTCCCCAGGCCCACGCCCAGTTTGGGGTGAAGGGCGGCCTCAACTTTGCCCAGCTGCAAGGCCGCGACGGTGAAGATGCCAGCTACAAGACGTTTTACCACGTCGGCATTCTGTACCAGATTAATATCCTGGGGCCGCTCTCTATTCAGCCCGAAGTGCAGTACTCGGTGCAGGGCAGCGACCTCAAAGGAGTCTACACCGACTACCAAACCAAGCTCCACTACTTCACGGTGCCGGTGCTAGCGAAGGTCACGCTGGGCCCCGTTTTCGTCGAGGCCGGCCCGCAGTTTGGCTACCTGGTTAGCGCCAATCAGGATGGCAAAGTCCAGATTAACAACACCAACGGCTCGGCTAGCTACGGGCAAGTCAACCAGTCGGCCACCGACCAGTACAAGCGCGGCGACTTCAGCCTGGCCGCCGGAGTTGGCCTGAAATTCAGCTCCCTCTCCATCGGCGGGCGCTTCGTGGCGGGCCTCAACGACATCAACGACGCCAAAAACCTAAGCGGCATCAACGACCCGCGCCTGAAAAACCGGGTTTTCCAGCTCTACGCCGCCCTTCAGTTTGGCAAGTAGGCTAGCGGGCAACTACCAATCTCTGGTAAACTGCTAAACCCAGAACGTCATGCGGCCTTTCGGTCGCATGACGTTCTTTTTTGCCCACTTACACCGCGTCGGAGAGGCTGGTGAAGGTGAAGTCGCGGATTTTGAGCGGCGGCACCAGGTTGCCGGAGAGCCGCACCGGGCGGCCGATCTCCTCCAGGTTGTTGAGCATGATGATGGGGCTCTCGTTGAAGCGGAAGTTCTTGACCGGAAACTTGATAGCGCCGTTCTCGATGTAGAACGTGCCGTCGCGCGTGAGGCCCGTGTACAGCAGCGTCTGGGGGTCAACGGGGCGGATGTACCACAGGCGCGTCACCAAAATGCCTTTTTGGGTGCCTTTGATGAGGTCGGCGGTGCTTTTGGTACCGCCTTCCATGATGAAGTTGCCGGGGTTGGGCAGCGACGGAATGCCGCTTTTCTCGGCCCAGTAGCGCGAGGAATACAGGTTTTTCACCACGCCCTTTTCAATCCAGGTAGTGCGCTGCTGGGGCCGGCCATCGGCCGCAAAAGTCAGGTTAGGCACCTCGGCGTTGGTGGGGTCGGAGTAGATGGTCACGCGCTCATCAAACATCTTCTCGCCCTTGCGATTGCCCCCGCCTTTTTTGCTCAGGAAGCTGCGGCCCTCGTCGGCGTTGCGCGCGTCGAACGACTGCATGAGCGCGCCCATCAGCGAAGTGTCGACGCCCGAGAGCAGGGCGTTAGGCTCCAGGATAACGGTGTATTTGCCCGGCTCAATGGCCTTGGCGCCCACCGACGACGCGGCTTTGCCGGCCGCTACGGCCGTGAGGCGGGCGGCATCAAAGTTCTTGATATCAGTGAAGTCCGTAGCGGCGTAGCCCGAGCCCTGCCCGTCGGGCGTGCGCACGGTGATGCTGAAATCGAGGTTCGAGATGCGCTGGTAGGCTTCGAGGCCCTTCGAGTTACGCCGGGCCACGAAGCCCGCGCGGTCGTTGAGAAAGCCCGCCGACGACAGCTTTTTGCTGTCGCAGTACTGCATGCTGGCCGCCATCTGGCTGGCGCGGTAGTCGGGCGTAATGTCGGCCGTGCTTTGGGCAAACGACTGGGGCGACGACAAGTAAGTCTGGGGCCCCAGTAGCGGCATGGACTCGGGGCTTTCGGGCGCTAGCCGGGCGATTTCTTCAGCCCGCTGCACGCAGCGGCGCAGGGTGGCTTCGTCGAACTGGTTGCAGGTGGCGGTGCCCGAGCGCTTGCCAAAGTAAGCCGTCACGGCCAGCGACACGTTGTCGACAGCCCCGGACGTGCTGATGGAGTTGCGCGCCGAGCGCACGTTGCCTTCGAGGCTGCCCTGGAGGCTGGCCTCGCACTCATTGGCCGTGCTGTAGCTGAGGACTTTCTTAAGAATATCCTGCGCTTCGGTTTGGGAAAGGATTGCCATGGGGTTTTTAGCTGTTAGCTACTAGCTGTTGGCTGTTAGCTTGTTGCCTCAGCTGCGCTTCTCGAACGAAGCTGACAGCTAAGAGCTACAAGCTAACAGCTTAATGATTTATCCGATTTTGCGGGCGGTGTTGATGACGTTCACGCCGTTGAAGCGCGAGGTGGCCGAGCCGTGGCTCACGGCCGAGCTTTGCGAAGGCTGGCCCTTGCCGTCGTTGAAGAAGCCAGCGAAGCGGTAGTCCGACTGGTCGCAGCTGCCAGCGCACGAGCCCCAAAATTCGAGCGTGTTGGTCTGGTAGGCCACGTCTTCGAGCATTTCGGTGATTTTACCTTTCTCAATGGCGTAGAATACCTGGCCGCCAAACTGCGAGTTATAGCGCTGCTGGTCAATGGAAAACGAGCCGTTGCCGGCAATGTAAATGCCCTTGTCCACCTTGCTCACCAGCTCATCGACGCTCATTTTGCTGGCGCTGGGCCGCAGGCTCACGTTGGGCATGCGTTGAAACTGCACATCTTGCCACGACTGCGCGTAGCAGCAGCCATCCGACTCCTTCTGGCCCACGATGTAGGCCTGGTCACGAATCTTCTCGTAGTTCACCAGCTTGCCCTGGTCGATGAGCGTCCACTCCTTGGTTTTCACGCCTTCGTCGTCGTAGCCCACCGCACCGAGCGAGCCGGTTTGCAGCTTGTCGGCCACGATGTTGACTTGCTTCGAGCCGTAGGGCAGGCCCTTGGCTTTCCACTCGCGCGTGGCGAAGCTGGTGCCCGCAAAGTTGGCTTCGTAGCCCAGCACGCGGTCGAGTTCGAGCGGGTGGCCTACGCTCTCGTGGATGGTGAGGCCCAGGTGGTGCGGGTCGAGCACGAGGTCGTACTTGCCGGGCGTCACCGACTTGGCGTTGAGCTTCAGCTTGACTTGCTTGGCGGCGCGGGCCGCGTCTTCGAGGATGTCGTAGCTGTTCCTATAGCCGATAACGTCGGAGCCCGCGGGGCCGGCGATTTTGTCGGCTGCCTTGGGTGTGAGGTACTCGTAGCCCATGCCCATGGGCACGCTCAGCGACTGCCGCGAGCGAAACTTGCCGCTGGCCCGGTCGATGGCCGTGACGCTGAACGTGGGCCAGATGCGGTGAATGTCCTGGTCGATGTATGAGCCATCGGTGCTGGCAAAGTACTTCTGCTCATTTACTTGAAAGAGCGCCGAGTTGACGAACGACGCGCCGTTTTCGAGCGCCGCCGCATTGGCCGCCAGCAAGATGTCCACCTTGTCCTTCACGGGCACCTCGAAGGCGTTGACTTGCAGCGGCGTTTTCCAGCTCACCTCGCCGTAGCCCTGCTGGGCGGCCAGGTGCACGGGCTCCTTCTGCACTTTCGAGTTGGCTTTGGCGATGGCCACGGCCTGCTGGGCCGTCTTGGCAATCCCGGCATCGGTCACGTTGTTGGTGGCCGCAAAGCCCCAGGTGCCGTTGGCAATAACCCGGATGCCGACCCCGAAGTTCTCGGTGCTGGCGATGTTCTGCACCTGCTTTTCGCGGGTAAACACGCCCTGGCTGAGCGAGCGCCCAATGCGCACGTCGGCGTAGGTAGCGCCGGCGGCCTTGGCGGCATTCAGCGCCACGTCGGCCAGCCGCTTTTTCTGGGCTACGTCGAGGCCGGGCTCCAGCAGCTGGGCCGGGTCGACGAGGATGCCGCCAAAGCTTGGGAAACTCGGGAGCAGGATGGCCCCGGTAGCTAGGCCGGTGAGGCCCACAAAGTCGCGTCTGTTCAAGATGGTAAAGGTTTGGTTAGAGAAATTCTGTTTTGAGTTAAAAATCGCTTGTCATTGCGAGCACAGCGAAGCAACCGCACCAGCACGATATCCGCGCTCATTGTTCGTCCATCGTGCTGGTGCGATTGCTTCGCTGTGCTCGCCATGACAGCCCGGTTTTACCCAATCTTGCGGCCCGTATTGATGACGTTCACCGCGTTGAAGCGCGAGGTAGCCGAGCCGTGGCTCACGGCCGATACCTGCGAGGGCTGGCCTTTGCCATCGAAGAATGAGCCAAATAAGCGGTAGTCCGAGGCATCGCACACGGCCACGCACGAGTTCCAAAACTCTTGGGTGTTGGCCTGGTAGGCCACGTCGTTGAGCATTTCGGTGATTTTGCCTTTCTCGATGGCGTAGAACACCTGGCCGCCAAACTGGAAGTTATAGCGCTGCTGGTCAATGGAGTACGAGCCGCGGCCGGCAATGTAAATTCCCTTATCGACCTTGCTGATCAGCTCGTCCACGCCCAGCTTGGCGGCGCCAGGGCGCAGGCTCACGTTGGGCATGCGCTGAAACTGCACCGAATCCCAGGAGTCGGCGTAGCAGCAGCCATCCGACTCCTTCTGGCCCACGATGTGCGCCTGGTCGCGAATCTTCTCGTAGTCAACGAGTTTGCCCTGGTTGATGAGCGTCCACTCCTTGGTTTTTACGCCCTCGTCGTCGTAGCCCACCGCGCCCAGCGAGCCGGGTTGCAGCTTATCGGCCACGATGGTCACCTGCTTCGAGCCGTAGGGAATGTTCTTGGCCTTCCAGGCGAGGTCGGCAAAGCTGGTGCCGGCGTAGTTGGCCTCGTAGCCCAGCACGCGGTCGAGCTCCAG
>CAZERY010000193.1:0-6440 GCA_964514915.1 uncultured Hymenobacter sp.
GCGCTGTTTTGCAACGTCAAAATCAACTCCGTTATCGAAAGCCTCGACGCCGACACCATTTACTCGGTGCCGCTGCTCATGCTGAAGGAGGAGCTCGACGCACGCGTCATCAGCAAGCTGCGCCTCAACGGCGGCCACACGCCCGACCTGGAAGGCTGGAAAGAGTTTTTGGGCCGTCTCAAAAACCCGACTGAGGAAGTAACGATTGCGCTGGTCGGCAAATACGTCGAGCTGCCCGATGCCTACAAGTCTATCATTGAAGCGTTTATTCACGCCGGCGCTTTCAATGAATGTAAAGTGAAAGTGCGCACCATTCAGAGCGAATTTCTGACCCCCGAAAACGCGGCCCAGCAGCTCGAAGGGGTAGATGGCGTGCTGGTAGCCCCAGGATTTGGCGAGCGCGGCTTCGAGGGCAAAATCGAGGCCGTGCGCTACGTGCGGGAAACGGGCATTCCGTTCTTTGGCATTTGCCTGGGTATGCAGGTGGCCGTGGTGGAGTACGCCCGCCACGTACTGGGCCTGCCCGAGGCTAGCTCGACGGAGATGAGTCCGCTCACGCCCGACCCAGTGATTGCCCTCATGGCCGATCAGAAAGACATTACGCAGAAGGGCGGCACCATGCGCCTCGGGGCCTACGCCTGCGAGCTCAAGCGTGGCTCGCGCGCGGCCAAGGCCTACGGACGCAACCTCATCAGCGAACGCCATCGCCACCGCTATGAGTTTAATAATGAGTACCTGGCGCGATTTGAGGAAGCCGGCATGTCGGCCTCCGGCATCAACCCCGAAACGGGCCTGGTTGAGGTGATTGAGCTACCTCGCGAGGTGCACCCCTGGTTTGTGGCCGGGCAGTTTCACCCCGAGCTCAAGAGCACCGTGGAAAACCCGCACCCGCTGTTCGTACGGTTTGTGAAGGCCGCCATTCAGCACAAGAAGGGTCAGTAAATTGGTGCCTGGTGCCTGGAACTAACTATCCCAGGCACTACGCACCAAGCACCAAGCACCAATCTTATTAGGCCGTACCTTTGCCCTTCGTATTCTTTTTATTGTAAATGGACCGCAATCAAGCAACCGGCCTCTTCCTCATTTCGGCCCTGCTCCTGGTTTATTTGTTTTTCTTCTCGCCCAAAAAAGAGCCGGAGCAAAACAAAACCCAGGCCACCACTACCACCGCTGCCAAAACGGCTACCCCGACTCCCGGCCTCGCGCCCGAAACCCAGCCCGACCCGGCCACTGGCCCGGTGCGCAGCCTGGAGCTCAAAAACCCCGAGCTGACGCTCACTTTCTCGACCCAGGGCGGCCGCATAGTGGCTGCGCGCCTCAACAACTACAAGACGTTCTTTGGCAAGCCGCTCGACTTGTTTGATGCCCAAAGCGCCCGCTTCGATACCAAGTTTCACACTACCGGCGGGCAGACGGTAGATTTTGCTGGCCTCAACTTCGCTGCGGCCGAGCCCGTGGCTAGCCCCGACGGCGGGCAGCAGCTAGCCTTCACCGCCCCGGTGGGCGGCGGCACCATTACGCAGACCTACTCGGTGCCCAAGTCGGGCTACGAGGTGAAGTATAACCTGAAGCTCAGCGGCGTAGCCGTAGCCCAGGAGCCGCTCACGTTCTCATTTGTGGATAACGTGCGCCAGACCGAGCAGGATCTCAAGCAGAATCGCAACCACACTACTATCAACCACTACCTGGCCAGCGACGACCCGGGCAGCCTGGCCGAGGCGAGCGAAAAGCCGGAGGAAGCTAAAATAACCAGCCCCATCAAGTGGGCAGCCGATAAGCACGATTTCTTCGTGGCTGGTTTCATCGCCGATTCGCAGCCCTTCGCCAGCGGGCAGTTCAATGCCAACGTGAATATGGCCGACTCGACGTTTATCAAAACGCTGAGCACCACCCTGGCGCTGCCGGTAGCCGACGTGACGAGCGCGGCCGGCGGCCAGTACCGCTTCTTCTTCGGGCCCAACCAGTTTAACCTGCTCAAGAGCACCGCGCCGAATTTTGACCGCAACGTGTACCTGGGTTTTGGGCCGTTTCGCTGGGTCAACCGCTTTCTCATTATCCCGACGTTCAACTTTCTGGAGCAGTACATCAGCAACTACGGCGTGATTATCCTGCTGCTGGTGGTACTTATCAAGCTCGTAACGTGGCCGTTGACTTATAAAACCTACGAAAGCCAGGCCCGCATGAAAGTGCTGAAGCCCGAGCTCGATGAGATTAAGGCCAAGCACGGCGACGACCAGGTGAAGACCCAGCAGGAGACCATGAAGCTGTACCAGCAGTTTGGGGTATCGCCGCTCAGCGGCTGCGTGCCCACGCTGCTCACGCTGCCGATTTTATTCGCCATGTTCCAGTTCTTCCCCAACGCGATTGAGCTGCGCCAGCAGCCTTTCCTGTGGGCTACCGACTTGAGCACGTACGACAACGTTATTCGCCTGCCTTTCACGCTGCCGTATTTGGGGAGCCACATCAGCATTTTCACCATCCTGATGACCATCTCGACGCTCTTCATGACTTACCAGAGCAACCAGATGAACACAGCGGCCATGCAAGGCCCCATGAAGTTCTACAGCTACCTCATGCCGCTGATTTTCTTCTTCGTGCTGAACAGCTTCGCTTCGGGCCTGACCTGGTACTACCTGGTTTCCAACATCGTAACCCTGGGCCAGCAGGCCCTAACCCGCAGCTTCGTGGACGACACCAAGATTCGCGCCCAGCTCGAAGCTAACAAGGTAAAGAACAAGGATAAGAAGCCCGGTGGCTTCCAGGCGCGGCTAGCCGAGGCCATGAAAACCGCCCAGGAACGTGACGCGCAAGCCAAAAAGTCGCCGAGTAAATCCTAGCGCGTTAACTTTAGTAAAGACGGCCCGTTGCGCAGTGCGTAAGGGGCCATTCTTTTTATAAATACCGAGTAATGAAAGCCTGGCCATAGTTTCTTACCACGTAAGCCATTGGCCAACTCTTTAGCATGCCAGCTAGCTAGGGCAGCTTCGGCTTCAATGGACGGTCCGGTCCGATGGCGTAGCCATCCGACCGGTTGCTCGGGCGTACCACCTGCGCTCATCGGGTCGCCGTCGGGCGCTCGCAAGCCGGTCGACCGGCCTACCGCCGTCGGACCGGACTGTCATTGCTCTAGGGCAACTGTTTGGCGTAGTTTTCGAGTATTGGCTAGCATGACTGCTTTCTTTGCTACCCGGCTCCACGTTTTCTGCCTACTTGCCCTAGGCGCTTTATTACCCGCTTGTGCCCAGCGCGCAGCCGGGCCAGCCGCTACCACTCCGGTAGCTGGCCTGCCGCACAAGCCCCGCACCGTTTCGACCATCCCTATCAATACGGCGCCGGCCGATACGGTGCTGGTATTTCAGCGCACGCCCTGCTACGGCACTTGCCCCACCTACACCGCCACTATATTTCGAAACGGCCAGGTGAGCTACCACGGCGAACGCTTTGTGCCCCTCACGGGCCAGCACACGCTGAGCCTCGCCCCGGCTACCGTCACGGCAATGCTGGACGAGGCCCGGCGCATCGATTTTAACCAGCTGGCGCCTAGCTATACGAGTAATATTAGCGACCTGCCCGCCACTATTATTACTGTGTACCTGCCCGGGCAGCAGCGCCATAGAGTAGCTGCCGAGTCAAATATTCCGGCGCCATTGCAGAGCTACATTGCTTATCTCAAGAGCAAGCTCGACCCGCTGGCGGGGCTGAAAGCGGAGCGCTAAGGCTACTCTTTGCGCACGCGTTCGAGCAGCAGCTGGTTCATGGGGTTGGCGGTGAGGCCGCGCACATTACGCTGCGTGAGGCGGATTATTTCGTCATAGTAGAGCGAAATTACCGGCTGGTCGCGCACTATCAGGCGGTCCATCGCTTGGTAGAGAGCCGTGCGCCGGGCCACGTCCTGCTCCCGAATGGCCTGCGCATAAAGCTGGTCGTAGGCTGCTGATTTATAGTGCGTCTTGTCGGGACCAGCCGGGCTGAAGTTTGGCGAGTAGAATAGGGCTAAGTAGTTCTCGGCGTCGGGATAATCGCCGAGCCAGCTTTTGCTGAAAAACGCGGCGCGGCCATTGTCCACCATCTCCTGCTGGGCGGCCGACTGGTTGATGTCAATCTGGACCTGCACGCCCACGTCAGCCCAGTTTTTCTGCAAGTATTCCCCCACCGCTTTGCGCTCAGCCACCGTGCTCAGGCGCAGCTGCAACGGGTGGCCCGGCCCATAGCCCGCAGCGCGCAGCAACTCACGGGCCCGCTGCGGCTGATAAGTGTAGCCCGGTACTTTCGAGGTTGAAAACGACGGCAGTGCCGCCGGCACAAACCCCGACTCGCCGGGCCGCCCCACGTGGTTGAGCACGTAGGCCAGCAGCTCGGGCCGGTTGATGGCGTAGCTCAGCGCCTGGCGCACCCGCCCATCGCGCAGGGCGCGCCCCTGCCGGGCCTGCTCGCCGGTAAGGCCAGTTGAGTCGAGCTGAAAGCCGAGGTACTCGGTATTGAGATAAGGCGCTTTCTGCAAGTTGAATCGGCCCTGGAAGTCGGCCCGTACTGTGCCGTCGGGATTGAGAATAAGGTCGCGCGAGCCCTCCCGAATACCGCTCAAAAAGTCGAGCTTGCCCTGCAAGAAAGTCAGAAACTCTGTCTTGCGATCGGCGATAAAGCTGATCGCAACGACATCTAAATAAGGCAGTTGCCGGCCTTGCGCATCGCGCCGCCAGTAGCCAGGGTTGCGGTGGTAGAGTAGCACGTTGCCCTCATCCCAGAGCTTAAACTGAAACGGCCCCGTGCCCACCGGATGCTCGCGAAAGTCCTTGCCGTACTTGGCCACCGCCTCGCGGGGCACCACGTAGGTGTAGGGCATCGTCAGCAAGCTCAAAAACGGAATAAATGGCGCTTGCAAATGGATCCGCAGCGTGGAGTCGTTGGCGGCTACGAAGCAGGTATCGCTAATATTTCCCTGGCTGTCTTGCAGCACTTTACCCCGAAATATCCAGCCGCCCGGCGACGCCGTGGCCGGATCGAACAGCCGCCGAAACGAATACACAAAGTCGCTCGCTACTACTGCCCGCCCTTTGCCACCGGCAAAAGCTTCGCTGTCGTGAAAGCGCGCCCCGCGCCGCAGCACAAAGGTATACGTCTTGCCATCGGGCGAAATCTGGTAGCGCCGGGCCAGCGCGGGCGCGGGCTGCAAGGTAGCGTCGAGCTCCAGCAGGCCGTTGTAGAGCTGCGCCACGGCCCAGCTATTGGCCTGGTTGCGGGCAAACGCGGGGTCGAGCGAGGTCAGCGCCTCGGGCTGGTTGTAGCGAAATACGCGGCGCTCGTCGGCAGCCGTGGGGCCCGCGCCCGAGCAGGCCACCAGCTGGGCCAGGCCAGCTACTATTGCCAGCCGCGCCAGCCAGCAAAATTGCAATTCGTGTAGAAACATCTGTTTAGAGTGTCGGTTGCAAAGGTAGGTGGTGCATTGGCGCCGTTTTTTGGCTTATTTCCCTTTTCCTCATGCAGCTTACTTATCTGGGTCACGCGTGCTTCCTGGCTACTATCGGCCAAACCCGCGTGTTGTTCGACCCCTTCATTCGCCCCAACCCGCTCGCGAAAGAGGTGGATGTCGAGGCCATCGCGGCCGACTACATCCTGCTCTCGCACGGCCACGGCGACCACATCGCCGATGCTGAGGAAATCGCCCGGCGCAGCGGCGCCAAGATTTTGGCCATCGCCGAAATAGCCGGCTACTTTGGCGCCAAGGGCCTCGACGTGCTGGGTACCAACCTGGGTGGCAAGGTAGTACTGCCCTTTGGCACGGTGCACTGCGTGGCCGCGGCGCACAGCAGCTCTTTCCCCGATGGCTCCTACGCGGGCGTGGCAATGGGTTTTGTTATCAAAACCATTGAAGGCCAGACGTTTTACTTCGCCGGCGATACGGCCCTAACCTACGACATCAAGCTCATCAAGGAACGGCACCAGGTCGATGTGGCGCTGCTGCCAATTGGCGACAACTACACCATGGGCATTACCGACGCGCTACTAGCCGCCGACTGGGCCGGCACCAACGAGATTATCGGGATGCACTACGACACGTTTCCGGTCATTGCCATCGACCACGCCGCGGCCCAGGCCGAGGCTAAAGCGGCTGGCAAAAACCTGCGCCTGCTCAAAATCGGCGAGACTATCACGCTGTAACTAAGTAAACCCCAGGATAAGAACCCTCAAGACGTCATGCTGACGAAGGAAGCATCTTGGTCGCTTCATCGCGCAATTAACCCGTGACTCCGGCCAAGATGCTTCCTTCGTCAGCATGATGTTCTTATTTCCTAGCCCACCAGGCTTGGTAAATCCATTTTTTTTAGCCTTATTTTGTAAGTTGAATAGCGCCAATCTCGGCTAGCTTTACCTCTTTCCGCGTAGCGCGTTTCCTTGTTATATCGTTTGTTGTTATGGGCAAAATTATCGCGGTAGCCAAC